>JAAZLQ010000056.1 GCA_012799255.1 Bacillota bacterium
ATCGCTGGCCCTGTTAGGGTTAGTTAGCTCTTTCACTCTAAGGAATGTTCCCGCAGATTTGGCCACCTATTTTAATGTGATTAAGGTTGGTGCCTCAGTTTATTTAGTTGCTTTACTCACCTTGCTTGTGGGAATAGTGAAGAGCGAGCGTTTTTTCCATTGGTTGTTCCGCAAACTAAAGTTGGGATCCCGATCTACTGATTGGGTTGCGGAGTTTCGTTCAACTGTGGAGCTAATCTTGGTGGAACGCAGAGGTTACTATTTTGCCTGTGTAGCCATTGCTTTCTGCTACTATCTTGTGTACTACACAGGGACGTTTGTCTTGCTTAGTGGATTTGGTGTTTTTACTCCTGCGGTACGTTATGCCGTATCTGTCCTCTTTGGTGTAGCTCCCGTCATATCGCCCATTCCCGGCGGCGCGGGAGTATCGGAAGGGATTTCCTGGATTGTGCTTGATGGTGTATTAGAACCCGATGCACTAGGCACTTTCATAGTGTTGTGGAGAACTGTAGTTTTTTATATCCCCATCTTATTAGGCTCTGCTATCTTCATCTTTTTGGTAATGAAATGGGCCTCAAAAGTAATATTACCTGAGGAACGTGACCATACTAGGTAATATGATGTCACAGAAGGGGGATCACTATGAGTTATCGGGAGCAACTTCGACAGGCTCGCGAGATTCTGAACGAAGAGATTCAAGCACTGCAAAGCAATCTAGCAGCAAAAGAGCAGGATCTGCGGAAACTTGATAGTCTGCTAAAGGAAACCGGAAGTTCAAGGGGAGCTGGTCCGTCTTTGACTAGTCAGATTGTGGAGGCGCTTTATGTATTAGCACAAGAAAGCCCTGAAGGGGTTCCAGCCAGGGCAGTTGTGCAAAAGTTTGGACGTGGGAGGGATGATGTGAACGAATCCACCATCCGTTCCACGTTGTATCAGGTGACGCGGAAGATGCGTCCAACAGAAATCATGGTGGGAGAAGAGATTGAGAAGGTCCGTGTCATTAAAAAGGGACCTCTTTATGACGTGCAATTAGTGACCGAACAGAGTGCGGAGTTCGTCTAAATCGCGAGTGAATCGAGCGGGAGGTAAAGAAGCCAGAAAAGCGGCACCATAATTGCTGGTCAGAATGCGCTCATCTAAAATGACCACTCCGCCCTGATCCTGCTTGCTACGAATGAGACGTCCGAAACCTTGTTTCAAGCGGAGAATAGCTTGCGGCACACTATACTCGAAAAAAGGATTACCTCCAGTTGCTTCAATGGCTCGGAGGCGGGCAGCCGTAACAGGGCGATCTGGAACGGTAAAGGGGAGCCTGGTGATAACTACCGCTTTTAGGGCGTCGCCAGGCAGGTCGATACCTTCCCAAAAGCTATTAGTACCAAAGAGCAGGGAGCGGGGGTGGGCTTGGAAATCCTGGATCAAGCCAAGGCGGGGACCATCACCCTGCTTAAAGAGGTGATAGCCCACCTCGTCCAGTTTAGGATAAATGGCATCAGCCACTTCATCCATGAGACTATAACTGGTAAACAGCGCCATAACACCACCGCGGGTTGCAGCTAATGTGCGTAGAATCAAGTAAGCCACGTAATGGGCATAACGAGGGTGGTTGGGGTGTTTAGCTTCAGTCGGCACGCACAGAATAGCTTGCTTCTCGTACGCGAAGGGTGAGCCTAAGATTAATTCCTCTGCCCGATCTAAACCTAACTGGTTTTGAACATAATCGAACGATTGGTTAGTGCTCAATGTGGCGGAAGTGAGAATGACTGACGCCGTTTTTTGAAAAAGAGTCTCTTGCAGCAGATCGCCAATCTCAATGGGGGCAGCCGTTAAGCATGGCTCCCCATTTTGCATTTCTGCCCAATAGGCATAGGTGTCATCCTGCCCTCGTAAGATTAAATCAAGGGTTGCGATCATTCTCTCGGTAAAGGCAGAAAACTGCTCCACAAGTCCGAGCGTTTCACCATCTTCGCTTAGATTACACTCTTTAAGTACATCCTGAACATCCTTAAGGTGTTTCGGCAGGCTGGTTTGGGCGAACAGGGGTCGGTTTTCATCAGTTAAGGGCACCGTATAGCTAGTAATTAAACCTGCAATTTGGGTAAAATATTGGCCAGCTTCTCTGATAAGTTCATCAAGGACTAGATTAAGATCTTGAATAACGTATTCAGGTACCACATCCCGTAGCACGCTCTCTAATTGAACTCCAGTCCGATAATAGGCCAAAAATCCCTCTCTAGTTAACTCGTGACTGTAGGCATTGGTCGCCACATCTTCTAAGTTGTGGGCTTCATCAATTACAACCCCATCATAGCCTGGCAAGACATGACCTTCGCTCCGGGCATCAGCCAAGAGCATAGCTTGATTAGTGATGATTAGGTGGGCCTTCGCTAGTCGATGACGTAAGCTCCAATAAAAGCAATTTGAAAAGTGGGAACAGAGTTCTTCGGGACAGCTTTCCTTTTCGCAACGGATTTCCGCCCACAATTCCCAGGGAATACTTACTGGAGCCTCATTGTAGTCACCAGATTCGGTCTCCTCAACCCAGCGTCGCAAAAGTTCCAAGTTATCCAGGAGACCTAGTTGATTACCTCGGCCCTGGAGCAACTCTTGCCAGCGTCTGCGACACAAATAATTGCCTCGCCCCTTGAACACTTCCACTTGGAACTCGAAAGGCAACACTTCTTTTAACAGAGGAATATCCTTCTGAAAGAGTTGTTCTTGAAGGGTGAGCGTATGGGTGGCTACAATGGCCAGTTTATTCTCTTCTACAGTATAGTAAATTAAGGGCAAAAGATATGCCAAGCTCTTGCCAACGCCAGTTCCCGCTTCAATGAGGGCATGGTGTTCCTGTTGGAGAGCGTTATAGATATGGTTGGACATTTGGATTTGCTCAGGCCGATACTCGTAATTAGCCAGCCCCTTGGCGAGCAACCCCTCTTTTCCTAGAATGGCGTCTGCTTCATAACTCACATTGGTCACCACCTTGTCCTAATTATACCATGATAGCAAGGAGAAAGCCTAAGGTTGGTGAATAAACATTAAAAACGGAATAGAGACCCAAAAGAAGGGACTGAGCGCTGTGAAGGTAGCCATCAGTATGCATAGTCTGCATAGGCAGTTCATGCAAGGAGAAATGTGTAGCATTGATTTCCTGAAGCATGCATCAAGATTGTGCGTGAAGGGCGTTGAAGTGGCCGATCTTTATCTTCCTACGGATGACGAGGATTTGGCGGCGATTCAGAGCAAGCTTCAAGAAACAGGGCTGGCGGTAGCCTGTTATGGAATTGAGTGGGTTCCTAATGGGAAGAACGAACGGATGAGGTCAGGGCTAAAACTAGCCCAACAGTTGGGGGCTGGTTGCATAAGGATCCTAGGGAATACTTCCAAACACAACCTGACTGGCACGGAGATGGAAAACATGGTGCTTCGACTTTTGGATTCACTTCTGCCTGAAATTGAAGGTAAGGATTTAGTTCTCTGTTTCGAAAACCAAAGTAACCCGGATTTTCCCAGTGAGAGGTTAACTCGGTTGTTGGATAAAATCAAGAGTCCTCAAGTAAAAGTCTGCCTAAACTTGGCCAACTCTGTCTTGGCAGGCGAGGATCCCCAGGTGGCACTTGATCTTCTCCAACCGCATATTGGCTATGTACTGGCAAGTGATGTGCGAGTTGATGAGCGAGCAGAAAAGAAAAACAGCCCCTTGGTGGGGGCCGTTTTCGGTTTAGGTTTAGTCCCAGTAGATATTTTACTTGAAAGGTTGAATGCACAAGACTACCAAGGGTGGCTCACTTTAGAGTTTACAGGTCTAGAGGAAGCTTTTTTTGGTATTGAGGCCAGTCTCAAAAATGTGCATCAACTGCTGTATGAGTTCGCCAACAAAGGGGTTTCCGCCTCTGGAGAGGCATGGCCTACCGTTTAATTAACGTTCCAGTATGGTATCGGCTATTTCCCCGATATCTTTTACGATAAAGTCAGGTTTTACGTCTGACGCTTCCACATCTTCAAGCGTCGCCTCACCACTTAATACTAAGATGCTATTGATGCCCGCTGCATTGCCCATGGCTATATCGGTATACAGACGGTCACCTACCATGGCTACCTTAGCGGGGTCTTCTAAACCGTACTTTGCACGCAGAGCTTCGATCATTTCTGGGTAGGGTTTACCGATGATCTTGGGTTTCACGCCAGTTGAGGCAGTGATTAACGCAATCATGGCACCACAATCGGGAATAGGCCCTTCTGGTGTAGGACAATTGAAGTCAGGGTGAGTTGCGATAAAAGGTACGCCTTTCCGAATTAACGAGCAGGCAATTTGCAGCTTCTCATACGTAAGCGTCATATCAAAGCCCAGAACTACTGTTTCTGGGTCCTTTTCTGTGAGGATAAAGCCTGCTTCTTGAAACTCCCGCTCCAGTGCTGGAGTTCCCACGAGATAGATCTTTCGGGGATAGTTGTACTTTTTAAGATAGAAGATTGTGGCCTGGCCCGAGGTAAAGACTTGGTCTTCAGTAATGGTCACGCCCATGCTGCGGATCTTCTGTACATAGTAATCTGCGCTTTGAGAAGAGTTGTTGGTTACGAAAACAAAGCGTTTTCCTAACTTTTCCATGGTTTCCACAAAGTAGGGAGACCAGGGGAAAAGCTGATCGCCTAAATAGAAAGTTCCATCCAGGTCCAAGAGATAAGTATCGATTGTTTGCAACGTTTTCATGCTGTCCCTCCAATTAGTACTAACCGAATGTTCGCCAACAACAACAAATTCCCTTTAAGATCTTCATGCTATTTGTAGAAAAGACATGAAAGAGCCAAAGACCCGCAACGCTCGGGAGGCCAAGATGGCTAAAATCTCTTCTGAGAAGGCTTTTTGTGCCACTTTGGGACTGGGGTTACTTTTTGACAGGGTAGTGTAAATATGCTATATTTGGTTTGGAACTGAGACGACTGGGTGATTGAAGGGGGGATGGGCTTGGACTTATTATTTAAACTTGCACTTGTTATTTTGATTGGGTGCCTTGCGGGAAAACTGGCCAAGATTTTTAGGTTGTCCAACATTTTTGGTTATTTACTCGCTGGATTTCTAATGGGTCCGTCTCTGTTACAACTCATTTCACCTCATGATATTACTTCCTTCGCCATTGTGGGTGAAATTGCCTTAGCCATCGTTGCCTTTAAGATAGGCAGCGAGTTTGTACTGAAAGACATGAGAAAACTCGGTAAATCCTTCCTAATTATCACGTTTGCTGAGGTGGCAGGGGCCGTTTTGGTGGTCTTTTCTGTTCTTTACTTCTTACTACAAGAAGACTTTGTCTTTAGTCTGCTTATGGCGGCCATATCCGGTGCCACAGCTCCTGCAGCTAGTTTTATGGTGATGCGTCAATATCGCTCTGACGGTCCTGTCACCCGGACACTTTTGCCTGTTGCGGCCTTCGACGGAGTTTTGGGAGTTGTACTCTTTGGAGTAGCCTTGTCTATATCCCGAGTGTACGTCTTGGTAGGTTCAAATGGTTATACATATTGGCAATTGGTGGGTCAATCTCTTGTGGAGATCATTGGGAGCATTGCTCTAGGTACTGCGCTGGGGCTGCTCTTAACCTTCCTCGGTAAAAAAGCCGGTGATACTGATGAACTGTTGATTATTACTCTGGCTCTCATCTTTTTCTCCACGAGCCTCGCCAAACTGCTAGGCCTATCACCATTATTAACCAATATTATTTTGGGTTCAGTGTTAGTGAATCTAAATCAAAACTCGAATCGAGTTTTCTTTAGTCTGAACCACTTTACACCACCAGTCTTCTTGCTTTTCTTTACTCTCATTGGAGCAAGTCTAGATCTCAAAGTAGTTATGAACGTCTTAATAGTGGGCGTCTTTTATATTTTGGCCCGCTCATGTGGGAAGATTCTTGGTGCTTGGGCCGGATCTAAAGGCGTAAAAGCAGATCCTGCAGTTCAAAGGTATTTGGGTCTAGCATTACTGCCCCAGGGAGGAATATCAGTAACTTTAGCTATGCTTGTGCACCAGCACTTACCTGAATACGGCATGGCGGTCAGCACAATTCTTGTATTTAGTGTGTTATTTTTTGAAGTGATCGGTCCTATTTTTGCTAAGATGGCCATTGAAAAGGCTGGAGAAGTCGGTGGTATGGGTAGACAATTTGTAAATTAAAGGAGGGCTACGTAATGTACGCCTTGTTTCTGGTAATTAATGAGACGGATTATTTGGATGAGATTCTCGCTCGTTTTGTGGATGTGGGAGTTCAAGGGGCTACCATTGTGGATAGTCAAGGGATGGCCAGTGCCTTGGTAAGTAGCCGTGGCAGAGATTACCCCCTTTTTGGCTCGTTGAAAGCACTTTTAGAAGGAGCGCGCCCCTATAACAAAACGATTTTTACTGTACTGGATAGTGAGGAACTGGTGGAGCGAACCGTTGAAGCAGTGAAGGACGTTTTGGGCGATGTAGATCATCCTAGCGTGGGCTTTATGTTTTCAGTTCCTATTGGCAAGATTTATCAGCTAAATGATTAAGTAGATTACCCCACTGTAATTATTGCTCAGTGGGGATTCTTGATCTATCTAGAGTTGAATAAACTAGCTATTACCAGATGAGCAAAGTGCAGGAGTCTTACAAAATAGGGGGAATTTTATAATTACGGTGAGATGGGGTGAAGTTGTGAAGTGTTATTGTGAGCATAGTGAGAATGCGACCTGTATTGACCTAGTTCCCATCTTTCACAACCTAACCACAGAAGAAAAATGGGAAGTGGCTCAGCTCACCAGACAGGTTACATTGGAGAAAGGTGAGCTTATTTACGCCATGGGTGATCAGGTTGACAGTCTCTTTGTCATCCATACCGGGCTGGTAAAGATTTATCGCTTAAGTGACACCGGAAAAGAGCAAGTGATCCGTGTAGTTAAGGCCGGTGATTTTATCGGGGAGTTGTCGTTATTTAGCCACTCACCCATGGGAGATTATGCCGAGACCCTAGAGCCTTGTAGTATGTGTGTTATTGAAGCGGATAGCCTCCGAGAGTTGATGGTGAAGTATCCTAGTATTGCCTTTAAAGTGTTAGAAGAATTGAGTCAAAGGCTAGAAAAAACCGAACAGCTCTTGGAAGATATAAGTCTACATTCGGTGGAGAGACGTTTAGCACAGACGTTATTGGATCTGAGTAATGGGAACACCGAAATCGAGTTGGAGATGAGCAAAAGAGATCTAGCTTCACAAATGGGTATGACTGGAGAAACCTTGAGTCGTAAACTATCATCTTTCCAATCTCAAGGACTTATTGAGCAAGTTGGGCATAGGCGGATTCTGATTAAAGACCGGGCAGGTTTGGAGGGAATTCGGGAAAGTGGCTAGAGAAAATGGGTTTTGGTATCGACTGGGCAGTGGTTTTGTAATCGGTTTAGCTATGGTAATCCCGGGAGTAAGCGGTGGTATTTTAGCTATGGTTTTAGGACTCTATGAACCCATTATCGCTGCCATAGCCAAGCCTTTAGAAAACTTGCGGGAGAATATTAGGTTACTAGTACCTTTGGGCTTGGGGGCAGCCAGCTGTTTGCTCCTCCTAAGTCGAGTGTTGGAATTTCTATTTTCTGAACATCCACTACCAACCCTCTACTTCTTTTTCGGTCTGGTGGTTGCTGGTCTGCCAACGGTAGTGAAGATAGCCAATGTTAAGGGATTTCGCTTGTCGTATCTAGTTAGTCTAGCGTTGGGGATCTCATTAATAGTCTTTTTTACCAGACTACCAGCTTATTTTGGTCAGGGAGTAGCGCTCACCTCCAACTTTTTCAGTTCGGTCCTAAAGGGAAGTCTAATGGGTGTGGGGCTGGTGATACCAGGGTTAAGTGCTTCTATGTTACTAATAGCCTTTGGCTTTTATGAGGAACTGCTTAGAGCAGTGGCTCAGTTTAACTTACACATTCTAGTTCCGGCAGGTTTAGGGGTAATTCCAGCGGTTTTCCTTGCTTCCAGATTAGTTAATTGCCTTTTTAATTGGAAACATGGTCATGTCTATTATGCTATACTAGGTCTCATGTTTGGTTCCTTAGCTGTTGCTTTTCCAGGTTTACCCAGGACTGCCCTCGAACTGTTAGTTTGTTTGGGTCTCTTTGGAAGCGGAATGTGGGTAGCTTCTGTTTTCAGTAGTGAACAACTGAACTAAGGAGTGTTGGAAATGTTGAATGTGCACAAGTTCTTTAGTTGGGAGGGCTGCCCCACCCCTGATGTTTTTCTGGAGGTGCACTATCCATGGGAAGTCCTAGCCTACATTCCTCGGCTTATTGACGAGTTGCTCAAAGACAAAGGCTCCAATTACACACAAATTGCACCGGGAGTCTGGATCGGGGAGGGAACTACTGTCGCGGACACTGCCCGATTTCAAGGATCAGCTATTTTTGGAAAAAACTGCGAAATAAGGCCCAATGCTTATGTGCGCGGTAATGTTATTGCCGGTGACGGGGTGGTGCTTGGTAACTCCAGCGAAGTAAAACAGTCTATCCTTTTCTCCAAAGTACAGTTACCCCACTTTAACTATGTGGGGGATTCGATCTTAGGGCGGGGAGTCCACTTGGGAGCAGGTGCCATCATCTCTAATTTTAAATCCACGAAAGAACCTGTTAAGGTTAGGGTGGGTGAGGAAGTAATAGAAACCGGTTTACGTAAACTCGGTGCCATTTTAGGAGACGAAGTGGAGATCGGGTGTAACGCAGTATTAAACCCCGGAACTCTAATCGGGGCTAAGACTGTGGTCTATCCCCTCAGTTCTGTCCGGGGCTATATTGCCGGAGGTATGATCTACAAAGGTAGTGGTGATATCGTCCCGTATACTTAGTTTGCCGGTAGATGCTTCTGTTCATCCACCGACGAGACTGGGAGAGTAAAGATAAACTTTGTTTGTTCTGGGGAGCTTTCGTAGGTCAGCGCGGCCCCCAGTTCTCGCGCAATTTGGGTGCAAATGGCGAGACCCCAGCCGTGATTGCCCGATGGATCCTTCTTTGACGTAACCCCACCACGAAACATCATTTTTCCGTCCCAGGGGTTAATCTCCGGACCGTTGTTTGCCACAATTAGCAAACGTTCGCCTAGCGTTCCCCTTGACCAGGTTAATCTTACTTTGGGATCAGTCTGGTTCTCTACTGCAGCAAAGGCGTTATCCACTAAGTTCATGATAACTTTGGGCAGAAGACGCTGTTCTGTAAAACTCTGCGGTGGATTTGCCACGATTTCCACAGAGAAGTCAATGTTTCTCCGCTTAGCCTCCAGCTGCTTCAGTTCCAGCACAGTCATCCAGGCGTCAGTGGGTAATGTGGCATAATTATAGCGATCTGGTAATTTGGCCGCGCTATAGGCGATAGAAGTCAAAGCGTCATCCGTTCTTCCCATTTGTACATAAGTGGAGATCAAGGTTAACTCATTGAGCAGGTCATGACGTTCTTCCCTCAAGGTCCTTAAGGCTGCGTCCTGAACCACACGTCTTTTTTGATGGTATTGGAGGACCTTCTCTGCCTTGCGCTCTTTAGTCATGTATTGGTATAGTGTAACACCAAGGACCGGTAGTGCAATGACGTAAGTTCTAAAGAAAATCCCTAAGTAAGTGAGCTGTACCGGGAACGTTGTGCCAAGACGTGGCGCTCTCAAAAAGCAGATAGTGGGTATTATCACAAATGTTGTTAACCAACCACCATAGTTACATATTTTCTCGTTCTCCTCGCAAGTCTTTGCTCCGCAGAGATCTTTTAGAACGAAAAAGAGTGCTAAGAAAAGTGTGGGGAGGTAAGCGGATATGGTCAGAGAACGTCCCAGGATGCTGGATATAAACCAATTCTGAGCAGGCGGCGAGTAGCTCAAGAAAAAGGGTGGAAAGATAAGTTCACCGAGGGCAGTAAGGGCAAGAGGTGTAAGATAACAGAACAGAGCGTCAGGGAAGAGATCTGCAGAGAAAACCCACATAAAGTGTAAAAGATGGGTTATGGACAAGAACACGAACTGCAACTCTGGAACTGGCAAGATAGAGGTAAACAATACTATGGAGGCCGTTTGCAGCAGCGAGAACAATATTATTTTTTCTCGAGGCGTGGGGCGACCAAGCACCCGTAGACTGCCAAATACTTGGATAGCAAGGAAGAAGAATTGAGCAAGTGTCCGTCCAACCCAAACATACATTAGCAAACTCTCCTCGACATGAATTTTCTAACGGTAGGTTCGACACTGCCCAATTATCCCCTTCAATTTATTTGAAAATTTCATTTTGGAGAAAGTCGACAAAATCCTGCAATTGCTGGGCCTCTGGAAAAAAGACCTGAGCGCTGGATGAACTCCCGCCACCCCTGCCGCCAAGTTCCTTTCCTTGTTCCTTAATGAGCTGTCCTAAGTGAACACCTTGGGGTAGATTGTGAGACAAGACCAAGCGGTCACCTAGGTTAATAACTACACTTCCCGTGGTTAGATCAAGAATAGATCTGGCTAACTGCTGAGCCTCTTCTATGCTGGCATTGGGTAGACTCAGATAAAAAGGACTTTGTTGCTCATTCACAATGGCTTGAGCCTTGAACTGCAAAAGTTCCATGCTTAGCTCAGATAGTTTCTTTTCTAATTCTCGTTTGCGCTCAAGTTTTAAAGCAATACGTCCTTCCAGTTCTGCTTCTGGCACAGACAAAAGAGCTCCCAGGTTACTGCAAATATCCAATTTGCGTCTGTAATCTATGAAAGCTCTCTGGCCGCAAAGGAAGTACACCCTGGTCATTCCTTTGTAGGTCTCGGTCTTGGTTATCTTGAGCAACCCAATCTGTCCGGTCTTGCTCACGTGGGTGCCAGAGCAAGGTGAATAATCTAACCCTTGTATCTCTACGATGCGCAAAGGTCCTTCAACATCTGGGAGTTTGCGGAGGCGAACACTAGTGAGATCTTCTGGTGCTAGAGTATAGGTTAGGAGCGGTAGATCTTCGAAGATCACCTGGTTTACCTTGGTTTCCACTTCAATTTGCTTCTCTCGTGGCAAGGAAGATGTAGAAATGTCAATGCTGCAATACTCTTCACCCAGATGAAAACTATCAGTCTTATAGCCGTACTGATTGTCCAGGATTGCAGATAACAGGTGTTGCCCGCTATGCTGTTGCATATGATCCAATCTGCGATCCCAATTTAATACACAGTACACTGAATCTACCTCTAAAGGTCGTTCTAGGACATGGTAAACCACTCGATCCTGTTCAAAGACATCCAGTACGGGAATGTTGTTGATCTGGCCCAAATCGTGAGGTTGACCTCCACCTGTGGGGTAAAAAATCGTTTCTTCCAACACCACCAAATGCTTTCCATCCTCGTGGTGCTTAGAGATTACTTTGGTGTTTAGTTCTCGCATCCAGGGGGCCGTGTAGTAGCGTTTAATGATGATCACTACCTTTCAGTTTTAGTTCGTAATGGTGGTTACGGGTCGCTTGTACCAACCTAGCTTCATGAAGGCGAAGGGGGCACCAAGAGAAGCCCAAAGACCAAGCAGGCTGTAGCGAACTATGACACTAATACCAGTAGGAAGCCAACCTACAAGGGGTTTGAGGGCAATTCTGAGCAAAAAAAGCACAGCTAAACCTAGAACCAGTTTAGCAATGTTCTGCACAAGTGAACCCTCTTCTTCGAAATCCACGTAGATTAATTCGAAACGATAACCAATCAGCGCACCTAAGATGAAGCCAACTGTCATGGGGCCATCTCCAGTGGGGTGTAACAAATAGAGTGCAAGTGCTGCTAAAAACGAACCTAGAATCCATTTACGCAGGTCAATCCTGGTGAGGTCGATGTGGGCAATCCGGGAGTAGGCGAAGAGCAAACAAAGACCAATAGCTATCCCACCTATGATATCTATAGGCCAATGCACCCCTAAAAATATACGGGAGAAGCTGATTAAAGCAATCATTACAGCGGCTCCCACATAGGCTAAGGGAGTTCTCAGTTTCAGAGCCAAGAAACCCCAAAATGCTGTGCTTCCCTGGGCATGGCCACTGGGGAATGAGTAGCCTTCTTGGGTGACAAGTCTTAACTCCCTAGGAGGACGTTCTGTCATAAAGATGTGCTTAGCTCCCGAGTTCAGATAGGCAGACAGAATAAAGAAGACGGAAAAGCGAAAACCAAAGTGTTTGTCCACCAGCCAGTAGATTATTGGAATTGCCAACATGTAGAACTCTAGCGAACCAAAGGAAGTGATGGCAGTGAAAAAGGCAGTGAGGACAGGAGTAGCATACTCTTGTGCCCATAAGATTACTGTTAAATCACTCATAACTAGCTAGGCCTCCTCTAAATACATACTTAATGATCTGTATTCGTAGCGTTGGAAATTTGTCCTCCCTGGAACTTCTAAAGGAGGATTTTTATCGCCCAAGGGGGAAGAGTAGAGGAATCTAGATGACGGGAGTTGATTTTGATGAGCCTGGTAAGATTTGTAGGGAAAATCAAGGAACCGGTAAATGCCCTGACTCACTTTGCCATGTTTCTTTTCGGCTTTGTTGCCTTAGGTCTACTGATCTGGAAAGGCTGGGGCTCAGTTGCAGGGGTGACAGTTGCCGTTATTTTCGGTGTGAGTATTATCTTGCTTTATGGGGCCAGTACCCTCTATCACTGGGTCAGAACAACCCCCAAACGGGAACTGTTACTCAGGAAATTTGACCACATTTCCATTTATATTCTAATCGCTGGAACTTACACGCCAGTGTTGTACCATGGTTTAGAAGGTCTGTGGCGTTGGGTGATGTTGGCGGTTATCTGGGGACTTTCCGCGTTGGGTGCCGCAATGAAGGTTTGGTTGGTGGAACTACCTCGTATTCTCACCGCTGGTTTTTACTTGCTCTTGGGATGGCTGGCGGTTATCCCCTTTGGACAACTCGTTCAAACTTTGGCCAGACCTGCGATTTACCTACTGATTGCAGGAGGGGTGGCCTATACCATCGGTGCAGTGATCTATGCCACAAAAATCTTCAATTTCTTCCCGAAGCGTTTTGGCTTTCACGAGATCTTTCATATCTTCGTGGGTTTAGGAACAGTACTCCACTTTCTGATGATCTACCTTTTTGTCGTCTAACGTTAACAATGTAAGTTAGGGAGAGTGATGATCCGATTGTCAAAGTATAAGGATGTTGTTCTTGTACTAATCATTACCGTGCTATACCATACTATGAACCAGATGTTTGTCCCCACATTACCCTTGTATATTACCGATCTGGGTGGAAGCGAAGTGGTGGTAGGCGTTATCGTGGGCCTTTTATCTCTAGGCTCCATACTAGCAAAAGTCTATTTTGGTAGACTATCCACTCGCTTTTCTAACCTTCTCGTATTACGTATCGGGCTTGTTACTGCAACCATCGTCCTCTTCTTGTACTTGCCTTTTCTTGGTTTTGCTTTTTTGGGCTTGGTGCGCTTGTTACAGAGCATAGGCTTAGCGGGTTACGTTACGGGTGGGCAAGGAGTACTTTCTGAGAACACTAAACCTGCAAATCGTGGTTTGTTCTTTGGCATTTTTACAGCCATGATCGGGATGGGGATGATGGTTGGCCCACTTTTGGGGAGTTTTCTTGCAGATAAATACAGCTATGACCACCTATTCTGGGGAGCTACTTTAGTAGTCGGGTTAGCAGCAGTTTTGAGTTTTTTCATGGATGGGGGAGCGGGTGTAGAAGTTAAAGCCCAGGCAGATCTAGGAAAGGACTACAAACCACATTCTCCTTGGAAGAACCGTAACCTGTTGGTAGTAAGTGGCGCTATGCTCTTTGCTGCTACTGTGATTGGTGCCACCTCATCTATGCTTGCCCTGCATGCTAGGGCGGTGGGGATCATGAATCCTAGCTTGTTTTTTGTTATTTTTGCTCTCACCTTCACTTTGGGGAGCTCGTTATCAGGGTACCTATCGGATCGTTTTGGTTATAATCGACTAATCATCCCGGGTTTTTGCCTCTTGATCCTGGGACTAATGCTCTTAGCGGTACTAAACGGATTGATCATCTTAACTGTGGCTGCCATTTGTGCCGGTTTGGGTCTTGGTGGTGTCAATGCTGTATTGTTAGCTATGGTTCCCGGGTATAGTGTCAAGGAAGTTGATGCAGGTAATGATTTAGCCTTCTTTAGTAACGCCTTTGACTTAGGTGTTGTTTTCGGTTCTTTAGGACTCTCCTGGCTAGCAGCCAGATCATTTGGTGTTTATTGGTTGGCGGTTGCCGTTCTAAGTGGTCTTGGTTTATTGCTCTATTTGAAGTTTAACCCAGAGACACAGCACAATAAGCATAGCGAAAAGGCTCAGGTTTGACCTGAGCCTTTTGCTTTGGATCAGTCCTCTAAGAACTGATTAGTGTAGAGGCGATAGTAATAACCCTGGGCTTGCATGAGCTCATCATGGGTACCTTGCTCCTGCACCTTGCCATCGCGAATTACTAAAATCATGTCTGCAGAGCGTACTGTAGACAAGCGATGGGCAATAATGAAGCTGGTACGGCCGCGTAACACTGTTTGAATTGCCTTTTGAATGAGCTGCTCTGTTTCGGTGTCAATGGATGAAGTCGCTTCATCCAACACAAAGATGGCTGGGTCTGCCAAGATGGCACGAGCAAAGGAGATTAACTGCTTTTGTCCAGTGGACAATAGTCCGCCACCTTCGCCCACTTCGGTGTCATATCCCTTGGGCAATTTCACAATGAACTCATGAGCGCTTACTAATTCTGCCGCGCGAATCACTTCTTCATCAGTTGCCTTGAGGTTTCCATAGCGGATGTTCTCCTTGATCGTTCCTGAGAACAGGTGGGGACTTTGCAGTACATAACCTAGATTACTCTGGAGCCAAGCCAAAGGCCGTTCGCGATAATCCACACCATCAACCAGGATCCGCCCTTTGGTAGGCTCGTAGAAACGGCAAGCTAGGTTTACTATGGTACTTTTGCCTGAACCGGTCTCGCCAACTAACGCCACTGTCTGCCCCGGCTGAACCTGCAAGTTGAAGTTATCCAAAACAGGTTCTTGGGGGTTATAGGCGAAGGAGACGTCTTCAAAAGTGATAGCACCACGCAGTTTGGGCCATTCTCCAGTTAATCCAGGAGGGTCTTTTATTTCTGGCTCAGTGTTTAACAAGCCAAGCACCCGCTCTGCCGAGGCGTGGGCCATTTGCATCTCCGCAAAAATCCGAGCGATTTCTCGAACCGGCTCAAAGAACTGTACCGTATAGGAGATGAAGGCAACCAGAACACCATAGGAGATAGTACCTGTCACAACTCCATTGCCACCGCGCCACAAGGTGAGGGCTGTACCCACACTAGACAGTGTCAAAACTATGGGCAAAAACAGCGCTGAGAAGGTTGCCGCTCGAATTCCAGAGGCCCTCAGGCCTGAGGTAAGTGCTTGGAACTCCTCTAGGTTTTTCTCCTCACTACTCAAGATCTTTGTGGTGGTAGCTCCCATTATTCCCTCGTTAAACGATCCAGTAATTCTCGAGTTCATTCTGCGGACATCGCGGTAGGACCTGAGAATCTTCTTTTGGAAATAGACGCTGGCTACTGCCAAAATGGGCATCACGGTCATGGTCAACAAGGCTAGCTGCCAGTTTAAGGCGAACATGATTATTGTATACAAAACCATGGTCACCGCACCCCACAGTAAGTCAATCAAGCCCCAGGAGACAACTTCGCCCAAGCGGTTGACGTCGCTCGTGAGTCGAGCTAACAACCAACCTACCGCTTTTTTGTCGTAGAACGAAAAAGAAAGTTTGTGGAGGTGGGCAAATCCTTCTTTCCGAATGGTGTAAGTGAGTCCAGATTCGACTTTACCAGCCATACTGATGAAAAGGTAGAGGTTGGCAGATTGGGCAACCGCTAAAAGGGCAAAGGCTGCGGCAAACCAACCTAGCCCAGAGGTTGTCTCGGGTATCACGAAACGATCCACCGCCACTTTCGACATATAGGGAAAAAGGGCATCACCCACTGCTAACCCCACCGTTGCAAGCACCGAAAAGCCAATGTAACGTTTATAGGGGCTAGCAAACTGGAGTATTTGACTCCAGAGCTTGAGATCAATCTTTTCTTCATGTACTTCTTCATGCAACTCTTGCTGCATATGATCACCTTCTTTACAGGGCCCGTAATTCTGCTTCAAGGGAGTTTTGAATCTCCCAAATGCGTTTATAGGGACCGTCACTTGCCATGAGTTCCTCATGGGTTCCACGCTGGACGATTTTCCCGTGGTCTAATACTAAGATTAAATCTGCACTAGACAGGCTTGTAACTCTATGTGAAATCAAGAAGGTTGTAGCCCGATGTGAACGGTTCTGCAGTGCATTACGGATTGCTAGATCCGTCTCTGTATCAACGGCACTTAGCGAATCGTCAAAAATCAAAATGGGACTATGACAAATTAACGCTCTAGCAATGGCAATGCGCTGTCTTTGACCACCTGAAACGGAGACGCCCCGTTCACCTACCAGAGTATCGTAGCCCTTGTCAAACCCGAGAATTACATCATGGATGGCCGCTTCCTTACAAATGGCGAAAAGCTCTTCATCTGAGACCTCTCCCCGGGCCAAAGTAATGTTCTCTCTGATTGTCTTAGCAAATAAAAACGGTTCTTGGGGGACAACCGCCACATTCTTACGCATCCATCGTTTGTCAATTTCTTTTAACTCAACTCCATCAATGGTGATCGACCCAGAGTCATAATCATAAAGCCGAGCCAAAAGATGAACCAACGAACTTTTTCCTGAACCGGTATGACCTAAAATAGCAACTGTTTGCCCTGCACTAATCGAAAAACTCACGTTTTCCAAGACCGGCTGCCCCGGTTCATAGCTGAAAGAAACATTGTCAAAAACGATATTACCACTAATGTGTGGTTCTCTAAAATTCTCCACAAGCTGTTCTTTGGGTTGATCGAAGATGTGCTGCAATCGCTCTGACGCCACCAGGGCCTTGCCCAGATCGGTGATGATTCTACCTAATTGGCGAACAGGCCAGAGGAGCATTCCGGTATAGGTACTAAACAGGATCATGCTACCGATGGTTAGCTCACCTTGGGCTGTAAAGTAGGCTCCAGCGACCAAGACTATGCCGATCTGTAAAAAGGCCAATAGGTCACTTGCCGACCAGTAACAGGCCAAGAGCCAAATCAAGCGATATAGTTTATCACGATTAACTTGGTTTTTGGAGTCGAAGCGTTCAATTTCGAAGTCCTGGTTGGCAAAGGCCCTCACCACCCGAATTCCGGTGAGGTTTTCTTGGAGAACTGTCGTCAGTTCTGCTTCTGCTTCATCTGCTTCCTTAAAAGTCTTTTTTACCTTCTTAAAAAACACGATTGCGAAGACAAATATGAACGGTACAGCGATCATAGAGATCAGCGCCATTCTTACATCTGTTCGCAACATAATTGTCGCCACCAAAAACACGAGACAGAGGGCATTACCGACCTCCACGAGTTGCACTCCTAAGAAACGGCGAATCGTATCCACGTCTGAAGTGCATCTCTGCATGAGGTCTCCAGTGTCAGCTTCTTTGTGGAACTTATAAGGCAGATACTGGATATGGTCATAGACTCGGTCGCGAATGTTCTTGGCAATACTCTCACTGGCTTGGGCAGCAAGTCTGCCCCTCAGAAACATAAAAAGTCCCCGGAATGTGGTGATTACAATCAACACTATCCCAGGGACCCAAAAACGTTGGCCTATTCCTTCTACAAAGTTGCGTATCAATAATGGTGCCGCTAATGGTTCATCTCCTATCACTGAGTCTATTGTGATCCGAATCACTAACGGTCCAGTGATAGTTGCCAAGGCAGCCAATGCAACAGACAGAATTGCCCCAAGATATATAAGTCGATTGTTCTCCATATAACTCCATAAAATTTTAACGGACTTCATGCTCTGATGCCTCCTTTCTAGTTTCCAAAATTATACACCTCTCTTACTATAACATCTGTCTGAGCAGGACGCAAGGAAAACTTTATGACCCGTGAAGGGGAATTGGACTAAGAAACCGTAATACTAATAGTAAAGACAGGGTTAAGTTATTAAGTCTGCGGAAAGGAAGTATGCGTACCCATGTATCAGCCAGAACCGTATAAAATAAAGATGGTGGAACCAATCACGCTTTTAGATCGAGAAGAGAGGAAAAAATGTATTGCCAAAGCGGGATATAACCCGTTTTTGTTACGCAGTGATCAGGTTTATATCGACTTACTAACAGACAGTGGTACCGGCGCCATGAGTGATCGGCAATGGGCTGGATTAATGTTGGGTGATGAATCCTATGCCGGAAGCCGCAATTTTTATCACTTAGAGGAAACAGTACAAGAACTTACAGGTTATAAGTACGTGTTACCAACTCACCAGGGGCGGGGAGCAGAGCAGATTATTTTCCCACTCTTGGTGAAAAGAGATGGACAGTATGTTTTGGGTAACATGCACTTTGATACTACCAAAGCCCATATTGAGTTAGCCAGGGCCAGGGCGGTTAACTTTATCACGAAAGAGGCCTTAGATACAACTACCGAACACCCCTTTAAGGGCAATTTTGATTTAGAGGCCATGGAGGCATTTATTCGGGAAAAAGGTCCAGACTCCATTGCTGCCATAGTCACCACCGTCACTTGTAATAGCGTGGGTGGTCAACCAATCTCAATGGAAAACATCAAAGCAGCTTACGCGATTGGAAAAAAATACAACATTCCAGTAATGATTGATAGCGCTCGTTTTGCAGAGAACGCCTATTTCATCAAGCAAAGGGAAGCAGGATATCAAGATAAGAGTATCCCTGAGATTGTGAAGGAGATGTTCTCCTATGGCGATGGATTTACTATGAGTGCTAAAAAGGATGGTTTAGTGAACATTGGTGGAATTTTAGCCATTCGGGAAGATGAAGAACTGTTTCGCCAGTGCCAGGCCATGATCGTTCCCTTCGAAGGTTTTCCAACCTATGGTGGATTAGCAGGTAGGGATATGGAAGCTTTGGCAATCGGGCTTAAAGAAGTAGTACAAGAAGATTATTTAACGCAGAGGATCAGCCAGGTTGCATTGTTGGGTAAGCAACTACAGGATGCTGGAGTTCCAGTGCAATCGCCCATAGGTGGCCATGCTGTTTTCGTGGATGTTGGCAATATTTTACCTGACATGCCCAAGACCCACTATCCTGCCCATGCCTTTGCGGTGGCCTTGTATATCGAAAGCGGCATCAGAGCAGTAGAAATCGGTTCGTTGTTGTACGGAAGAGATCCCGAAACAGGGGAGGATGGGTTAGCCGATTTGGAACTCTTACGCTTAACTATTCCACGAAGGACTTACACGGATAATCATATGCGTTATATTGCTGATTCTGTAGCTAAAGTTTATGCCGACAGGGAGAAAATCAAGGGAGTAGCATTTGAATATGAGCCACCTATTTTACGGCACTTTACTGCCCGTTTCAGGTTGCTTGATTGAGCTTGACATCAGCTACATGGTATAATGAAGGCCAAGGCCCTAATCAGACAAGGAGGTAAGGCATGACTGAATTAAGACAAACGTGGGATTTGGATAGCATCTTCCCAGGGGGTAGCTCTTCTCCAGAGCTTATGGAACACATAGAACAGGTACGGGTCAAGATAGCAGAGTTTAAGACCCAGGTTGAAAGCCTCACACCAGATCTGGAAGTATCTCAGTTTAAGGAACTGATCCAAAGTATACAGGATGTGTCAACCCATTTGGGACAGTGTTCATCCTTTGTCGGTTGCTTGACAGCTCAGGATGTGCACGATTCAAAGGCGCGACTTTTACAAGGGGACTTAGGTCAAATTAGCGCTTCTCTAGCAGGAGTGATGACCCTGGTTGATCAGATCTTGGTCAACATCCCTGATGAAAAATGGCATGACTTCTTTGCAGACGAAGAACTTGCCGAGTTAGATTTCCCCCTTTCTGAAAGGCGTATGCAAGCCAAATCAAAGATGGACGCACGACTTGAAGCTTTAGTTACGGATTTGGAGGTTGATGGTTACCATGCTTGGTCCCATCTATACAACACTATCGTTGGTCAGATGAGTATCGAGGTAGAGCGCGATGGTAAGGTTCAGAAACTGTCCATGGGGCAAGCCAGCAACCTATTGTCGGACCCGGATCCTAAGTTTAGGAAGACCGTCTTTGACCAGTTCGAAAAGGCATGGGCCAAGGAAGCTGAACTTTTTGCTAGTACCTTAAACCATTTGGCTGGCTTTAGGGTAAACGTGTACAAAAATAGAGGGTGGGATGATGTTCTACAGGAACCACTGCAAATAAACCGCATGCAAAGGGATACGCTGGAGGCCATGTGGGCAGCGGTAGAGAACGGAAAACCACATTTGGTGAAATACCTGAAGCGCAAGGCAGAGCTCTTAGATCTTGATCAAGTTGCCTGGTATGATTTGGGAGCGCCTGTGGGTAATGCAGGAAAGAAAATACCTTACGCTGAAGCTGCTAGTTTTGTAGTTGATCAAATGCGTAAGTTCAGCCCTGAAATTGCAGATTTTACTCAAATGGCTTTTGACAAGAACTGGGTTGAAGCAGAGGATCGGGGAGGCAAACGACCTGGAGCCTTTTGTACTTCTCTACCCCAAAGCAAAGAATCAAGAGTGTTTATGACCTATTCTGGTTCGATTAAAGGTTTAGGCACCTTAGCCCATGAGTTAGGTCATGCCTACCATGGCTATGTACTAAAGGATGCACCTTTACTTCTCCGCCGTTATGCTATGAATGTGGCTGAAACCGCTTCTACCTTCGGTGAGCTATTGGTTGTGGATGGAGCAATTCAGGCAGCTACAGATCCAGATGAAAAGTTAGGTATTTTGGAAGATAAAATCGGTCGCAGTGTTTCTTTCTTTATGGACATTCATGCACGTTTTCTTTTCGAAACCCGTTTTTATGCAGCCCGTAAAAAAGGGTTAGTAAGCTCTGCCCAGTTAAATGAGCTCATGGTACAAGCGCAACAAGACGCTTTCTTAGGCTGTCTCAAGGAGTACCACCCCCATTTTTGGGCTTCGAAACTCCACTTTTACATTACTAGAACTCCATTTTACAATTTCCCGTATACTTTTGGTTACCTGTTTAGTGCGGGCGTATATGCAAGGGCCAAGGCTGAAGGACCAACCTTTGCCAAGAACTATCGGGATTTATTGGCGGATACTGCTCGAATGACTGTGGAAGATTTGGCCCTGAAACATCTGGGGGTGGATCTGACAAAACCTGATTTTTGGGAAGCCGCTGTGCAACCATCCATCAATGATGTGGAAGAGTTCCTACAATTAACTGACAAGTAGGTTAACACTTAAGAACGATAAACAGCCCTAGACCACAGGGATTGGTTGAGGGCTGTTTTTTACCGCATAGAATCCCGGATGCAATAAGGAGGAGCGCTACGATGAAAGACTCTCAACCGCGCCGGTTTGGGTTGATCGGCCACCCTTTAGGACATAGTCTTTCCCCTTGGATCCATATACGCATTATGGATGCGGCAGGAATAAGGGGTGATTACCAACTGTATGATTTGGGGCCTGAAGAATTTGAAGCTGAGCTACCTAAGTTGCTTCCATCCCTAGATGGATTTAACTGTACCATACCTTATAAACAGAAGATCATTCCTTACTTGAGGGAAATTGCCCCTTCTGCCCAAATCTATGGGGCGGTAAACACGGTGTACCAAGGTAAAGGTTATAATACTGATGGTGTAGGTTTTGCAAGTTGTAAAGTTCCTTTAGCAGGCAAGAGGTTATGTTTGCTTGGGGCAGGGGGCGTGGCTAGGGTCTTAGCTATAGAAGCAGCAAGGGCTGGGGCAAGGAGTATTGTGATCAAGGCTAGAAACTTAGGCCAAGCCCACAAGCTAGCAGAAATGGTTTGTGCTCAGGGGTTTAAGGAGATTAGTGTGCAAGAAGATGAATGCGACCCGCCCTGCGATGTCATTTTGAATGGTACACCTCTAGGAATGTGGCCTAATGCGGGCGCTCTTCCTTTGGAGGATAGGCACCTTTGCGGCGCTACAGCAGTTTTTGACACTATCTATAACCCGACAGCAACCCGCCTAGTCTTGAAAGCCAAGTCTAGGGGCGTGTGGGCTAACGGTGGTTTACAAATGCTGTTTGAACAGGCCCTTGCGGCCCAAAAGATCTGGAATCCTGGTGTGGATTTTGCGCGAGTTCAAGCAGATCTTAACAAGATTCAACAAACCCTTGCCAGAGAGGTTTTAAGGCATAGTCCCTTAAAGCTTGTATTAACTGGTTTTATGGGAAGCGGAAAGACTCACATAGGTAGCCTTTTAGCAGAGCGAATGCAAGGCCTTTTGCCCTTTGTGGACTTGGACGAGGTAATTGCCGCCAGGGTTCAAAAGACTATACCTGATATTTTCGCCATCGATGGAGAAGCACACTTTCGTCATCTAGAGCGAGAGTGTCTGCGGGAGATCCTCAGTGCACCAGGATCACTAGTTCTGGCCACTGGGGGCGGTGCAGTTGTGCAAGCTGGAATGGCAGAGCTAATCCACGAGCTGGGGGCATTGATTGTCTATCTTGATGTACCATTGCCTGTAGCGCTTAATCGCATTGGCACAGATCCTTCTCGACCGCTCTTACAGGGAGGGACTGGGGCTATCGAGACACTTTACCATAGTCGTCGCCCCATATATGAAGCGGCTGGTGATCTTATTGTTTCTGGGGAAAATAATCCGCAATGGATTGTGGAGGAGATTGTGCAAGCTTTTGGGTGGATTGACTAATGGTTAGGTAGAAAAGGGGATGTTCACTTTGGATGTTTTTGTAGGACCCTCTCATCTTATTGGTAAAGTAACGCCGCCACCTTCAAAAAGTGTTGCTCATCGGGCCCTGATTCTGACTGCTTTAGCGGAGGGGCTCCCCGGGATGGCACAAGTGAAGGGGTTCGATGTTGCTATCTCTAATGACCTGCAGGCTACGGTGGATTGCCTGGGTGTACTGCTTGGAACAGGTGACGTGGTTGAACTTCAGTGCGGAGAGTCCGGTTCTACCTTGCGATTCTTAATCCCTGTTGCTGCCGCCTTGGGGAAAACTACAGTTTTTAGGGGCGAAGGAAGGTTAGCAGAGCGCCCTCTGCGAGAATACGCTGAAATTCTAGTTCAGGGAGGAGTGCAGCTTCGGTTTTCTGGTAGGCTGAACTTGCCGGTTACCGTTAGTGGGCAACTGCGAAGTGGTGAGTTCCATGTTCCCGGGCATATTAGTTCCCAGTACATAACAGGATTACTCTTAGCCTTACCCCTGT
Source organism: Bacillota bacterium (assembly GCA_012799255.1). Next base: position 23,244 of record JAAZLQ010000056.1, read on the forward strand.
TGGCGGGGGATAGTAGTATACTTTTGACGACACCGCTGGAATCTGCACCCTATGTACAGCTTACTGAAGACATTTTAGCGCAGTTTGGTGTCAACGTTAAAACTCTCCGCGATGCGGCTGGAAACCATCTTGGTTGGAGTGTGCCTGGAAATCAGCGATATCGTGTTCCTGCGGGGGGCATTATGGTAGAACCAGATTTTTCGCAGGCTGCATTTTGGCTTGTGGCTGCTTTTTTAGGTCACTCCATCGAGGTAGAAGGGTTGGACCCAGAAAGTCGTCAAGGGGATCGCGCCATTCTGTCGGTATTAAGGCAACTGGATCAGGTGTCGTCAGAAGTCCAACTGACCATAGATGCCAAGCATATACCTGATCTAGTGCCCATATTAGCAGTGGCCGCTTGTCAAAGGGCTGGTCGTACGGTAGTTCAGAATGCTGGGCGTTTGCGCTATAAAGAAAGTGACCGGCTATCCACTACCACTCAGGTACTCAAGGGCATTGGGGCGAAGATTATGGAAACTGAGGATTCTCTGATAATTGAAGGTGGTCAAAAGCTTTCTGGTGGCCAGGCCAACTCTTTTAATGATCATCGCATCGCCATGTCCTTGGCCATCGCTGCACTCAATAGCGAAAGAGGAGTAAGAATCCATGGGGCAGAAGCGGTAAACAAGTCTTATCCTCAGTTTTTCCAAGAACTAAAGCGCTTAGGAGGAGATGTTCGTGGCATCTAGTTGGGGGAAACAGTTGACTATTACTCTCTTTGGAGAATCACACGGGCCGAGCATAGGAGTGGTATTAACTGGCTTACCAGCTGGAGAAAGGCTCGATGTGGCTGAGGCTCAGGAGTTCATGAAGAGGCGTGCTCCTGGGCGTATGCCATGGTCCACAAGTAGGCGCGAGGGGGATCGTTTTTCCGTCCTTTCGGGACTTTACCAAGGACAAACTACTGGAACCCCGCTCTGCGCGATTATTGAAAACGAAGACGCCCGTTCCCAGGATTATGGGAAGCGAACAACTTTGCTTCGCCCGAGTCATGCCGATTTTTCTGGAAATGCGCGTTACCAAGGGGCAAATGATCCTCGGGGAGGGGGACACTTTTCTGGCCGACTCACCGCTCCCCTCTGTTTTGCAGGAGCAGTGTGTAAGCAGATTCTGGCCCGTCAAGGTATTTCGGTTTACGCACGGATTGCGCAAATAGGTTCAGTTTACGATCAAGAAGTGGATCTAGCTAGTCCTGATCTGGCACGATTTCAAGAGCTTCCCAACAAAAAAATCCCGGTACTAGATGAACTTAAGGGCGAAGAAATGGTGGCGCAGGTGGAACAAGCGCGGAATGCTGGAGATTCGGTAGGAGGCCTTATACAGTGTTTTGCACTGGGCGTCCCAGCGGGGATAGGGGATCCCATCTTTGGTGGGGTGGAAAGTAAAGTGGCATCCATTCTTTATGGTATTCCCGCCGTAAAGGGTGTCTCCTTTGGTGCAGGTTTTGAAGTGGCAGGACGCACCGGATCAGAGAACAACGACACGTTTTTCTTGACCGAAGGCCAAATACGCACCCGCAGCAATCATGATGGGGGAATCACTGGAGGAATAGCAAACGGCATGCCGATCGTGGTCAACGTGGCAATCAAACCAACACCTTCCATTGCCAAGACCCAACCAAGCGTGAATATTGAAGAGATGAAGGAAGAAATCCTTTCAATTACTGGGCGTCACGATCCTTGTATAGTCCCCAGAGCTCTAGTCGCGGTAGAGGCAGCTCTGGCGGTTGCCTTATTGGATTTGATGTTAGTTGCTTATGGCGTTCAAGGATATGCACAACGAAGTGGGTAAGAAGGTGGGGATGTCTGTGTTAGAAGAACTTAGGAGACAGATTTCTGCTCTAGATGGGCGGATCTTGAGGGACTTTGCTGAACGCATGGCTCTTAGTGCACAAGTGGCTGAGTATAAAATGAAAACTAAGGGAAGGGTTTTCGTTCCTGAACAAGAAAAAAAGAAAATTCTTGAGGCGAAGAGTTCTGTAACGTCTCCACTCAGTAACTACGCTGGAGCGCTAGCGCATACATTGCTACGTCTTTCGAGGGCGAGACAATATGAACTTTTCTTGGAACAAGATAGAAGTTGGGAGTTGCGTTGTCTTTTAACCGAAGCGAAGGTGCAAAAGGATCGGTTTAATGTTGTCGTCTCCCTTGGAGGGGCTCCGATCGAGCAGATCTACCCCGATTCGCATGTGGTAGTGGTTTCCACGGTTGATGAACTTATCCATCATGTGCGGGATGGTTCGGCTGAAGTTGCGTTGATCCCTTTGACCGATGAGAGTTTACAGCTTATGGAAAATCAGCAACTGTATATTCAAGCTCGCCTGGCTCACCACCTCGCAATTGGCCGTAAACTAGTGATTCCAACTACTGCCAAGAGAGTAAGTCTATCAATGTCGAAGCCCCGAGAAACACGAGAGTTGGCTACAATAATAAACATCTTTGCCGACTTAGACCTTGCCGTAACAGAACTTCGCATGGTGGGTGAACGTTTCTTTATCGAGTTCTTAGCGGATCCAGAAAGTAAAGCTGTCCTCCAAGCCCTTTACCAACTGGAGCAAGAAACAGAGGGGATGCTCCTTTTAGGTTGGTATTCTTATTTAGCCTGATTGGGCGCGATTCAATTGATGACCTATATCGAGAAATTTTTTTCGACCGAATTTCATGTGAAAAACGCACTTGGCGGATCGCAAAAGGAAGTCATTCGTGAACGGCATTGGTTACGTGTGCGTAAAACAGTGAAGGTTGAAAAACCAGAAAATAGCGCTCGAGAATGGGAAGCAGGAATTGACGGCCAAAACAGGAAGTAAATATTTAGGGAAATTAAGTTAGAGGGAGTGTTAAATCGTGGAGATTTCTCTCGTGAAAACAACAACTCCAAGACCTAAGCCGGATGAAAGTAAGCTTGGATTTGGACAATATTTTACCGATCACATGTTTATTATGGATTATAAAGAGGGAAGCGGGTGGCACAATCCCCGCATCGTACCCTACGGCCCACTACCGATGGAGCCATCTTGTGCAGTGCTCCATTATGGGCAGGCAGTTTTTGAAGGGATGAAAGCGTATCGTGGTCCGGACGGGAAAATTCTTCTGTTCCGGCCCGAACAGAATATGGCCCGTTTGAATCGCAGTAATGATCGCATGTCCATTCCGCGGTTTGACGAAGATTTTGCTTTGAAAGCGCTCAAGGAGCTGATAGCTCTAGAGCAAGATTGGATCCCTCAATCACCCGGCACCTCACTATATATTCGGCCCTTTGTCATTGCCACCGATAATGTTCTAGGCGTCCGGGCTTCGAACAGCTATAAGTTCATCGTGATCCTTTCCCCAGTGGGCTCTTATTATAAAGAGGGAATTAATCCGGTGAGCATCTATGTTGAACCCCATTATGTGCGGGCTGTGCGAGGTGGTACTGGTTTTGCCAAGGCGGCTGGAAATTACGCAGGTAGTCTCTTGGCTCAGAGAAATGCGCAGGCCAATGGCCATTCTCAAGTTCTCTGGCTTGATGGATTAGAACGCAAGTATGTGGAAGAAGTAGGAGCTATGAACGTATTCTTTAATATTGACGGGGAACTGATTACGCCTGATTTAGGCGATAGTGTGCTTCCAGGCATAACCAGGGACTCCATTTTACAGCTACTACGCCACTGGGGTATTCCCACTATGGAGCGACGCCTCAGTGTTGAGGAAATCTTCGATGCCCATAAGGAAGGTCGCTTAATTGAGGCCTTTGGCTGCGGTACTGCAGCGGTGGTGAGTCCCATCGGTAAGTTAGAGTACGCGGGTAATACTATTGCCATTGCGGATGGAAAAACGGGCGCCCTAACGCAAAAGGTTTACGACACCCTAACCGGGATCCAAACTGGTCGGGAGCCTGATCCCTTTGGCTGGGTGGTAGAAGTATAAATTAGACTGATTGAAGACCAAGATAAAGCCCGCTGAGAGATTATCGCCAGCGGGCTTTATGAATGTTTAGAAAATCAGGAACAGAATCCACAACAGAAGAAGTAAGGGGGCTGCACCAAAGATTATCGCCACTAGCACTCGTAGAAATGCCCACCCTAGTTTGAAAAAGAGGACAAAGGGTATAAAGAGTAACGAGAGCATGAACAGGGGGCCCACAATTCCGAGCATAATCAAGCCTACCACTAGTACTATGAACAAGATTGGTATACCCACAATTCCCTTAAAAAGCGATGAAATTCCGTTCACTTCGTAGATCACCTCACCATCAGGGGTAATAGTCTTTTTCGGTTTTGCATTGGTCTGAGATAGTGCTACTAGACCCAAGCCGATCAGCACGAGAGGCCAGATCACACCTGGGCCCGGAAGAATCCCAAGATTTCTACCTAAGAAGTAGCCTCCAAAGATAATTAACGCTAGTGCACCCAGATGTCTTGATTCCATAGTTCAGGCCTCCTTTTTTCTAAAGTATAGCAAGCTGGATCAAATACGGCAATTCGCCTGTGGTCTGTTTTCGGCTCAGTCTAGAGGCGGAGTTAATCTGATGGTGAAAAACGAGCTTGCGAAATGATGGGAAAAATCCGATACTAGAGTAGATGTATCTAAAGAGAGGGGATCGGGCATGGACGAACTGCTAGACGTCCTTCGTGAACATCTGAGGCGTTATCCCCAGATGACTGCGTTGGATCAAGTGAAGTTAATTTATCAAAACGAGTTTGGACCCGGCCACTTCATTCTTGATGAACAAGCCAGTTTAGAACGCTTAGAAGAAGAGTTCAATTCTCTGCAGCAGGCAGAGACTGTGGCCAATCTTTTTGAAAACATTGGTAATGGCTTAGTTCGCTTAAATTTACGGGCTCTGGGTGATGTCCTTCCTTTAGCAACGGTGAATCGCTTTTTCACCCTTACAGCCCACGAGAAACGGGGATGCGTAGAACGCTTCGAGTCTAAGCTAGAAATACTTAAGGAGCATTTTTCCGGTGTAGATCTGGATGCTTATTTAGAAGAGTATAAGAACTCTGGTTACCCCGCCGTGAGTCATAGTGAACAGTATAAAAAACATTACGCTCCCAGTTATCGCATAATAAGCAGTGATTTTGCTCTCTATTTTCCCGTCTTTAAGCAGATAGAAAAGCTCCTGCGAGAAAAAGAGTGTATTATAGTGGCCATTGACGGACGTAGTGGTTCTGGAAAGAGTTTCTTGGCTGGGCTTTTACAGGCTGTTTACGGGTCACCAATAATCTCCATGGATC
>JAAZLQ010000401.1 GCA_012799255.1 Bacillota bacterium
CCTCTCCACACCAAACGCTGGTTCTCAAAAATGACCAGTTCTGTTTCCTGAACCCTTTTTTCGGTCCAACTCGTCATTGTCAACGAACTTTTTCTGCATCACCCTCTTGACTTAATACCACAAGTCTTAAATAACCGTCAAGTATGAATACGACATAGCGCTTCTGTTACCTTCCTTCGCGCTGTCCTTTATGGTAAACTGAAAACGAGGTGAATCAAGATGGAGAACTGCATAGCAATTATTGGAGCAATGGACGAAGAGGTGGTAGCTTTAAGCGCAAGCCTTGCCACGGGACAGCAGTTGCCTTCCCCTTTTTCCGATCTTCCACTCTTCAGTGGTACGTTGGAAAACCAACACATCGTTATTGCCCGTTGTGGTATTGGCAAAGTAAATGCTGCTTTGGCCACGCAGTACATTATCGACAAGTTTAACCCCACAGTGATTATTAACACTGGAGTGGCGGGCGGGCTCAGTTCAAAGCTTGCCATAGGTGACTTAGTAGTTGGCACAAGTTCGATGCAGCACGATTTCGATGTACGGAACTTCAATTATCCGAAAGGTGTGATTCCCAGGTTAGCCACCAGTGTATTCAAACCAGAGGACGATTTACTGGACTTGGCAGTTCAAGCGGCGATAGAGGAACTGGGGTCAATAAGGGTTCACCAAGGTCTGATTGTATCAGGTGATCAGTTTATTTCTTCACAAGAACAGAAACAAGAAATCCTGCGGTTTTTTCCGGAAGCGTTTTGTGCAGAAATGGAAGGAGCTGCTATCGCCCAGGTCGCATGTGTCAATGGTACCGACCACCTAATCGTGCGGGCCATCTCAGATCTGGCGGATAATACTGCTCCCGATGACTTTGATCAATACCTTTTGAGGATCATTCCTGATTTGAATCAAGTTATTCGCAAAATCGTGGTCTCGCTCAAGAATTCTCGCTTTGCTCGCCCTGACGCCACTCGATAAATCTGAGAATTCCATCACTTAGGGCCCGAGCTACACTGGTGCGGAACTGTGGGTCGCCCAGCTTCGCCAAGTCATCTGGATTCGACATAAACCCGATTTCCACTAATAAGACGGGAGGCTTGGCTTTCAGCAGCAACAGTGTGTTACGGGGAATCGGAAGACGTTCATTCATAACTTGGACTTTTTCCAACTCTTCCAAGACCAACTGTGCATACACTTGATCAATGTACTGATCTTTCATGAAAAACACAATTGCCCCCGATTCTTTTGGATTCTTAGTTGCATTAGCATGGACACTTAAGCCGAGCTGAGCCTGATTCATCAACTTAAAGCGCCCCAGTAGGTCCCTACGGTGACGCGTACCCTCACTGACCAGGTGGCTTACATCACGATCTGTATCACGGGTTAGACCAACTTTAAGCCCTTGTTCAGAGAGGATTTCTGACATTTGAAGAACAATATCAAGGACATAATCTTTTTCATAGATGTCACCGGTCCCGATTGCCCCTGGGTCAATACCACCATGACCAGGATCAAGCATAATGTCATAGATCACTTCTTGATGAACTAGGCTTAGGGTATGGATTCCTAAAGGATACTCATGATGCAGTGCTAACAGCACAATCACACCAACCGCAATAAGCATGAAAAAGCATAGACGTTTAGGTAGAACAAACACGTACCACCGGGACATTACATCGCCCTCCCTTTCCTCCATATATATTCGGGAAAGGGTTGACCTAAAACAGCTTTGACCAATCGAAGAAAGTGAGGAAAGCAAATGAAAAAAATCCTTTTTCTGTTGTTGTCCCTTATTGTACTGACCACTGGCTCTGTGGTAGCTTCTCAACTTCCTGATGAACTATTGGCTGATGCCACAGAAACTCTAAAGCAAATGGCTGAACAACCAGACTCAGAACAACTGCACAGTATGCTGCGGGACGCACATGGTGTGGCAATTTTCCCTTCCCTAATTAGGGCTGGCCTAGGTTTTGGAGGTCGCTATGGAGAAGGGGTTGTGCTTAGATATAATTCTTCCACCGAAACTTGGTACGGCCCTTACTTTGTCACCATGAAAGGGCTCTCCTACGGATTCCAGATAGGCGTGCAAAGCACCGCGCTAGTTCTGGTAATGGCAACTGAAGAAGGCATGGATAGCGTAAAGGAAGGTCGTATCACCTTGGGAGGTAACTTATCAATTGCTGCTGGACCAGTTGGTCGTTCAGCAGAGGCAAGCACAGACGTCAAGTTAGAAGCTGCCATGTACAGCTATTCTATGAGTAAGGGTGCGTTTGTAGGTGCTTCACTTGAAGGGGCATCCATTGATAACAATGTGAACGCGAACCAAGTCTACTGGAAAAAGACGTTTACTCCAGCTGAGATTTTGCAAAAGAAGGCCAAAGGTTCAGAGGTCAAAGATCTGCTTGCGGAGTTAAACCGTATCATCGGCAAATAGAGGAGGTTGTTCTGTGACCGATATCATAGTAGAGAGTTTTTCATTGGACCACACTAAGGTTGATGCTCCCCATGTGCGACAAGCTGAAGTGTTCAAAACACCAAAAGGTGATGTGATTACCAAGTATGATTTGCGCTTTACCCAACCGAATCAGGAAATCATGCCGACTGGAGCAGTACACGCCCTAGAACACCTGCTGGCTGGGTATCTCAGGGAAGAGCTCGATGGAGTTATTGATTTGTCGCCTATGGGATGCCGTACCGGGTTTTATCTGATCCGTCTAGGTCAAGCCAGCGAAAAAGAAATTGCGCAAAGCCTAATCATGGCCCTGAAAAAGGTGCTTGATGCTCAAGACGTTCCGGCCCGTTCCGCCACTCAATGTGGCAACTACCGTGACCTCTCCTTGTTTGGAGCACAAGAATATGCCAAACAAGTCCTGAAACGATTAGAGGAAAAATACTTCAATTAAAAAAGGATGCCGTGGCATCCTTTTTCTATTGTTCTTTGAGTTTCGCCCAAGTATCTCTCAACGCTACAGTGCGATTGAACACGAGTTTTTCCGGAGAAGAATCCAGATCTACGCAGAAATAGCCCTGCCGTTCAAATTGGAACCTGTCCTCCGGTTGCACATCTTTCATGTTCATTTCCACTCTGGCATCCGTTAAGATCTCTAGCGAATTGGGATTCAGGTTTTCTTCTAAATCTCCTTCGCTTGGATCTTCGGTCAAGAAAAGATGATCATACAGTCGAACTTCTGCCGGAATCGAATGTTCAGCAGCTACCCAGTGCAAAGTAGCTTTTACCTTACGTCCATCTGGTGCAGAACCACCTTTGGTTTCCGGATCATAAGTAGCGCGAATTTCCACGATGTTGCCATCCTCATCTTTGATTACATCAGTGCACGTAATAAAATAGGCAAAACGGAGCCGCACTTCACGTCCAGGGGCTAACCTAAAAAACTTCTTAGGTGGATCAATCATAAAGTCTTCTTGTTCAATATAAATCTCCCGAGCAAAGGGAATCATACGTGTTCCGGCATTTGGATCTTGAGGATTATTGGACGCTTCCAAATACTCTACTTGACCCTCCGGATAGTTTTCGATCACAACCTTGAGTGGACGAAGCACCGCCATAGTACGGGGAGATGTCTTGTTCAAATCTTCGCGGAGACAATGCTCGAGAAGGGCCACATCTACCATGCTATTGGCCTTGGCAACTCCAATGCGATCACAAAAATCCCGGATTGCAGCAGGAGTATAGCCGCGACGTCGCAAGCCCGAAAGGGTCGGCATGCGTGGGTCATCCCAACCACTTACAATACCTCGGTTCACCAAATCCAGTAGTTTGCGTTTGCTCATCATTGTATAGCTGAGATTCAAACGGGCAAACTCGATCTGCCTAGGATGAGGTTCTGGGAAAACCTGCTCCAGAATCCACTCGTAAAGGGGACGATTGTTTTCAAATTCTAAGGTACAAATCGAATGAGTGATTCCCTCGATAGCATCGGAAAGGCAATGGGTGAAATCATACATGGGATAAATGCACCACTTGTCACCAGTACGATGATGTTCTACCTTACGGATTCGATACAAGGTAGGATCGCGCATTACCACGTTAGGCGATGCCATATCAATCTTGGCCCGTAAAACATGGCTCCCTTCCTCAAACTCACCATTGCGCATACGTTCAAGCAAATCTAGGTTTTCTTCCACCGAGCGGTTACGGTAGGGGCTATCCTTGCCTGGAGTAGTAAGCGTTCCACGATACTCACGAATCTCGTCAGCGCTCAACTCACATACATAGGCCTTCCCTTGTTTTATTAACTCGACCGCGAAATCATAAAGCTGTTCAAAATAGTCTGAGGCATAATACAAATGCTCGCCCCAATCAAAGCCGAGCCACTGCACATCTTTCTTGATGCTTTCGATGTACTCAACCTCTTCCTTTTCAGGATTAGTATCATCGAAACGCAAATGGCAAGTACCGTTGTAATCCCTGGCTAAACCAAAGTTTAGACAAATGGACTTGGCATGCCCAATGTGCAAGTAACCATTAGGTTCGGGTGGAAACCTTGTGACGATTTCTTTGTGCTTACCTGAGGCTAAATCCTCGTCTATAATGTTTCTAATAAAGTTTGATGGGGTGTTCACATTAGTATCCATCGTATATCCTCTCCTATAAACTTTCCTTCTATCCACTCTAGCACAACCACAACATCTGTCAAGTTGGTCTTCCGCCGTAATGCTGTACGCAGTCACTGGCTACTTTATTCGCAAAATGGGCACTTTCCACAAGATCAGCCCCTGACAATAGGGCATGTAAAAAACCAGCTGCAAAGGCGTCTCCTGCGCCAGTTGTATCCACAACCTCAACTTCTGTGGTTGCAACCCGAACCAACTCGCCATTGGTAGCGCAAAGGCAACCTTGTGGACCCATGGTTAAGATCACTCTATCATACCACTTCTGCAGCTCTTTAACGATTGAATCGGGGTCCTGTGAACCCGTTAAGACTCGGCCTTCGTCCAAGTTCGGGAAAACGAGGTTAGCACCACGAGTTATGTCCAGAAATCGTTCTACACCAAACTCGGCAAGCAGAGCATAGGACGAAGGATCAACCGACGTTTGAACCCCCAATTGCCTAGCCTTCTGCAAAAGCGTCATAGTAGTCTTCAATAGATCCTCTGAGCCAAACAAGGAATAGCCCGTAACATGGAGGTGTTCCAAATCAACGAGGAACTCCTCAGGGAGATCCTCAGGTCTCAACTGAAGATTAGCACCACGAGAAGTGACCATGGTACGTTCGCCAGTGTCATCTAAAAAGAGTAGAATTGTACCGGTAGGCGACTCTTTTTCTGTCACCCACATTTCCACTCCGTACTCTTCCAACTCTAAGACGAGGTTAGTCCCCACGAGATCCTGTCCCACAGCACACCAAAAGCGAACATCACATCCGAAACTCCCCAACCAAGCAGCACAGTTGGCAGCAGAACCGCCACCTCGATAAGAAATCACTCCTGTTACATCACTACCAATTTGCAGAGGCCCATGGGATCGTACCGCAACATCCAAGGTGAGATCACCAAAAACCCCAATCATCACAGATCCCCTTGGCAGTAAGCCTTGGCCAATTGGGCTCCTAACTTCAGATTATTCTTCACCAGGGCAATATTGGCGCACACCGTCTCACCTTTACTTATCTCATGCAGACGACGGAGGATAAACGGAGTTACATCTTTACCAAGTACCCCTTCTTCAGCCACCTCGACTAAGATCTGATCTAGCCAGCCATTGAACTGCTCCGCATCTAACTCATCCTCTGCTGGAATGGGCGTGGCCACAACCATACCTCCAGGGATATCTAAACTCTCTTTCATTTGGAAAGCCTGAACGATCTGGCTAGGCTCATCTACCCGGTAGTCCACTTTCAGACCACTGTCCCTTAGATAAAACGCGGGAAAATTGTCAGTCTTAAATCCAAGCACGCTTGTCCCTTGACTCTCTAAAACCTCCAAAGTCTTGGGTAAATCCAACACGGATTTAGCACCCGCACAAACTACCATAAGGTTGTATCTCGCCAAAGCTTGCAGATCGGCGGAGATGTCGAATGTGTCTTCTGCACCGCGGTGCACTCCACCTAACCCGCCTGTGACAAATACTTTGATCCCTGCCCAATGGGCGATCTGCATCGTTGTGGCAACTGTAGTTGCGCCATCAATGCCTAGCGCCAACATTACTGGAACATCCCTCAAACTCGCTTTGCGGATATTGCCCGCTTTGGCAATGTAGTGCAGCTCGTCCTCCGTTAGACCCACCTTTAATTGTCCATCTAGAATGGCAATTGTGGCAGGCACCACTCCTTGATCGCGTAAAAGTCCTTCCAGCTCTAAACCTAACTCATAGTTTTCAGGGTAGGGAAAACCATGGGCAATAATCGTTGATTCCAGAGCCACAACCGGTTTACCTTCAGCTAATGCTTGACGCACTTCATTGCTAAGATTCAGCATCTCCATCCTCCTTTGCTAATAACACTTCTAGACTAGGGTTGATTCTCCAAAACTCCTTGAATTCCTGATAATTCTGACTGGCCTGACCTTGGTCGAGTTTCGGTTGACGCAAGGCTCGAATTAACAGATTCTTCGGGGTGTGTTCTAAGTCAATAAACTCCATAACCCTCACGTCATACCCTTCCATTTCCAAAAGCTGAGCTCTAGCTGCATCTGTAATCAGGGCACCAATTCGTTCTTTCAATATCCCGTGTTTTAATAGTACTGGTTGGGTAGATTCATCCAATTGTCCAAATAGCTCGTGCTGACAACAGGGTACTGCAAGTATCACCTTTGTTTGCCACTTAACCGCTTGCGCTAAAGCAAAATCGGTTGCCACATCGCAAGCATGTAAGGAAACCGGTTTGACCCCCCAATTTTGGAGAATATCTGCTTAATGTTTCAACTATCACATGATTGCTCTTTTCTTAGGC
>JAAZLQ010000343.1 GCA_012799255.1 Bacillota bacterium
TGTTTCCTGTTGTGGGCTTGTTTTTCACGGATCTAAAAGAGCTCTTTTTTTCCTTAGCACCAGGCTTTTGGCCTGCAAAGGTGTTAAGTAGTTTAGTGCGGGGTGAAGGTGCATTACCTCTTAGTGCTACCCAATATTATTGGTTTGGAGTGTTCTACGCGCTGGGTGTAAACTTGGCTATGGGCTATGCGTTTAGGAAAAGAGTGCGACTTTAATCTAGGAATTGATTGTCAGAAGGACATATTTAAACAATCCGTTTGGAACATCGAGATCACTATATGTGCTCCATTTGATTTTATATTCCCCATTTAAAACCAAAGCTTCCTCTCGGTTTTTTATAGTACCTGAGCCTAAGTGTTGGGCCCATCTCATAACTCCACTTTTGACCGCATCATCATGAACACTAAATTCTGCGTAACCAACACTGGGATTGCGCGGTTCCTGCCAATAAAAAGGATCGTTTGTGAGCCAGATAGCGAAACCAGCTTTGAAGTTATCAAGGCTGCAGGCAAGTGATTCTACCCGGCAAAGATCTTTTAGGAAATCGTAACAACCAAGGTCTTGAGCACCGTGATTCTTAAGAATAAAGGATTCTGCGCTACTAGTGATGGATAGCAGTTTTGACTTATATTTGAGTTCAATCGGGTAAACAAACTCACCGTATCGAACTAGAATGTCTATTGATTTGCTTGGATCGCTCGGGGGAGGGAACTCTAGGCGGATTTGGCAGTCTGGTAGGGCTTGCTTTATTTCCCAAGCTAGGGCAAATTGAAAATCCGCTTCCGAATGAAAAATCGGTCTTTTCTGGCTAAGAATTTGAAGGATGTAGGATAAATCCAGCATAACGATGCTCCTTTTTCTTAGAATTCTCGCGATTCCTTTTGCTTGATATTCGTCCTATTTGTGAGATGCTCCTTCTTGAAAAAAGATTAACCATTGGCAATACTCAGCAATCTCCAAAATGTTATCGGGTATTTCATTGTACATTTTGTCAGTAGATACTTAATTTGTCCATTGACTGACCGAAAGTCATCCTCGGCCCAAGCGGCGAGCTTCTTTTTAAACCTTAAAAGAGAGGCGGAGTAGGACTTGCTTTTATGTACTTGTCGCGGAGAATTATAGCATTTTTCTGCATCCTACTCGGCAACCCACCCATAACATTTGTTCACATTAACATGGCATTTTTGTCGCCTACGAGGGCCATAACTTCATATCACTTTGTCCCTTCGCCATGTTTTGTACAAAACTCACACATGATAGGCCACCTTCTTTCTCTGATTGTGGTGTATCCATTAGTATTGCCAAGAAATCGGATCTCTCCGTTACGATGGGGTCCTCAATAGCCCGTTTTTTGGCCAGGATAATGGGTGATTAATGTTGAAAATAGGTTGAGAGGATTGGGGTAGGTTGAGCAGAACCACATGGAGGTGAACTATGGATCAACGTTTAAAACTAGAAAAGACAAATCGTGATAAGCTTATTGAAGAAATCATTACTTATTTTAATGAGGAACGGGATGAAGAACTAGGCGAATTGGCTGCTGGGTTCTTGCTAGACTTTTTCTGTGAGCGACTCGGTCCTCTATACTATAATCTAGGATTACGTGATGCTCATGCTTTTATCAATGACAAACTTGAGGATTTAGCTGCGTTAGAGATATGGACCATGAAGTGACTGTATGAAGGAAGTGGGAAGCCCCAGAGATTAGTCTCTGGGGTATTTTATTGCAGAGTACAGTGCCCTTTTCTACTCTTGGCGTGAAAGCAAACTTAAAACCTTAGTTAGGAAGGAGATAACATGTTAATGTTGAAGATTATTACGAAATAAAGTTGCCAAATCATACCGCGAAGGTAAAAAAATTATACGGGAGGGTAGTGTCTACTAGCAGTCGGTTGGAAGCCAAAAGTAGAGGAGGACTTAGAAATGAGAAGATATTGGAACAGTCTGTTGTTAGTCCTTTGCATAATCTTGATCTCTGCAAGTGTGTTTGCAGCACCTGTAAAACGTGGCGGGTATGTTGCCGTTACCGAGGGAAAGCAGGGAGTATTAGTTCAAAACTTCAACCCCTTTTCACCTAACGCCCTGCAATCAACAGGGGGGAATTTCTACGAAACATTGGTTTTAAGTAATAACTACACCGGCCAGATTCAGCCATGGTTAGCAGAGAGCTATAGCTGGTCTGAAGATCTTTTGACGCTTACTTTCAAACTTAGGGATCATGTTTATTGGAATGATGGTAACAAGTTTACAGCTGATGACGTTGTATTTACTATCATGTTATCCAAAGATAATCCTGCTTTGGATTTAGGTGGCATATGGCAAAACGGTCTGCAAGAAGTTAAGAAGCTAGATGACTATACCGTTCAACTGGTCTTTGATCAGGTGAATGTTCCTGTATTGGTAAAAATAGCAAGCATTTATATCGTTCCAAA
>JAAZLQ010000218.1 GCA_012799255.1 Bacillota bacterium
CATACAGTGCACCAAAGTCAGTCTTGTACTGCATAACCATCATCAAATTAGCTAATGTTACTGGCAATGTTTTTAGTTTTGCATCAGTGATCAGAATAAGAGCAATCACATATTCGTTCCAAATCCCTACAAAGTTGAAGATAGCAGCAGAGACTAAGCCTGGCTTGGCTAGGGGCAACATAATCTGAAAGAATATTCGGAAAGGTCCGCAGCCATCAATCATAGCCGCTTCCTCTAGATCCTCTGGCAAGCCCGCAAAAAATGCTGTCAGGATGAAAATGGTAAATGGCATACTATAAGCAGTATACACTAAAACCAATCCGAAGTGGCTATCTAAGAGTTTGAGACTATTCATGAGTAAGAACAGTGGAGCCATTGCTATAAAAGTGGGAAACATTAAACCGCTCACAAAAAAATAGTAGAAGAACCGATTTAGCTTAAATTTGATTCTACCTAAAACATAAGCGGGTAAAGCGGAAATCCCCACAATGGTAAAGATGGAGATAATCGTGATTACTAAACTGTTCAAAAATCCCCTGCCTAAGCCAGCACTATTCCAGGCGTTGACGAAGTTCTGCCACTGAGGGGGTATAGGTAGGGACCAGGGAGCGAGTAAAATGGAGCTAGAAGTTTTTAAGGAATTAAACACTATCCACAAAATTGGAATAAAGATCAAGGCGACCCAGACAAAAAGTACTACATGCATTAAGGTCATTGTTAGGCTACCTGACCTTGCTCTACCCTGTTTAGCCATTTTCGTTCCCTCCTCCCATGAGTTGCAAAGTTAAAATTGTGAGTAACAAAATCATCAGAAAGAATACTACCCCAATAGCAGAGGCATAACCGAAGTTGTAGTCTTGAAATGCCTGTTCATAAATGTAAAGTGATATAGGTTCAGTTGAACGGTACGGACCACCGTTCGTCATTAGCTGGGGCGCGGCAAAGAGTTTTAATGAGTTCAGGAGGACAAAAACCACCACTACCTTCATCACATCACTGAGCATGGGAATGATGATTAAAAAACTTCTCTGTAGCCAGTTGGCACCATCTACCTCCGCTGCTTCCAAGACTTCCTCTGATATGTTGCTGACACCAGCTAAAAGTAGAACAGTATAAAATCCTATGGCGCTCCAAGTTTGTACCCAAATCAAAGAACCAAAGGCTGTCCCCGCCTCCGCCAACCATTCTAAGGCTAAGAACCCTAGACCAACTGCCTCAAGAAAATTGTTTAGTAAGCCAGTGACGGGATTTAATACCGCCGACCATAACATGGCCACCGCAACCGCGGGAAGTACATAGGGTAAGAATAAACTAGTCCGATAAAACTCTATCAGTCTCGATTTCTTAGAATTAACTATGACCATGGTAAAAAGAATTGCTAGAAGAAGAATAACAGGTACTTGAAATAGCATGTATTTGCCTGTGTTTTTAAGGGCGTTTAGAAAGTTCTCGTCCCCTAATAAGCGGGAGTAGTTGGCAAAGCCCGCCCAGGTCATCTTACCGATACCTCGCCAGTTAAACATGCTAGTATAAAAAGCGGAAAAAATAGGATACAGGACAAACAAGGCATATAATGCACTGGTTGGCAATAAGAAGGCCCAAATTAAAACCCTTTGTTGATTCCTCAACTCGCTACCTCCAGTTCGGATACTAAATAGGGCAGATTTAAAAATTTGGAGGCTGGCACCGCCAGCCTCCTGTTTACAGACTATCGGTAACTAAATTCTTGTTTAACGATACTATCGTCTTTCCGGAGTTCTTCAGCCTTTTGTTCTGCGTATTCTACAAACTCTTCTGGAGTGACTTGGCCTAACAATAAAGCTTGGAATTTGTTGATTACATTAGTGTTAAACTCAGGATAGACTGGGTTCATACCGGTTGGAATGTAAGACTTGCCTGCAGCTCGATCCATCTCAGCTAATGCTGTGCGGAGAGCAGCAGATTCAATAGCATCTTCTGTTCCTACAATGGTACTAGCTAAGCCCCTTTCCATCATTCTATAAATGGACTCTTTATCAGTTAGATATTTCAAGAAGGCCACCGCTGCATCTTTGTTCTTGGAGGACTCAGACACATAAAATGCTCCTGCCCAACCTTCGGAAATGGGAACATAAAGTTGATCTTCGATTGGTCCACCTTCCCATGCTGGTTGGTTTAGGGCAGTTAATTCAAAATCTGCAGGAATTACATCTTGCATTTCCCCTTCTAACCAGGTGCCAGCCATGGCAAATAAGGCGTTTCTTTGGAAGAATTGAGTTTGGGCTTCAATGTGGCTAAGGCCCATAGTCTTGGGCATGAATAATCCTTCTTCTCCCATTCTTACAAGTTCCTTCGCAGCATTCAAGTAGGGTTCAGATTTCCAGGCACCAGGTACTAGATTGAAACCGTCTTCAATTGCTTGGATACCGCCCATTCTTTCTACTAAAGGTAAGTAAGTACCATAATAAGTATACGCGGGCACCTTACCTGCTAAGGCAAAGACAGAAATACCTTTTTGACCCGCCTTCTCTTTTAGCTCATAAAGTTCACTCCAATTTCTTGGAGCTTCCCAACCATTATCCCGAAATAGCTTCGCATCATACCACCAAATATAACCAGCACTAAATAGCACAGGAATACCATAGTAGTTACCTTCCAATTGTAGGGCAAATTGGGCAGGGGTAAATACATCTACCCATTTTTCGGTTCCCCGATAGGATGGGGTGTCTAGATATTGGTTCAAAGCAGCAACTTCACCAGCGCCAATCAGGCTAAGAATGTCGAAGTTGGGGCCAGGATTGATAATGTCAGGTGCATTACCAGACAAAAACCTTGGTTGTAGTTGCCGGTGGATATCAGGGCTAGCAATTACGTTAATTTTGATGTTAGGGTTTTCTTTTACAAACGCTTCTGCACTCCGTACCACCCAATCAGAACCGTAGCCACCTTCAAACATCATCACGGTGATCTCAACAGGTTTCGCTAAAGCAATACTATTAAATGCTAAGACCATTACAAGTAAGAAACCTACCAAAATTGTTCTTTTGTTCATTGTTTTCTCTTCCTCCTCTTAATTGTTTACCATCGGATCTGCAGCCCTACTTTGCAACCATCCCTCCCCCAGGAAAAATCTTCCCTTTCTTTCCACAGTGATTGTAATTTTATTTCTAGCTATTAATTCTGCCTCAAGTGGGAAATTCCTTCCGAAATTTTATTTTTATTCAGGAATTTTCCCCCAAAACACTACGGTGATTCGTGAAATCCAATCGAGCAGGGAGTACATTTGTTAGATTCGCCCCTTAACAAAAACAACATTGCCCTAACTCTTAATGGGGTTTCAAGCTACTTATTACTGACCTTGGAAAAAAATTACCAAAACAAGAAGGGATTTGGGAATTTTAAGCGAAGTTTTATTACAGACTATTAAAGGACACAAATCCTAGG
>JAAZLQ010000098.1 GCA_012799255.1 Bacillota bacterium
CTTGCGCAAGAGAGTTTTGCGTCAATCTATGTGCACCGTCAGAATTACAAACCCAAGCATGAGTTTAAGACGTATTTGTATGCTGTGGTAAGGAACAAATGCATTGATTTTTGCGAAAAAGAAAGAAGGTCACTGTGGTTGACTGGGCTGAACTTGAGTTGGCAAGCTCAGAACCTTGCCCCGAGCAATCCGTTGAACTGCAGGAGGAATTGGATTACTCGGTGGAGATGCTTAAGAGATTGAATTGTGATTATCGTACAGTACTTTTTCTGTATGAGGTTCAAGGCTTTAGCTACAAAGAAATCGCTGGAATTATGGGGAAGTCTCTGCCACAAATTAAAATTCTTCTTTATAGGGCCAGAAAAGTGCTGCAAAAACTAACTAAGGAGGAGCCACATGCAAACTGAGCGGGAGTTTTTAGATGGAATGTGGCGGAAGGTAAGTGTTTTGGAGCGTGAATGCGTTGAAAATGTGCGGGTCAGAGCGCTCCACAGGAGGTTGGTGATTAAAGATCTGTGCAAGCTCGCAGTCATGGCTTTGACGCTGTTAGCTCTCACTTTCTGTTCACAGTTCGTAGGCGAAAATGTTTATCTATTAACCATTGCTATGCTAACCATTGGTTTTGCACTGGAGTACGCGGAAATAAAGGAACAGGGGGGAAGAAGGTATGGAAATAGTCATCTCAAACCTTTCTAAGAAGTTTGGATCAACGACAGCCCTGGACAATGTTACACTCAAGATCGGGAGCGGAATGTTCGGGTTGCTGGGCAGAAACGGTGCGGGTAAAACAACCTTTATGCGGATCCTCACCACTATTCTTCCAAAAAGTAGTGGTACAGTAACTATCTGCGGTGTCCCAGTTGAGAACACAAGAGAAATCCGGAAAATGATCGGTTATCTGCCTCAAGATTTTTCTCTATATCCAAATATGACTGTTCACGAGGCCATGGACTACCTGAGCATCCTTTCTGAAGTTCCTCGCGCAATGAGGAACCAGGTGATTCCGATTTTGTTGGATAAGGTCAACTTAAGCCAGCATCAGCACGTACGCATCAAAGCCCTATCAGGGGGAATGAAGCGTCGATTGGGCATTGCTCAGGCACTTGTCCATGATCCGAAGGTTCTTATTGTTGACGAGCCTACGGCAGGGCTTGACCCTGAGGAACGCATTCGTTTACGTAATTTGCTCAATGAAACCGCCGAAGAACGTATTGTCATCCCTTCGACTCATATTGTAGGAGATATTGAGGCGACCTGTGAAAATGTTGCGGTTTTAGATGCTGGTAAAGTTATTTTTGAAGGTAAAACTACTGACCTTGCCCTTGGTGCACAGGGTAAAGTCTACAAAGTCACAACAACTCAAAAAGATCTACCTGGGCTTAGAGAAAAACATATCGTGATAGCAGCAACTCCTGAGGACGGGCAGTTGACCGCCAGAATTATTGCCAACAATAAGCCCAACGGTGGGGCAGTGCCTTGTCCACCTACAGTTGAAGATGGCTATATGCTCTTGATGGGGGGGCGTGCTCAATGAGTCTATTCTTCTCGGAATGCAGACATGTGTTGAAAAGCTACATCTACTATGTCTTCATTGCAGTGATCCTGCTGTTTTACATCTCACAAGTAGGAAATTTCACTACAGCGGACTTGCAGGAACTGCTTTCTCCTCCTGTACGCCTGGATGACGAAGTCCATCCTGCCCCTTATGGGTGGAAGCGATCGGATCCTTCTAGAGAAACGATTAATAGTGCTGTCACAAATTTATACCGGGAGTATAGCCGAAACTCGTATAGTACTTATCCGTTCGGTTTTCACAAGAATGTCAAACTTAACGCCAACGAACAAGAGCAAGTAAGGGTGGTACTAGAGGAACTAACCGATCACAGTGTTAGTGAATTGGACGTCTTCTGGATTGCTAGAGAAGCTACTTGGTTGCCGGTAAACGAAAACATTACTATGGAACGATTCTCGGAACTTATGGCCAAGTTGGACGAACTCTTAGGAGGAGGTTCAGCTTATGGTAGGGAGGGGCTTGCTAGGATCTCGCTAGTTCCTAAGACCTATGAAGAAGTAGTTGAAGAATGGGAGTACATGGTGCACAAGGACCTAATTACAAACGGCCTTGCACGCAGGTTTTGTGATTACTTGGGTATAGTTCTGGGCATCTTTCCCATATTTGTAGCAGTGTTTATGGCAATAAAGGATAGGCGTACCCGCATGGAGCAGGCTGTCTATTCTCGGCAAGCCTCTTCTGCGAAGATTGTAATTTCTCGTTACTTTGCCCTAGTGATCATGATGATTTTGCCGGTGATTTTATTGGGTCTTAAAGAGACGGTTGTAGCTCTTTACTTTGGTACTAGCAACAGCTATCCCGTTGACGCCTTTGCCTTTGGCAGGTATATTTTCTGGTGGTTAGTCCCTACGCTGATGTTTGTAACCGCCTTGGCAATATTCCTCACTTATCTTACGGATACGCCAGTGGCAATTGTAGTAGGTCTCGTACTGTGGTTGTTCAACCTCAACAGTATTCGCCTAACCGGTGATTACCCCGTATGGGGTCTGTTTGTCCGGCATAACTCTCTTCTAGAAGCGAACCTAATACTTGAAAATTATGGCGCCATTTGGGCTAATCGCCTCACGATCTCAGGTCTTGCTCTGTTCTTTATCCTGACTACAGTGTATGTTTACACCATGAAGAGGGGTGGACGACTTGACCTGGTTTCAACACTTAGAAAACCATTGGGCTCTAGTAAAGGCGAACTTTAGGCTTGTTACACTCCGTAACCTGTTGCTCGCAATCGCTTATCTGGCGGTAATACCATTCTTTCAGGGAGTGAAAAGTCTCGACCCGATAGCTAGTGCACTATGTTTAGAAAACTATGTAGCACTGGTCGGTTGTATTCTGCTAGTTCCAATTACAGGGCCAGAGGAGGATTCTAGCATCAGCGAAGTAGTTGGTGTTAAGCCCCTGCCACAAAGCAGGGCCCATATCCTAAGAATCATCACCGGTATTGGAGCTATTTTAGCTTTGATTGGCTGTTTTGCGCTTTTTTTACAGCAAAGTGGTTGCGATTTTCCGGTGGCCAAATACCTTATCGGCACGTTTGGCTCTGCTCTATTCTTAGGCAGTTTAGGTGCAGTAACATCTGTTTTAACAGGTAGTACCATCATCGGTTACTTGCTTTCTATTGGTTATTTAGTGTTGAATATGATGGGGCGCCAGAGGTTGGGTGTTTTTTCCATCCTGTCCATGAGCTATGGAAGTTTCACCGAAAAGTACTACCTCTTGGGAGGAAGTGTTGCTATGTTACTTCTGGTTATTTACAGCAAGAAATTGCAGCGTTTGTGACATTAGGGCTAAAGCGTCGTTAGGGTAATGCAAGGAGCCGGAACTAACCCGGCTTCTTTTTTTACAGAACAGGAGGCAACCAAAGTTAACAAAAGGTGTACCCATTGGTTGGTTTAAAAGGGGCAAACTTCAGTATATTATGGAGATGGGAGGTATGAAAAACATGAATAGTTCGAAGAACAATATTGCTACGAACCTTCGCTATCTCCGGAACAGCAAGCGTATGACTCAGGAACAGGTGGCTGAACAGATCGGAGTTTCACGGCAGGCGGTTGCCAAATGGGAAAACGGGGATTCACTGCCAGATATTCTTAACTGCGAGGCTTTGGCGGATCTCTATGATGTTTCTTTAAATGATTTGGTACGCTACGATGCTACGGAATCAGGTGTACCAATTCCACCTCGAAATAAGCATATTTTTGGAATGGTCACTTTAGGTGAGCGGGGCCAAATTGTGTTACCCAAAAAAGCCCGGGATACCTTTAACTTGGAGCCCGGTGACACCTTACTGGTTTTGGGGGACACAAGCCCAATGACCAAAGGTATTGCGCTGATTGATAGTAAGACCTTTATGAAAATGACTGGTGGAGTCATGGAGAAGATTTTTCAAAACAAGGGGGAATGACCAGAATGCTAACTGTACAAGGCCTCACTAAGCGTTACCCGAGTTTCACTTTACAAGACGTTGGTTTTTCTGTAAGTCCCGGTAGAATCATGGGCTTGATTGGGAAGAATGGTGCTGGAAAAACTACAACACTTAAATGCATTCTCAATCTAGTGCGTGCTGATGCGGGCAAGGTGGATATGTTCGGTATGGACTTTCACAAGCATGAAGAAAGATGCAAACAAAGCATTGGGGTAGTTCTTGGCGGAGTTGACTTTTACAAACACAAAAAACTATCGCAAATTACTGAGGTGACCAAGCGGTTTTATATGAACTGGGATGAAACAGCATACAAGAGGTACCTGGAGGTTTTTGAACTGGTACCTGAAAAACGGGTTAACGAGCTTTCTTCTGGAATGAAGGTGAAGTACATGGTGGCTCTGGCCTTATCCCACGATGCCAAGTTATTGATTTTTGACGAACCCACCAGTGGTTTAGATCCTGTTTCCCGTGATGATCTCTTGGGACTGTTTCGGCAATTGGTGAAGGATGGCGAACGGAGCATTCTTTACTCCACCCATATCACCTCGGACCTAGAGAAATGTGCGGATGACATAACCTATATTAAGGATGGAAAGCTCCTAAAAAGTGCTGAAAAGTCCGAGTTTATCCGCTCGTTCCAACACCTAAAAACCGATGGTGAGAGGGAGTTAACGTTAGAGGAAATAATGATTCTCACCGAGAGGAGGAGTTACAATGTTTAATCTGTTATACAAAGAATTGCGCCTAGCAGCCCATCCATATCTCTTTGTCTTTACGCTTCTCGGTGTTTTAGTCATCGTTCCAGCCTATCCCTATGGAATGGTGTTCATGTTTGGCTGTCTCGGTCCGTATATCACTATGACCTATGGGCGGGAGACTAACGACCTTTATTATACCTCCCTTTTACCAGTTAAAAAGCGGGATATAGTCAAAAGCAAATGTCTGCTTTTTATGCTCGCGCAAATGGTTCAGCTACTTATTTCTCTACCCTTTGCAATCTGGCGAGTAAGTTTGCTGCCTGCTGGTAATCCTGCTGGAATTGAAGCTAACGTAGCCTATTATGGTTTTGGATTAATTGTCTATGCTCTGTTCAACTTCGTCTTCCTGACTGAGTTTTTCAAAACGGGCTATAAAGCAGGCAGGGCTTTTTTACTAGCTGTAACACCTGCGGTGCTAATCGTTTTGATCATGGAGGTGTTGGCGCACTTTCCCAATTTGGCTTGGCTGGATAGTCTAGAGATCCCAGATTTGGTAAGACAGTTGCCCTTTTTAGTGGTTGGCATTGTCACATATCTTGCTGCCATGGTTGGTGCCTATCAGATTTCAGCCAAAAGGTTTGAACAGGTCAATCTGTAAATTTAGAAAACTAGGCTCAATAAAACAGCAACAACTACAGCGGGCAGCATGTTGCCCACAGCAAGCTTGGTTAATCCCAACACATTTAAACCGATACCAACAATCAAAATACCACCTGTTGCGGTCAGTTCTTGCACCACCGATCCGCTTGGAATTGGGCAACTAAGGTTGCTAGAAGTGCAATTCCTCCTTGGTAGATAAAGACGGGCAGTTCCCCCATAGGACCATGTAATAACCTCCATTATTCGAACAATACGATGTAGATTCTCGATAACGGCGCTGCACTCCTGCTGATTGCCGTCTGGACACAGGGGAAATTGTAACAAAGTGTTTGCCTAATCTCCATTGTGTTTCCCTGGCCGTTTATCTATCATTATTGATGTAGATTAATTGGAAGGGTTGTAGTCATGAGCAAACACGTTATCGAGGATGCCAAGCGGTGCCTACAGTGCAAGACAGCTATGTGTTCGAAAGGCTGCCCAGTGGCAACACCAATTCGCGAAGCGATCCATCTGTTGTTGGAAAGTCGCATCGCGGAAGCTGGTCAGCTCTTGTTTGAGAATAATCCCTTATCTTTGGTGTGCTGTCATGTCTGTCCACAAGAAAACCAATGTGAAGGTCATTGTGTGCTTGGCCGTAAGGGATCTCCCGTCCAGATCAGTGCCATCGAGGAGTATATCTCAGACTATTACCTGAACATTCATAAACCCCACGTTTCTAAGAAAACCCGAGGCAAAGTTGCCATTGTGGGTTCGGGGCCTGCTGGGTTGACTATCGCGTTTATCTTATCTCAGCGCGATTTTGATGTAACCATCTTTGAAGCGAATGATCACATTGGAGGAATCCTCCGTTATGGTATCCCTGAGTTTAGGCTTCCGAAAAGTGTCTTAGATCGCTTAATGGAGCTACTTATTGAAAGTGGTGTAAGAATCCGTCCTAATACTGCCATTGGTACCACCTTAACAGTGGATGATCTCTTCCGTGATAGCTACCAAGCGGTTTTCTTAGGAACTGGTGTCTGGCGACCTTACCGTCTAAACAAAAAGGGTGAGAGCCTTGGACACGTTCATTACGCGATTGAGTACTTGCGCAATCCTAGCGTCTACCGCTTGGGTAAGTCTGTAGCGGTAATTGGAGCTGGTAATGTGGCGATGGATGTGGCGCGAACCGCTTTTCGACACGGTAGCGAGGACGTCTACATCGTTTATAGGCGAGGAGAGGAACATGTTCCTGCCCGGGATATAGAACTGGAATTTGCTAAGATTGACGGTGCAGAGACCATCTATTATAAAGACATTGTTGAGTTTGTTGATGAGGGAGTAATCGTAATAGATACCAAGCTTGAGCAAGACGCCCAGGGAAGGGATAGGGTTGTACCCATTCCGGGAACCGAGAGTCTTCTGCCTGTAGACTCTGTAATAATTGCTGTGGGGCAAGGACCCAGAGCAGTAATCGTATCTTCCACCACCGGAATAAATGTCACCGAGACTGGCCTTGTGGCAGTAGACGAGTATGGCCATACAAGCCGCCCTGGAATTTTTGCCTCTGGTGATGTTGTGACAGGCGCAAAGACTGTGGTAGAAGCAGTTCGTCTTTCTCGGATAGTAGCGAACTCCATAGAAGAGTACATTGATAATCTAGCTAAGCAATAAAAGTAGTAGGCATCCTCTAGGAAACGTTATCCAGAGGGTGCCTTTTTTCATGCCCATCCATGGGTTCAAAATCTATATTCTGGAAAGGTTTAATGAGTTTAAACTTCACAAACGACGCATTTTTTATATATAATTAACACGAAAAGCGGACAGTCTTTCCTTTGATTTGACGATTGGCGCAAGGGTGACGTACCGCTAAAACGAGAAGAGCCAAATCTAGAAAAGGAGTGTATTTGAATGCTGCGCAACAGAAGGTTATTCACAGTACTTGTAGCGTTGTCCATGTTGTTTGTTTTGGTTGGAACCAGCTTTGCAGCTAGTGGCAAGGTCATGCTTTACTCTTCGATGCAAGAGGATCAGTTGTTGGCAATCAAAAAGGGTTTTGAGTCGAAATATCCTGGTATGACAATGGAATATTACTTTGCCGGCACCGGTAGAGTAATGACCAAAATCGCCACAGAAGCCCAGGCCGGTACTGTTGGTGCTGATGTAATTTGGGTAGGTGACCCTGCAGACTACATCTCCTTCAAGGAGTTGGGAATTCTCGAAGCTTATAATTCTCCAGAAGCTGCATTTATCGATGATGCCTACAAAGATCCAGAAGGATATTACATTGGTGCCCGGATGATGAACATGGGTATTGCTTATAACACCATCTTTGTAAGACCAGAAGAGGCTCCTCAGAGTTGGAACGATCTCCTGGATCCCAAGTGGAACGACCAAATTGTCATGACAGACCCTGGTACATCTGGTACCTCTAAGTTCTGGCTGAACGCTATTGCAAGTAATGACAAGTATGGCATTGAGTATTTAGAAAAACTGAGAGCAAATGGTTGCTACGTTGAAAGTGGTACCACCGCTACCCATAATCAGTTAGCAGCAGGTGCATATTGGGTTGGCGTATGTTTGGACTATGTTACCGCAAGTTTAGCCGAGCAAGGCTCGACGATAGCTTTTGTTTTCCCAGAGGATACCGTATCCATTTTCAGCCCAATCGGTCTGGTTAAAGGCTCCGCTAACCAGGAAAATGGCAAACTGCTCTACGACTATATTCTATCTAAGGAAGGTCAAGAGATTCTCGTCAGTCAAAACCTGATTTCCGTTCGCAGTGACGTGGAGCAATCTGGCGTAGACGTGGCTGAAATTGCGAAGAAAGCCCTCTCCCTTGATCTAGAAGCTATGGCTGCGGAGAATGACGAGAACTTAGCTGCTTATGACAAGATCTTTGGTATTTAATAACGGACTCTAATACTTAGAACTGATCGACGTTTGCGGGCAGCGGGTAAGTACTACCTGCTGCCTACCTTATATCAGGAGGAGGAAACCATGTCGTATGTAAGATTTGAGAATATCTCATTCAGTTACGGCAACAACCAAGTGCTCAAGAACTTCTCGTTGACCTTGGAAAAAAACGAGATCATGTGCTTGGTTGGGCCATCTGGATGCGGTAAAACGACTCTGGTCAGGTGTCTTTTAGGTTTAAACAAGCCTGATGAGGGTGAAATCTATGTCGGGGACCAGTGCATGTTTAGTAGCACTAAGCGCATTAATGTGCCTGCAGAACGTCGGGGTATTGGTATTGTCTTTCAGGACTATGCAGTTTGGCCCCACCTAACTGTAAAGGAGAACATTGCATACCCCCTGCGCAAACGCCGGGTGAACAAGAACGAAATCGATCGTCGCGTGCAAGATGTGCTGAAACTAGTTAGTATGAGCGAGTATATCAACCACCTGCCCAGTCAACTCTCTGGTGGTCAGCAACAGCGTGTGGCCATTGCCAGGGCTTTAATGACAAGCGACGATTTGATTGTCATGGACGAGCCTATTACCAACTTAGATGCAAAGTTGCGAGAACAGATGTTATTCGAAATCCGCGAAATGCAACGCAATATTGGTACTACTGTCTTTTATATTACCCATGACCAAAAAGCCGCTCTCCAATTGGGTGACCAAATCGCGATTATGAGTAAAACAGGGGACCTTGTACAATTAGGTTCTGATGAGGATATTATCCTGAGACCAAAAAACCGGTTCATTTTTGAGTTTATCGGAGTAACGAACTTCTTGCCTCTTAAACTTGTGGACTCTGCGTACACACTTGATTTGGGAAGCAAAATGGTTCCATGGCCTGAACCGATCCCGGACAGTGTGAAAAATGGTCGACCACTGGAGATGGGCGTTCGTCCTAACGATATCGTTTTTGATAACTCATCACCTATCCGAGGGAAGGTTAGACGTTCTGTGTTTCTGGGGAGTGAATATGAGTATTTTGTGGAACTGGGTGATAGGGAACTTCGTGTTCAGCAAGGTACCCTTGATGTTGCTTTAAGGGGTATAGCTACAGAAGGTAGCGAAGTGGGGATCAAGTTCCTGAATCCTCATTACTATGAAGCTGCTAGTGAGGGGGTTTGATTCCATGATTAACTTAAGAAGAAACAAGGAACTAGCAGCGGTAGAAGGACGTCGCTTTAGTCTGGATGGTGTAATGACCGGTCTTAGTTTTGCCTTACTTTTGGTGATCGTGGTTATCCCGATTTCGATGATCGTCTATCATGCGTTTTTCTTCGAGGGCAAGTTCTCCCTTGATCTGATTGTGGATCAACTCACCCGCGACACAACCATGTCTGCAATGTGGAACACGATCAAGATTGCTGCCTTAGTTACGTTGCTCGGTACGATTGTTGGAGTTTTTTATGCTTGGCTCCTTGGACGTAGCAATATTCCCGGGAAGAAGTTAATGCGGTTTTTGTTTACTATTCCCTATATGTTTCCACCGTTTTTGGGAGCGATGGCCTGGGATCTGTTATTAAACGGACGGTCAGGCTACCTGAATCGATGGATGATGAGAACGTTCAATCTTTCCTCGGCTCCTTTTAACATTAACAGCATTTGGGGAATCGTTTTTGTTGAACTATCGTACTATTTCCCCTTTGTGTTTATGCAAGTGGTCAGTGCATTGGAGCGTATGGACCCGACCTTGGAAGAGAGTGCTCGGATTGCCGGTGCCAAGCAGGGTAAGGTGATCTGGAAGATTACGCTTCCCTTGGTTCTGCCTGCCATTTCTGCAGGAGCGTTACTAATTCTGATTAGCTCGTTAGCGCACTTCGGAGTGCCCGCAATCCTTGGATTTTCGCAAGGTATTTTCACCTTACCTACCAGAATTTATGCCGTTATAGCCCGCTCGGGTGGTAGCTTTGATGGCATTCGCCAAGGTGCAGCACTGTCTATCCTATTGGTGGCAGTTGTGTCGGTTGCCCTCTGGATCCAGAAACGGGTGCTTAGCTCTGGAGGCTATGACATCATTAAGGGTAAAAGTATGCGACCAACACTGATCAACCTGCGTGGCGCAAGAATTCCCCTCTTCATCCTAGCTTTATCGACTCTAGTTGTGATCGTGTTGGTTCCGTTGGGAATGATTTTCTTAGTGGGTTTAGTAAAGGCTTATGGTTTACCACTTATCCCTGCAAACTTTACGTTGGCCAACTACCAAAGGATCTTTACGGCAAGTGGAACCATCGAGTCCATTAAAAACTCCCTGGTGTTATCCATCAGTGCCGGTGTAATCAGTATGCTCTTGGGTACATTGATTGCCTATGTTGTCCAGAAGATCAAACCTAAGGGCACAGGGGTTTTAGAGATTATGTCTGTATTACCTTATTCCATTCCAGGAACAGTGCTGGCGATTGGTGTTATCCTTGCCTGGTCTGGAAGTCTCGGGATCAACCTCTACAACACTCTCTGGATCATTCTCGTCGCCTATATAGCTAGATACTTGTCGTTCTCCATGAAAACTTCGTCTGCAGCTCTGCTCCAGGTGCATCCGTCTTTGGAGGAAGCCGCCCGTACCTGTGGTGCTTCTCACACGGAAAGTCTAAAGGACATTACCTTGCCCCTTATTCGCCCAGCCATGATTTCAGGTTTCTTCCTGATCTTCTTGCCGGCGATGCGGGAAGTCACAACTTCAGTATTGCTCTATGGTCCTTATACTCGCACCCTGGGTGTTCAGATTTACTCGTTGCGTGATGCAGGAATGATGCCACAAGCTTCAGCATTGGGATCTGTGGCGATTATCTTAATCATTATTATCAACTCAATCGTTACCGCTCTTAACAGAGACCGGAGGGGGGTTTAGGATATGGCTCAAATACAAGTACAGCTCAAGAATGTTACCAAACGCTTCACTACCAAGACCCTTGGCGACATTGTTGCGGTGGATGATTTCAACTTTGAAGTGTACGAGGGCGAGTGTTTTTCAATCCTTGGTCCCTCCGGCTGTGGCAAAACGACTGCTCTACGCATGATCGCTGGCTTTGAAGATCTAACCGAGGGTGAGATCTATCTAAGCGGCCGCCCGGTTTCTAGTAGCAGTAAAAATTTGTACGTCCCACCGGAAGAACGAGATTTGGGGATGGTTTTCCAGGCTTTTGCTGTGTGGCCCCACATGAATGTGTTTGAAAACGTGGCCTTTCCTTTACGAATCAAAAAGGTTAATCGCACTGAGATTGATCGACGGGTGCGAGAAGCGCTCAACCATACCAGCTTGACCGGTTTGGAAAACGTGTATCCTTCGGATCTCTCTGGTGGACAGCAGCAGCGGATCGCCTTAGCCCGTGCCATTGTAACCAATCCCAAGGTAATGCTGCTTGATGAGCCCTTGTCTAATCTCGATCCACATTTACGTGAAACGATGCGGTTTGAGCTGAAGGAGTTACAACGCAAGTTCGGTTTTACCATTATCTTTGTAACTCACGACCAATCGGAAGCAATGGCGCTTTCTGACCGTATGTTAGTAGCTGATATGGGTAGAATCATGCAGATAGATACACCGGAAAATCTGTACAATAAGCCCATCAACCGCTTCGTCCATAGTTTCTTGGGCGAGAGTACTTTCTTGAAAGTGATCATTAAAGATGGGCAAGTGTTTGCTGAGGGAGATCTGGAGCATCCACTGGATGTAACGCCTCCACCCAATGCTGAGCCTGAGATGATTCTTGCTACTCGCCCTAACGCTATCGAGCTAAGCGGGGACGAGGGATATCAGACCCATATTAAGACAAGGATTTTCTTAACGGATCGTACCGAGTATGTGGTTCCCATTGGCAACCAGAGCCTCAAAGTGCAAACCCCGCATCGGATTGCTTTTGCTCAGGGCGACCCCTGCCGAGTCAGCTTTGTGGAACCTATGTGGTATCCTGTGGAAGATGCTGATGCTGAAAAAGAGCGTCAACGTCGCCAGTTGATCTAACTAAATGAAAAAACCTTGCTGGTGTAATGTGGCACCGGCAAGGTTTCTTTCTTAGATTTTACGCTTTTGGTCTTGACTGAACTCCTTAGGAGTCATGCCCACAAGTTCTTTGAATACAACGAAAAAGTACTTAGTATTGGAGAAGCCCACTTGGGCAGCGATTTCTTTTACCGGCGCCGATGTATCTTTAAGTAGCCTTTTGGCGTTATCAATCCTCGTTATTTTTATCTTATCCGCAATGGACATTCCAGTGCTTTCCCGATAAAGCCGGCCCAAATAGACTGCATTCATACCCATTTCATCAGCAATGCTTTGGGCAGAAAGGTTGTTGTCGGAAAAACCGGCCAATATCCGCTCATTCACTTTATTAGCTAAATGCTTTAAGCTATCTTTACGTCGGTGGTTCTGTTCGGCGACAATGCTTTGAAAAATGCAATCAAGCAATTGGTGAAGCTCAGCCACGTCCTCAAGATCGTCCAAAATATCTGGTGCGTTGGGTTGGGGCTCCAACTCTAGTTCGTCCAAAAGTCCATTGAGATGTTTGATAATATATCTGATGAAAAAACGAAAATCGCTAAACTTAGTATGGCGGATCTTGGAAAATATTTCTCTCCAGCACGTTCTTGCTTGATCTAGCTGTCCTGCCCGAAGGAAGTTAAACAAGGGCTCGATGTCTTTGGTCGAAAACTCAATTGGTTCATGATAAGCGGTTGTGAGCTTTTCAGACAGGACCTTCTGTCCCGCGTATAAGAAGCGTTGTTGCCACAACTCAGTTAGGTTTTCATAGCACTGGCTAAGCTCTGTGGCGGAGTGCTTAGGTTCGCCATAAAGGCACCGACAGTCTATGACGTTTGCTATCTTTAGGCACAATTCGAGAGTGTCCTGTTCGGTGGAATCACTGATCAATACCGCACACCCCCAAGGTGTGGTCGTGGTCAGAGTAGGACAGGGAGTGGAGTCTTGCACAGTTTTGCGGAGCAAGTCTAGATCAGCACACTCCACAAGGATGAGCGAGGCTGGAAAGCTGATGATCTCAACTTCCTCGCCTTGAAGTAATCTTTCCACCTGCTTGGTAAGGTGTTGTTCTTGATGGGTTTCTAACAAATGATCCATTCGTTTGGTCATACTTTCTTCACTTACATCAACCTTTTGCAGCGCCTCCCGTACTGCTTTAAAGGGGAGATAGAGGGCGAAAAGCGTATAGAGGGCACCACCGATTAATATGCTGGTTACAACCATCAGTACGACCAAAGTAAAGTTCCTTATTTTAGTTAGGCCCGGCAGGAGTGTGTCTGTGTCAAAGGCTCTGAGATAGTAAACACCTAAGTTGCTCAATTGATAGTACATCCAGCCACTGCGAGATCTGGGTTGCAGGATAAACCCGTGACTGCTAGCTTCCTCGAAACGTTCGAGCAGAGTGGGCCAGATTTGGCGTACCTGTTCGCTGAGCAACTCGTCTCTAGCAACCAGGATTTCTCCGTCGTCGCCAACGATCACACTATTATGGTCTGACGAAATACCAAGTAGCTGATGTTCGTACCAGTTAGCTCGTACATTTAATAGCAGTGTACCCCCATTTGGAATGTTACGTTCAAAAAACAAAAAGGAGTAGGTTTCACCATCTGCGGTTTGCCGCTTAATCGGACCAATGGAACCGTGCTTTTCGCGTGCAACCATTAGTTCAAAGGTGTCGCGATCAGGGAAGTACTGACTCGCGGTGGTAGTGTGACCGCCCCCTGAGGTATACATAGTGTCCGTCCATGCGTTATAGATCATGGCACTAGACAAAAAGGTGCTACTACTTACCCAATTGCCTAAGTCTCTCAGCCCGGCGATCCGTTCTGCATTGGTGAGTTCCTCGATAGTACGCAACTTCATTAATGAACGTGAATAGAACATCTGCATCGCTGTGTTATGAATAACTTCAAGCAACGCGCCAGAAATTGTATCAACCTGTTCGACAAACTCGTTATTCATCAGTGTAAGGGACTGAATCAATGAGTTTTGTGACATATGGAAGAAAATAAGAAGAGAGCTTGAGAGGATGGCTGTTACAAGAAGGATGATCGCGGTCCTGCGCAACAAAGAATTATGAAACAACTTGGACTTTGTCCCGATCATGTAATCACCATTTTCATTATCTGTTAACTTATTGTTCTCCGCGTATCGTTCAATCCCTGCTTGCGCCCATCTTCCAGCAGTTATCTGGCCTTAACAGGAAAACCTACATCAGTTGCGATGTAGGTTTTCTAACTATGCAAGTGTTAGCTATTTAGAATCTGCATAAACTCCTCACCGGTGAGGGTTTCTTTTACCAGCAGTTGCCGTGCTAACTCATGTAGCTTATCCATGTTATCCTTCAAGATATCGATGGCAGTTTCGTGTGCCTTCTTGATTATTTCAATAACGGCTTTATCAACTTCTGCTGCAGTTTCGCCGGAGCAGGTTAGGGTAGTATCACCGCCTAAATAAGGGTTAGAAACGGTTTCCAAGGCAATCATACCGAACTTGTCGGTCATGCCGTAGCGAGTGACCATGGCCCTAGCAAGTCTAGTTGCCTGCTCAATGTCGTTGGCGGCGCCAGTTGTTGCAGAGTTAAAGACCAACTCTTCAGCTGCCCGTCCGCCGGTGATGGTGGCGAGTCTGGCCATAGCATCTTTTTTGCTCATTAGATAACGTTCATCCTCTTCCACTTGCATGGTGTAGCCTAGGGCCCCTGAAGTACGGGGAATGATCGTAATCTTGTGTACTGGTGCTGAGTTAGATTGCTTGGCCGCAACTAGCGCGTGGCCGATTTCGTGATAGGCAATAATCTCCCGCTCTTTGGGAGAAATCGTGGCATTCTTCCTCTGGTAGCCGGCAATAACGACCTCCACGCTCTCCTCCAGATCTGCCTGTTCCACACGGGTTCTACCCAAGCGGACTGCTCTGAGGGCAGCTTCGTTGATGATATTGGCTAAATCTGCGCCGGAGGCACCAGCTGTGGAACGGGCAATTGCCTCAAAGTCCACATTGGCATCCATGGCTACTTTCGCAGCGTGAACCTTTAAGATGGCGGTTCTGCCAGCCAGATCCGGCAGTTCCACAGGGATTCGTCTGTCAAATCGTCCTGGGCGGAGCAGGGCAGGGTCAAGGGATTCGGGTCTATTGGTGGCGGCTAACAACACGACACCCTTGCGCCCGTCGAAACCATCCATCTCGGTGAGCAGTTGATTGAGGGTTTGTTCTCGCTCGTCATTGCCGGAAAAGCCTCCATCACCGCGCTTTTTCCCGATGGTGTCAATCTCATCAATAAACACTATACAAGGGGCTTTTTCAGTGGCTTGTTTAAACAAATCCCGTACCTTGGCCGCACCTACCCCAACAAACATTTCCACGAACTCGGAACCTGAAATGGAGAAAAAGGGTACTTGAGCTTCGCCTGCTACCGCTTGAGCTAGGAGGGTCTTTCCTGTTCCAGGGGGTCCCACTAATAATGCACCTTTGGGCAAAATCGCTCCAATACGGGTGTATTTTTCGGGATCGTGTAAAAAGTCCACGATTTCTTGGAGAGCTTCCTTGGCTTCATCTTGCCCCGCGACGTCGGCAAAGGTTTTACCAGTTTGAGCTTCCACGTAGATGCGGGCATTGCTCTTACCAAAGGACATGGCCCCGCCCATACGGGTTTGTAGTTGTCTAGAAAACACCCTCCCTAAACCGAAGATAACCACCATCGGAAGAATAAAACTAAACAAAAAGGCCAAAATGGGGTTGGGCTGCGTAGGTTTAATCCGAGAAAACTGGATTTCGGTCTCGCTGGCTTGGAGTCTTTCGAGAAGGTTAGGATCGGGCATGGCGACAGTTACATAGGTCTGGGCTTGACCGTTCCGATCTATGGCAACATACATAATTTCCTGGCCATCTGCACTCATTTCCACTTGGGTGACTCTGTTTTGCTCGATCGTCTGCAAGAATACGCTATAATCTACTTCAGTCACTTTACTACGCAAAATTGCCGGCATTACCAGAACGTTAAACAGGAAAATAAGAAGCAATGAACCTAGGTAATAGTAGATCAACGGTCGTCTTGGTGATTTTGGGATTTTTGGCATAATTTACCTCCTTTGGGTTCGATCGAATGCATCATGCAAACTATCCATAATTTCTTGTAATTTGTTGACTCCGTTCATAATTTGCTCGTAATCCTCGTTGGAATACTCAGCAAGGATGGGATTACATATGGCAGTCAGTTCGTCGTCGATTTCTTTGAGTAAACTGCGCCCTTGACTCGTCATATCGATTAGCACGATTCGTTCATCTTCGGGGTTGCGGGTCCGACTTACTAAACCCATTTTCTCCAGGGTTTTGCACATTGCCGATGAATTACCCGGTGCGGAACCAATAGCTGTACCGATTTCGCCCACCGTGCGTTCGCCATGGTGCTTGAGTTCCACCAAAATGCGCATTTGGGTCATGGTGACACCTTTAGCATCAACA
>JAAZLQ010000104.1 GCA_012799255.1 Bacillota bacterium
CTTTAGCATCCTCAAGAGCTTTCTTCAATGCGAAATTCTCTTCTGATAAAGAAGCAACCTTAGCTCTTAGCTCTTCAAGTTCTGTACCTGCTTTAAGCTTAGCATTTTCACTTAATAGAGCTGCATATTTTTCATCAAGTGTAACAACTTCATCTGGAAGTTTATCATACTCAACAAAAATACCTTTTTCAACATAACGACCGAACCTTGTATGCTTATTGAGCTGTTCGTATTCTTCATTTGTAACAAACGTAAAACCGTTATGAAGAATCTTACCGCTTTGACCATCCATAGTTTCAGGTCTAAACTCTTTCACGAGGCTTGCACTAAGCTCGCCCTTAAATCTTACTTCAAGGGCATACGCATAGTCAGTCGTATTTTTTATGTACTTTCCTTTACCTTTTTCCATTATCCTTGTACTCCAATACCTTTGTAAACTTTAACAGCAGCTTTAATAGGTGTGATTAAACCGCCCATTCTTGTATACATTGTATACAGATAACCGCTTCTCTGATACATCGGAGGAACGATAAACCGTGACATCGGTTCGGGTGAAATTACCAAACCTGTCTGGTCTTCAAGGGCAGAACCAATTGAAGGTGCAGTGATAATGAAAAGGTCATCACCTGCAGCAACAGTATTGTACGGTGAATCTGCATCAAGCATAGCATCAGCAGTGATAGAATACTTACACTGTTTAACGCCATCAATAGCAGGAGATACACCACCTATCATGTTCTCAGATATGATACTGATAGGGGAAGCTGGGTTGAAGCTGTCTGAGTAAAGAGTGGTTGTCAATGCACGGAAAACAGTGGTTGAACAGTTAATCTTTAATTCAGTCGGCATATAGCTCATGCCTTGTAAAAAGTCACCAATTATTGCATATAATGCCTGTATGATTTCAGCACCTTTTGTAGTGGAAGTACCAGCCATTATTTCAGCAAACGAATCTCCTGAATAGTCTGTGATAGCGTTTACGCCTGTAAGACCGATTACATCAGCTTCAGGTACACCGAAGTATCTGATAACATCCTGTAAACGGTTTATAACCATGTCTGCATATTTCGGTCGGTCTGCAATAAGCTGACCTGTCAGAAAATCTCCTGCATTACCTGAACGAGCCTGCTCTTCATTTCCAATTTCATAGTCAACTGCAATATTGAAAATATTGGAAACAATCAAGCCGGATTTGTTCGAGATAGGGTCAGAAGCGTTTGCTTCAAAGGTAGATTGTGCAGCATTTGTACGAGCGTTACCTTCAAAAGTTTCTTTGAATACTCCTACAACATCAGCCCACTGATTACCGAATCCTTCAACAGATACAAGGTTCTTTGCAAAAGACTTGTAATAAGGCTGTTTGAAGATTTTCTGCATATACCCGATATTCCAAGAAGGAACAGCAAGTCCTGTAACAAGAGCATCCTTTGTTCCTTTTGGTACTGCCTTGAATACGAGCTGTCCTGTCTCAGAGTCAAAAGACATATACGTATCTGCTACAGTAGATGGGTCTTTACCTGCAGCTATAGAGTCCTGTACAGCCTGTACAACAGAGGGGGAAATATCAAATCGTGAGAACTGCTTTCTGTCATTAGCCCAATAGGGTCTTTTAACTCCAACAGAATCACATGAAGCATAAATAGCGTGCTGCATAGCTGACGGTCCTACTTTGAAAGCAGGGTTTGTTATACCTTTAGCATTATCAGTGCTAAAGCCTATAGAAACATCAGAGATGTGTCTCATTCTGTTTGGAGCTGTTTTTTCAAGCTCGTTAATTACAAGATTTTGTACTTTCTGGAAAGCTTTTGTAGATGCCATTCTCTTTTCCTCCTTAGAAACTGACTTTGACAGTAAAAGAGCTGTCATCAGGGTTCATTCGGATAATTTTCCCGAATTTTGTATA
>JAAZLQ010000230.1 GCA_012799255.1 Bacillota bacterium
AGCACAGTTCGCAACGCTCCGCTTACCTTGCTGGACTGTCTATTCTTTTACGCCGCCTTCAGTGAGGCCCAAAATGATGTATTTTTGCGCAAAAGCGAACACAACCATGGTCGGTAGCAGAGCTACCACGATTCCGGCACTCAGTACTCCCCAGTTTACCCCAGCCTTAGAGATAAACGAGTTAAGTGCAACAGGTACGGTCATGTTGTGATTCGAACTCAGGAGCATAACGGCCAAAAACAGTTCATTCCAGATGTTAACGAAAGCGAAACTAAAGATAGCTGCTAACCCAGGTAAAGACAAAGGAAATATTACTTTGAAAATCGTCTGGGTGCGGTTGCATCCGTCAATCAAGGCTGCTTCCTCCAGAGCCTCAGGGATTCGGTCAAAGAAACTCTTAGCCATAATTGTTGAGAATGCAATCATCGTAGATACGTATACAACGGTAATAGCCATAAGACTATCGGTCATACCAATCTTCGCGAGCGAGATGAAGAGAGGACTCATCAACATGTATGTGGGGATGATCTGCGTAAAATACATGACCAATAGCAAAACCATCTTAGGTTTTCTACGTCTGATCCTAGACAGGGCATAACCACTGAAGAGGGAGATAAGAAGTGCACCGGCGGAAGCCGCTAGCGAAACCTTAAGACTGTTCTGGAAATAGGTTGAGAAATCACTGATTCGAAACAAATATTGATAGTTCTCAAATGTGACTTGCGATGGCCAATACCGAATCGGAAATGTGTAAATCTCCTGACCGCCCTTGAGTGATGTCACGATCACCCAATAGAGTGGCCCTAAGCTCAACACCAGGAATAGCGCCAATAAGACTACCCTTATCACACGTTGGATTACCTTCATACAGTCTCCTCCTTGTCAGAGGTCAAGCGCAAGAAAACCACTGCATACGTGAACAGTAGAACCATGATCACGATACCAAATGCCGAACCCTGGCCATAGTCATAAAACTTCAAGGTTTTGTTGATCATCTGCATGGCCAGAATATTGGTACTGTTAGCTGGTCCTCCCCCAGTCATAGCATAGATAATGTCTGGGAAATTCATAATCCACATCGTCCTCAACAAGAGCGTGCTAACGATAGTAGGTTTGATATACGGGATAGTAATACTAAATAGTCTGCGAACCGGGCCAGCTCCATCAATCTTCCCAGCTTCCATTAACTGTGATGGAACAGACTGAAGGGCAGCTAATAACATAATTGCAAAAAACGGTATACCATACCAAATGTTAGCTATTATCACCGAGATCATAGCGTATCTGGGATCAGAGAGAAACCCAATAGGACTACTAGCTAAACCCAAGCGCAGCAACACATCATTAGCCAAACCAAACTGTCCATTAAAGATCCACGCCCAGACCAACCCGATAGCAAAACCAGACAAGGCCCACGGATAAAACACTAGAGACGAATAAATCCCTCTGCCTCGAAAGGGTTTCTGCATGAGGAGTGCTAAGACAAAGCCGAGCACAAACTGAAAGAGCAGGGACACAGCAACCCAAACCAATGTGTTGAGTAAGATCTGAGCAAAACTAAAGTTGATGTCCGAAAAAATGGCTCTGAAGTTATCAAAACCAATAAATGGCGTATTGGACATATCAAAGAGCGTATAGCGCTGAAAACCTATCAACGTACCCTCGATGATGGGGTAGTAAATAAAGAGTGCTAGCAAAACCAGGGCAGGAATCATGATTAAGAAAAAGTAACGCCCACTTCGCTGACGCACATCATCACCTCTTTCGTAGCCACCGTTTCTCCAGAAGATGCTAGGTGGCACCCAGCTAACACACTGCGTGCCACCTAGTGTTACGATTACTTCGTCCAGTATTTATCCCATTTTTGCAGCATGGTATCGAGATCCATTCTGTTCAAAAGCAGGCTTTGCATATCTGTTTCGTGGATCATACCCCAACCAGGCCATTTTTCTGAAGCTAGAGGATACGTCTTCAGCAAAAAGACGTCAGGGTTGGCCATTTCGTAGCTATAAGCTTCATAGTGCCGGCCTTGGAAATGCTCATTGAGTTCAAAGGTCGTGCTGTGGACTGGTAGTGGTCCCCAGTGTTCATTAAAGTATCCATTTTGCTCGACGCTGGAAATCCATTGGATGAAGTCCCA
>JAAZLQ010000318.1 GCA_012799255.1 Bacillota bacterium
CCAGGCGGCTTAAACCATTTCGAAACCCGATGGAAATTGCGAACATAATTTGACACTAACCCGGTTGCGCCACTGATTACATCAACATAACCAGGTTCGGAAACCAATGCGGCTTCTCTGTAGCTTTCGCGAGCCATCTCTAAAGGCCAGCCATAAACTTCAACGGAAGGATCTTGGATGGAGCCGTCAGGCATAACGCGCTGAACTTTGTAGTCTACAACTTTGTCATCTTTAATGGTAACCCAAGCCACTTTATAGTATTGACCGTAGCTGGAAACATCGGAGCGACCCATGAAAACACCATCAAAGTACTTGTTGGTAGGCTCGGTGCCACTTGCTTTAATGAGAGCTCTTTCTACAGCTTGGATCCAACCGGTTGAACTGCCGGTTGCGCCAGTAACTATGTCAGCTTTGGCAGCTTGATTGTCAACAAATTGCTTGCCAAGGGTGCGGGCAGCTTCACCAGCTTGTGGCCAGGGATAGCTTGTCCAGTCCTTTTCAACTAGCTTATCGGTATATTCACGGAGAATAACACCAACTAGCTTACCGTCTTCAATAAAAACTTTGGCATATTGAGTGCTTTTTGCACCTGCGTCGGACCAGGCTTCGTATGTT
The DNA here is from genome assembly GCA_012799255.1 of Bacillota bacterium. The sequence goes on from JAAZLQ010000318.1 coordinate 616, forward strand.
CCATCAATCCACTGTGCGTAAGACACTGCGGTTAACGAAAAAACCAAAACTAAAGCAAGGACTAAAGAGCGCTTTTTCATATTCAAGACCTCCAATTATAGATTTGTTCTAGTGAATTCTTTCACCAACTGGGCCCAAATTTAGAGTAACAAATTAATTGGTTGCCGTCAAGCGCTTTTATCAAATAATTTCTATCGAAGAAAAAAACTATTCATCCATCACGTCCAGTGGGTTAGGGTAGTGACCATAACAACGTCATGACCCTTGTTTTGGTTCTCTCGAAAGAGGTGTCTCAATGCGCTCCAAACCTCATCTTCGCTACCCGCTATGGTGGTATTTAGCGATGTGTTACTGTGATGAAAATCGTAGTCCAATCCGTGTTCGTTAAGGAATTTCGTAGTCAAACCAGCTAAGCTTTTCACTTCTTCTTGGCCAACAGGATACAATGAAACTTCGGCTTTGATCATAGAAAACCTACACCTCCTTAGCCTATTATGGCCAGAAGGTGTAGGCTTCAATCATCTAGCGATTAGGAACACAGACTATTTGTCCAGGCCTAATTTGATTAGGATTAGGGATTTGTGGATTTGCTCTGATTAAGGCATCTAGAGAAACTCCAAATCTCTGGGCAATGGTGAACATAGAATCGCCTGCTCTCACAGTGTAGGAGAACGTTCCCGGAGGACAGCCACCTGGTGGTGTGCTCGTAGTAGGAACACAGACGATTTGCCCAGGAAAGATCAAGTTTGGATTTGTAATCTGTGGGTTAGCAGCAATTAAGGAATTTAGTGATACCCCAAACCTTTGGGCGATGGTGAACATACTGTCTCCAGGCTGTACCGTGTAAGCAAAAGTTCCTGGTGGGCAACCATCTGCGGTTCTAGGAACGCAGACAATCTGTCCAGGAAAGATCAAGTTTGGATTTGGAATCTGCGGGTTAGCAGCAATCAGTGCATTTAGGGATACCCCGAATCTTTGAGCGATAGTGAACATGGTGTCTCCTGGTTGTACCGTGTAGGCAAAGGTTCCTGGTGGGCATTGTTGTGGAGGTGGGGTAGTGCGAGGTACACAGACGTTTTGCCCTGGATATAGCTGGTTTGGATCCGTTACTTGAGGGTTGGCAGCCAAAAGGGCATTTAGTGGTACATTAAACTGTTGGGCAATTGAAAACATTGTATCGCCTGGACGAACAGTGTAGCTAAATGTATTGGCTGGGCAGCGAACTTCAGGCACACAGACAATTTGCCCTGGGGTGAGTCTAGATGGGTCTGGTATTTGCGGGTTGGCATCTATCAGCGCTTGAAGTGATACTCCAAATCTTTGAGCAATCGTGAACATCGTGTCGCCAGGTACCACAACATAACGGAATGTTCCAGCAGGGCAGACAGTAGGTTGTCTAGGAATGCAAACGATTTGTCCTGGCCGAATCTGGCTTGGATCTGAGATCTGAGGGTTAGCCTGGATTAGGGCATCTAGGCTGACCCCAAATTGGCGAGCTATAGAAAAAAACGTGTCTCCTGGTCGCACAACATAGGGGGTAGTGTTTGGACCACAAACCTGAGCCACTTCAGGGTCTCCCTGGATTTCGGTTTGTTGCTGTTGCTCGTTTACGAATTTCTCTTCGTTTTCCAACGTGAATCCTCCTTTACAAATCAATACCGTAAGGGCGTAAACCCCGTTTACGGTTCATACCAAGATATGAGTAAAAAGGAGGATGTGTTCCTCTTGACAACATGAAAAAGCTATGCTAAAGTAATACACGTAGTACTCCTCGGTAGCTCAATGGCAGAGCATTCGGCTGTTAACCGAAGGGTTGTTGGTTCGAGTCCAACCCGGGGAGCCATCATGAAAGCGACCAAGTAATGTTGGTCGCTTTCTCTATTTCTTAGGACAAGAAACAGAAACGCCGCAACTACTAAAAATTAAGTAGGATGCGACGCTTCTGACTCTAACGAAGCGTTTGCTCATCTGGGATGATCAGCCAGGCAATGAAATAGGCCAGTACTCCAGTACCGTAAGCAAATGCTAAGATTGCCCAAATTACTCGTATTACGGTGGGATCTATATTAAAGAACTCTGCAATACCACCACATACTCCGCCGATTTTCTTATCGCGGGAACGATAAAGGCGTCTATCCATTTACGGCCCTCCTCTGTTAAAAAATTTCTGGATTGACAAGATTGCGGGGGCGCCTACCTTCTAATACAGCTAAGACATCGTTTACCACCATGTCAACCATCTTTGACCGTGTTTCAACTCCGGCACTAGCGATATGGGGGGCCAAAACTACGTTAGGAAGTTCCGCCAAACCCGGTTTTAGTGCCGGTTCGTCCTCAAAGACGTCTAGGCCAGCACCATAAATCTGCCGTTCCTGCAATGCCTTAACTAATGCTGCTTCGTCTACCACAGGTCCCCGGGCGGTGTTGATTAGAACGCTAGTGGGTTTCATCATCCCAAGCTCAGGCTCACCAATAAGGTATTTGGTTTCTGGGGTAAGGGGACAATGGAGAGAGACGAAGTCAGACTCTTTAAGTAGGGTCCCTAATTCAACATATTCCATATTATATTCGTTCTCTACCTGTTTAGGAAGTCTATTACGGTTATGATAGAGAACTTGCATGTCGAAACCTTGAGCCCTTTTAGCAACCGCTTGTCCTATGCGACCTGCTCCGATAATGCCCAGGGTTTTACCATAGACTTCTACGCCCAAGAGAAGCTCAGGTGCCCACCCTGCGAACTTGCCACTCCGGGTCATGGTGTCCCCTTCTATAATCCTACGTGCAGTACTCATCAGTAACGCCCAGGCAAAATCTGCGCTGGCATTGGTAAGGACATCTGGTGTGTTAACAACAGGAATTTGACGTTTATTTGCTGCAGCCACGTCTATGTTGTTAAAGCCCACAGCATAATTGGCAATCACCTTGAGCCTTTTGCCTGCTCCAATCACTTCTTCATCAATCGGATCAGAGAGCATTGTAATTAACGCATCCTGTTCTGCCACGATGTTTAATAGTTCTGATTTTGTTATGTTGCGGTCTTCAAGATAAACTGTTACATTACATATTGATCGTAGTATTTCCAGGCCTTGGCCCGGCAATTTTCTGGTGACAAAAACATTGAACATGAGATCACTCCCTTTACCCTATTATTCTGGGCTAGTTGTATAGATCCTTTCCCTTCGAATTCAAAAATAGCCTGCAGGGTTTCGTGGGCTTTTCGTTGAACTAATTGGTATGCGTCAAGGGGGGATCTGCGTGGCAACCGTCTTTGTCCTCGCCAACCAAAAAGGAGGGGTGGGGAAAACCACATCAACATATAACTTAGGAGTTGCGTTAGCCGATATTGGCCAAAGAGTACTATTATTAGATCTCGATCCCCAGGGAGGATTAACTTATTACTCCGGTTTTGAACCTGAGGAGCTTGGGAAAACTATTTATCACTGTCTGGTTCGCAACACACCGGCAAAGGAGATCTTAATTACTAATAACTATGGGGTAGATCTTTTGCCCGCAAATATAGATCTGTCTTTGGCGGAGTTTCAGTTGGTCAGTGCACCCGCGAGGGAACGGAGAATTACCCGTATTGTCAATGAATTAAGGGGAGAGTATGATTTTATACTTATTGACAGCCAGCCTTCGCTAGGTCTGTTGACGATCAATGCATTAGCAGCTGCGGATCATGTGATTATTCCTATCTCTTGTGAGTATTTGAGTTTACGGGGGACCAGGGCCCTTCTAAAGTTGATTGCCAAAGTGAAGGGAGCTCTGAACAGTAAGTTAACTATCGCAGGGCTTTTGCCCACCATGTTTGATAGTCGTACCTTGCATGGGAGGGAGATTTTGTCCTTGCTAGCAAAAGAGTTCCCCCAGTATCACTTGTATCCCCATACTGTGGCTAGAAGTATCCGTTTTGCTGAGTCTGCAGCAAATCAGAAACCGGTTTTCGAAGCGAAGGTCCAGGTTCCGGGTGCGCTAGCCTATCGCGAATTAGCACGTGAGTTGGTAAAGAACAAATAGAAGATAGAACAAATGGAGGAAAATAGTAATGAGTACAGTTCGAGTCCGTTTTGCGCCAAGTCCAACCGGTTATCTCCACGTTGGTGGAGCTAGAACAGCGTTATTTAACTGGCTTTTTGCCAGACATCACCAGGGAGTTTTTGTGTTGCGCATCGAAGACACTGACTTAGCTAGGTCCACTGATGAAGCTACACAAGTGATTTTAGATGCCCTAGAGTTCTTAGGTCTCGATTGGGATGAGGGTCCAGGAAAGGGTGGAGATTACGGACCATATTACCAGAGTCAACGGCTCAATCTCTATCAAGAATACGCTGAAAAACTCATCGAAATGGGGCGCGCTTATAGATGCTACTGTACTCCTGAAGAGTTAGAGCAAAAACGCCAAGAACAGATGAAACAGGGCAAGGCTACTCGTTATGATCGGCGTTGTTTGCACTTAAGTGCTGATGATGAAGCAAAATTTAAGGCGGAAGGTCGTAAACCGGTCATTCGTTTTAAGGCATTAGATTCTGGTGAGACCGAGGTCCGCGATCTAATACGTGGTACTGTCCGTTTTGATAACGTAACACAGGTCGACGATTTTGTCATTTACAAGTCCGATGGCATGCCTACCTACAACTTTGCAGTGGTGGTGGACGATGCCTTGATGAAGATTACCCATGTGGTCCGCGGGGAAGATCACCTTTCCAATACTCCAAAGCAGGTTCAAATCTATGAAGCTTTGGGATTGGAAGTTCCCCAGTTTGCTCATATCCCCATGATCCTCGGACCTGACAAATCTCTTTTAAGTAAACGCCACGGGGCAACTTCCGTGATGCAGTTCCATGAGGAAGGATACTTGCCAACTGCAATGGTGAACTATCTGGCTTTGTTGGGCTGGGGTTACGATGATTCTCAGACCATATTTTCCATTCAGGAACTGATCGAAAAGTTCAGTTTAGAGCGGGTTTCCAAGAACCCTGCGGTATTTGACCTACAAAAGTTGGAATGGATGAATGGGGTCTATATTCGTGAACTTTCCTTAGAGGAACTGTATGATCTGGCCTTACCCTACTGGCAGAAGGCTGGCTTCGTTCCCTTTGAAATTGACTCAAAGTTAAAGGAATATTGCTTGAGTATCCTTAAAGAACTACAAAGTCGCATTAAACTCATGGCGGAGGTTGTGGATTTAGCTCAGTACTTCTTTAAAGATGATTACGAGTACAACGAAGAAGTGGTTCAAAACATATTAACCAAACCGCAGACTGAGGAAATTCTCAATTATGTGTACAAAGCTGCACAAGAAGCTCCCGAGCTGAGTGAGGAACATTTGAAACCAGTGTTTAAAGAAGGCTTGGGGATCTTTGGCATTAAGATGGGTGATCTGATTCAACCAGTCCGGGTAGCTTTAACTGGAACGAATGTAAGCCCAGGTATTTACGATGTCTTAGTACTCCTAGGACGGGAACGCGTTTTGACGAGAATTGAACG
>JAAZLQ010000159.1 GCA_012799255.1 Bacillota bacterium
ATCTCTAATTTTGTTAAAGCATTTTCCTCAATCGAAAATTCCGGTACGACTCCGTCAGTTTCGAAATCGCCAAGTACGGTTTGCGAAAAGACGACAAACGGTAAGAATAGGACTATGAACGTAAATATGATTTTTTTTTGATTCATATTTTCCGATTTTTAATTGACTATTCTACTTTTATATAAATGGGGATATTCCTTACATTCATATTGATGTCCGTAGCCTCCAGAATTAGTTTATGATATTGTTGCACAATGGTTATTTTACTACCGTCGTTTCTGATCAATTCTTCATTCCATTGTTTTTCCGCGTCATCGGGAACTGTTATGGACGTTTCAAAAACGTAAGATTTCGGGTTTCCCGATTCATCCAATGTGATGGATTCAAACAAAAACCAATTTCCATATGAAAAAACGAGTTTTTTTAAACCGGCATTGTCTGTTACTTCTACTTTCAGTTCCACTGTTTGCCCTGCCTGAACCAATAAAGAGTCGGTAAGTACCTTATAGGTTGGTACTTCATGGTCGAATCCCATGCTGATCTCTTCAGAGGTTTCGCAGGCATGGAAAACCACCATGAAGGCAGTTATGATAACGATTAATAATTTTCTCATATCTTCAATTTTTATCTATGGATTAATACATTTATTCCCAACCGGGGTTTTGCTCCAATGTGACACCCTTACTCTTATATTTCAGAATTTCGGTTCGGGGGATGGGATACCAATAAAATTTAGGGTCGAAAGAGCGTTTGGCTGCAGTGAATCGGGTGTAGGTAAACGTGTCGTCTGCTTTTTCGATTTGCATTCCTTGAATATCCTGGTTTAAAACCACTTCAGCATCTTTCCAACGTCTCAGGTCCCAGAAACGATGTTCTTCGAATGCCAGTTCAACTTGTCTTTCTCTTTTGATATAATCACGCATTTCTTCTTTAGTTTGAATGTATTCACTAGTGTTTCTGAAAGGGCGTAGGCCTGCACGACTGCGAATAAGATTTATCAGGTCATGTACGGTTTTGTCCGGAGCGTCCAATATCTCGTTTCTTGCCTCCGCATAATTGAGCAGCACTTCGGCATACCTGAAGAAAATCCAGGGGCGACGTGCAGTTTCATTCTTTTCCAGGTTGATGGCTGGGGTTACAAACTTTCTCATGTAATATCCCGTTTTGGTCGCTGTGGAAGTGGCAAACAGGCCGTCTTTACCTCCCACAAACGTTTCAACGGGAACGTCCTTGAAATTCGCATTATTGTGCAGAATCGTTGCATAAAATCTATTTTCACGCTTGGTATAAGGATCATTGGCATCATATCCGTTCATCTCATTCTTGTAGGAAGTACCGCTCATAACAAATGCATCCACCAAATTTTGTGAAGGGTTGGTATAACCACTTCCCTGGTAACTGATAGGGAAATTGGCACTTTCAATATCGTTGCGATTGGTGGCCCTGGACGCAAATATGATTTCGTTGTTATAAGGTGTTGTGAAAATACCGGAGAAAGAAGATTCCAGGCCAATCCCCAACTGTGAGCGATTATCATAAAGTTCTTTGGCAGCCGATTCCGCCTTACTCCATAGTTCTAAGTCATTGTCAGGATTGTTCAATGGACTGGCGGCGTACAGGTACAGCCTGGCTTTTAAAGCCATGGGTGCGGCTTTACCGGGCCTTCCTTTTTGAGCATCATCGGTAATCCTGTTAGGGAGTAGATTAGCAGCTGAGTCACAATCGGCAGCAATTAGTTCTACAGCGGCATGAAAATCAATTTGTTTTAAGGCGTATATTTCATCTTCATCAAAAGGATCTATCACTTTATCAACGTATATAATTTTTTGATAGCGTTTGAGTAATTCGAAATGATAAAATGCACGTAAAAACAGTGCTTGTCCCTTGTAATTCGGTCGCTCTGCTTCGGGTATGCTGTTGTATTCAACTATCAACCCGTCCAATTCTTTCAGAAAAATATTGCACTTGCGAATACCTGTGTACATATTGCTCCACACATCATCAGGATTGTAAGAAGCGGATATTGAATTGCTGTTGAACAGACGGATGGGTGAGCCGGCATCCGAATGTTCCGCTTCGTCGCAAGCCGATGCCATCATGGCCGATCCTAAGCGGTTAAATCCATCGGGTAATAATGTGTAAGCATTATTTAAAAAACCGGGAGCTAAATGTGGGTCCTGGAATATCTGTTCGTATGTTAAATTGGTGTCTGTTCTTAAATCTTTGTCTAAAAAGTCTGTACAGGAAACACCAAGCGCTACAGACGTTAAGAAGATAATCGTATATAATATATTTTTTTTCATTGCTGTCGATTTTAAAATTTAACATTTAAACCGATATTATAAACTCTCGTTTCCGGGTAGGTTGTCACGCCAGCATCCGGGAACTCAGCACTCAGATTGAACTTTTTCAATGCATCGTAGGATAATAAATTGAATCCGTTTGCAAAAATGCGTAAGTTACTTGCACGTATTTTCTGTGTGATGCGGGTGGGGAAGTTATACCCTATCTCTACATTTTGAATACGCAGGAAGTTACCGCTGAACATCCACACGTCAGAGAGTTGATTGTTGTGATTGTTCGATTCGGTTGTCAGGCGCGGGTACAGTGCTGTGGATTCGTTTACGCCTTGTTGCCAGGTGTCGTACACGGTTGCAGTCACTTTGTTGTTGTTTTGCATCCCGCGCAACACGTTGTTGGTTACAAAAATGGAACGATTGGCTATTCCCGTCAATGCAATATTGAAGTCGAAGTTATAAACATCACATCCCAGCAACAAACCATAGTTCCATTCCGGAATGGAAGGTTTTCCAAGAGGTACCCTGTCGTCGTCGTTAATAAAATTATCTTTGTTTTGGTCTATGTATTTCAAATCACCGGGTTTTACAACGCCGTAGGTTGATACCGGCCAGGCATCTATTTCATCCTGATTGGCAAAGAATCCGTCTGTTTGCAGTCCCCATTGTTGTGTTACGGAACGCCCTATCATCGAGAGCCAGGGCTCTAAATTTTGTACCTCATCCGTGTAGGTAATCTTGTTGTTTGCATAAGAAACATGAGCCTGTACAAAGTATTTAAACTGACCTGCCTGTTTGCTGTGCGTAACGGATGCTTCAAAACCTTGATTCAGCACTGAACCTATATTTTCGTACGGCAATTCCTGTCCGACGATTCCGGGCAGGGTGCTGCTGCGCGTAGTAATGATCCTTGTTCTGTCGTTGCTGAACACATCCACACTGATGTCCAATGCACGGTTCAACAGTTCCAGATCGAGACCTATGTTGGCATTGAGGGATTGTTCGGCCCCAATCCACGGATTACCGATTCTTCCTTCGTAGGAACCGTCAGAACCTGCATAACCGGTTCCGAAGGTATATCCGCCTCCGGAGGTGAATATTGATTCATAAGGAAATCTGCCTATGCCCAGGTCCGCATTGCCTACCAGGCCGTAGGACCCCCGCAACTTTAAAAAGTCCAGTAATTTGCTGTTTTTTAAGAAACCTTCATTGGAAATAACCCAGGCCAGGGAGCCTACGGGATAGAAATGGAAGCGGTTTCCGGGTGCAAAATTTTCAGATCCGCTGTACGACCATCCAAATTCTGCAATGTATCTGTTGTCGAATCCGTAAGTTATTCTTCCGAAGACATCCTGCGTGTTGTAATCCACATTATTTCCGGATACATTTCTTCGGGACATGTCGAATTTGGCATCTATGGCCAGATCGTGTTTGTCAAAACTGTTTTTGTAACTCAAGCCTCCAAATCCGGTGAGCAGGAGATAATAATCACTGCTCCAGGTGCTGAAGTTCATGCTTATCTCGGAATCTTCTCCAAATTTGGTATAAGTACCGTCTAAATTTTCCTGATATACGGCAAATGTTCTGCTTTTACCCCTATCGTAATTTTTATAGGTGTCGAAGGCAAACATGGCATCTATGGCCAAACCTTTTATCAGGAAATCCAATTTTTGAGTCAGATTTAAATTCCCCTGCAGATAACGATTCACATAGTTACCATAGCCGGTTTTTGCTATCAGTCCATACGGATTGTTTTTATAAATTGAAGTTCCGGCGATGGATCCATCCCTGTTTTTGATGGGCATGGTAGAAGGTGTTTGTGATAAAGCACCGAAAATTGCAGCGGAGGACGTTGCAGGTGCCACTTTGGTTTCCACTCTTCCTGCCAGGTCCAGTGAAACAGTCAAATACTTGTTGATGTTCACGTCTACATTTGAGCGCACATTATACCGTGAATAGTCATAATTGGTCGAATAAGCACTGTTTTCATTGCCAAATTTAAAAAGTCCCTGCTGGTTGGTATAACCCAACAGTACGAAATATCGGGCTGTTTCAGATCCTCCGGCAATGGACAATTTATAGATTTGCTGCGGAGCCAGATTTTTGAGGAATTCACCGTACCAGTCCGTATTGGGATAAAGAAACGGATCACCGGTGCCGTTGTAATTGTCCGGATTGTAGCGAGGGTCAGTTGGAATGGTCAAAGCCTCATTGTTCAAGGCGATATTTCTGTATTTTACATATTCGTAGGAATTTAAGTATTGCGGCAGGCGCGTGGGTTGTTGCATTCCTGCCTGCGCCTTGAATGTGATTTCGGGTTTACCCACAAAACCTCTTTTTGTCACTACGTTGATCACCCCGTTAGCAGCACGCATCCCGTAAGCTACCGTGGAAGCGGCATCTTTCAGAACCGTCAGGGATTGTATTTCCTCCGGGTCCAGTTGAGAGATGTCTCTTTCCACATTATCTACCATAAACAAAGGGCTTGTGCCTGCACCGAAAGTGCCGATACCTCTCACAAAGAAATCCGAACCGGTCCAACCGGGTTCACTTCCGGTCACCCTGAGGGATGTCAGGCCCGGCAATTTACCCGGAATGGCATCATTGAGAATGGAGACGGGAACCTTGGATAATTCATCACCGCCAATGGTCGATATTGCAGCGGTCAGTTCCGTCCTGGTACGCGTTCCGTAAGCCACATCATATACTTTGCCTTGGCAGATGCTGTCATTTTCCTGAGCGTTAGCCGACTGTAAAACGAGCGATCCTATCAGAGCAGCCGTACCCAATAATAAAACCTTGTGATATATTGTTTTAAACATATTGTTGTATTTAGCGTGTTAATGTAACGTATTAATGATTATGCATAATTACCATCCCGGATTTTGTTGATAAAGCAGGTTTTTACGCATTTCACCTGTTGGAATGGGGTATAAGTCCATATAACTTCTGTATACCCGGTTGTAAAATGGTTTTTTGTTGAACACCAGGTTTCCACCATCTTTGGTGATTTCCATTTCATACATGGCACCGCCAAACCATTCAACTGCTTTTTTCCATCTGCGGGCATCCCACCAACGGTGTTCTTCAAAGGACAACTCTATGGCTCTTTCATTCCGGATGCGTTCACGCATTTGTTCTTTGTTCAGGCCGGCCGGCAAGTTAACCACACCCGATCGTGAGCGTACGGCATTGACGGCATCATAGACATCTTGCGAAGGAGAAGACAGAACTTCATTCAATGCTTCTGCATAATTCAGATACATTTCTGCCAGGCGGAAATAAATCCAATTGTGATAAGCAGTATTGGTTGTTTGGTATTTAACGCCTTCCGGTAAGTATTTTCTCACATAATATCCGGTGCGGGTATATTCTTTTGTTTTGCGATGCGTACCGCTCAGGTCGGCATTGGGATTATACGTCAAATCCAATGTTTCTCCCTGCCAGGAAGAACCGTGATACAATACTATTTTGTAGAATCTCGGATCCCGGTTGGCATACGGATCTTGCGGATTGTAACCGGAACCTTCTTCATCAATCAACTTACCGTTTGACATTTCAAAAAGGTCAACGAAGTTTTGCGTAGGTGCAACAGCGCCATCACCGCCCAGGTTGCCACCTTTGGGTGCCCACACCTGAATTTCACTTGAGCTGAAACCCACCGGACCTGCATGACGGTAGAATATTATTTCTTTGTTGCCGGCTTCCCGTCTGGTAAAGAAGAGCTGTTCGTAATCGGCGGCTCCGTTTCCCGTATCGTACAGTTTATATATGTTTTCACCACCTTCTTTTAAGTCAATCACGCTTTTGGCGGCATCTGCAGCTTGTTGCCACAGGTCTTCCTTCATTTCGTTTTTCCAAAGGGGACTGGCAGCAAACAGCAATACTCTTGACTTTAGAGCCATGGCGGCACCTTTGGTGGCACGACCATATTCCGTCTCAGTAAGGGATACAGGCAACAAGTCAATGGCACGCTCCAGGTCGGCAAGGATAAAATCCACACATTCTTTGTAAGAGTTGCGGGCATAATTCATATTCTCACCCGGCATGATGATCCTGCTTTCATCCATGATGGGCATTCCGCCGAAACGTTTGACGATCTCGTTGAAATAGAACGCCCTGAGGAAGTGTACCTCTCCCAACATCTGATTCTTTTTGTTTTCAGATGGAAATGGTATGATATCCACTTTGGTTAAAAAAGTATTGGCTTTTCGGATACCGCCGTAATAATTCGAGAGATTAGCATCTATGCCATCGTATATACCCATGTTAAAGTTTTGCGTACCGTGATAGCCCATTGGAGAATCGGCTTCATCGGAGGCGGAAGCCAGGGGAACGGGCTGATAGTCGCCTACGGCGTTAAAGCGCGACTGCAAGTTTCCGTAAATATCATTGTGATAGCGCTCTGCATTGGCAAAAATCGTAAATACGGTTTCGTCATCCAAAGGTAATTCGGGTGCGCGATCGAGATAATCATCGCAGGAGAGCATGGCAAAACCCGTCAGCAACGTGAAAGTTGCATACTTGATTGTATTATATATTGTTTTCATCATCATCATGCAATTTTAAAAGTTAAGATTTAAACCTACATTAAATGCACGTGTCTGTGGCATCAAACCACCGCGTTCGTCACGGTTGTCGGGATCTATATAAGGTTCCTTTGCCCAAAGAAAGAGGTTGGTGCCACTTACATAGATACGGAAAGCGGACAAATGCAGCTTGCCGGTCAGCGAAGTGGGGAGGCTGTATCCTACCTCGGCACTTTTTAATCTGAGATAACTTCCGCTACCCATTTTGTAGGTAGAACCCCATTCCGAGCCCTGCGGTTCGTTGTTCGTGTAAGAACCGTACAAGCGAACGTATTGTTCATTGCCGCTCATTTCGGGTGACCAGAAATACCAGTGTTTTTCAAATACGTTGTCATTGTTGGAGAAGTGCCACATGATTTCCCAGTTTTTACTGAATTGAGAACGTCCTGAACCCTGGAACAACATGTTGAAATCAAGTCCTTTGTAGTTTGCTCCCAGGTTTATTCCGTACTGTAGTTCGGGTACCGTACCATAGCCTTGACGGAACGCATCCGCCTCATCAATGATACCGTCGTTATTAAAGTCCAGGAATTTTAGATCTCCGGGCTTGACTTCCGTGTTGCCGGGTAATCCCATTTGGTTGGGACTGTTGTAGATTTCTTCGTAGGTTTGAAAAATACCTATTGCCTGATACAGGCTTTGTACACCGATGGAATATCCTGCCTGTCGTTGATAGGGTAGTCTGCCTTCAGGGTCGTTTCTTTGAATAACCTTGTTTTGGGCAAATGAAATATTGGCTTTTGCAAAATAGGAAAAGTCTTTACCTACTTTGTTTCGGTGACTGATTTCCACTTCAAAGCCTTTATTTTTGACAATACCCAGGTTGGCTGATTTAAAAGAAGCACCTACATAAGCGGGGGTGATGGTAGCCATACCACCGGAATCAATTAAAATTCTATCGCGGTACTCATGGAAAAAATCAAAGGTTACACCCAAGAGTCCTCTCCACCAATCGGATTCGAATCCGATATTGGATTTGCGTCCCACTTCCCAACTTACATTGGTGTTGGCAATGCTTCCCATGCGGATGCCCTGCATCCAGGTGTCTCCTACACCCGTTTGGAAAGCGTTTACGTTGTCATAGGTCTGCAAATAAATAAAGCGTTGATCGTTACCGCCGGGTAATTTATCATTTCCAACCCAACCGATCGAGCCGCGAATTTTGAGCATACTCAGATGTCTTGACAGTGCGGATTCGCTGATAAA
>JAAZLQ010000054.1 GCA_012799255.1 Bacillota bacterium
CAGGCCCTTCAAATCTGATAATTTTTCTTTCGGATTAGACAATCCGAGATAAATTCTCGATTTGAGAGGGATTTCAGGCCCAAACAAAGTGAAAATCACATGCTCGTTTAATGTGACAATCTACACTACTATTCAATGTACAGAAATTGCCCGATCCCTGAACCTGTTTATGGTGATTGGTCAGATGATGAGAACTGCCCAGAACCGATCAAACGATTTAGGCAGGAGTGGTCTAACGATTTAATTCCGCCAGAAATCATTAGAGAGGCGAGAGCAGCCTATTATGGATTAGTCACGCAAATAGACTACAACATGGGGCGCGTGTTTGCTGCTTTACAGGATCTAGGCCTGTTTGGTGACACGTTGATCCTATTTACCTCAGATCATGGTGAGTATCTAGGCGATCATCACTGCGGGGCAAAGACATTCTTTCATGAATCCTCTGCCCACGTACCGTTCTTTGTCCGCATGCCTAAGAACTGGGATAACCGTTGTCATGGAACGACAATTAGTACTCCCGTCACACATGCGGATCTGTTGCCCACAATCGTCAAGGCTGCGGGAGGGGAAATTCCTCAAAGTGTTGATGGACTTGATTTAGTTGGATTAGCACGTGGCGTGGAAAAACCGCGAGTCTACTTAGAGGCGGGGAACGATCATCCAGACCAAGAATATTACGGCATTACGGACGGGCGTTGGAAATATATCTGGTACCCGGAAGGCGCGAGCGAACAGTTCTTTGATTTGAAAAACGATCCGCAAGAGCTGGTGAATCTGAGCGCTAAAGACGAATACAAAGCGCAAATGGAACGGCTTAAAGAAGAGTTAGTTAGGCGGCATGTGGAGCGAAATTCAAAGGCGGTTAAGGACGGTAAGTTAGTCTCTTATAGTCTACGCGGCGATTCTACAAGAGACAGACGAAACCGTAGTTGGCCTGGGTTTCACACAGAACACTTTGATGTCGATGTGCGCCATTAGTCTAGCTTCAGAAATCAAGTCAGGTTCAGGTTGAGGCGAGAGAATCTCGACTTTAACAGTGAAAGACAGAAAAAACCTCTGTAGCACCTGTCAACAGGAGCTCTCAGAGGTTTTATTGTTTCCATGGCATGTTGTATATCCTAGAATTCTTTTGTGCAGTCCGCTACTAGTTGCCGAATGTCGCCAACTGTCAGGAATACGATTACGAACAAGGCCTAACGCAGCACTAGCATCTTGAATGATTGGGTCATAGTAGGTTGACCGAAAAACATTATCCTTGTTCTCTTCCTTTTCGGCCCAAGTGTCTGCTTGGTTCACAGCTAGGGCCATCGCAGTGAATGGCATCCATTAGTATGTTCTTTAGGATGATGTCGGAAAAATCCTTGAGCTCATCCAATGCTCTATACGATCTTGTCAATGGTTTTAAGACCTGCCTGGTTTCGAGTTCAACACTTGGTGGCTGGGATCATTATATAGAATGTCGGTACACTTTTGCATTTTTCACCCATGTTTTTCTGAAGTGGGTAGTAGCTTCTCACGTTCTCGCTCACTGGGCCTGCCCCTTTGGCAGTGGCAAGGAAGGACCTAGGCAACTCTTTGATGAACTCAAACGATCTAGTTCCATTGGCCATGTCGGGATGGGAGATTTCAGGACTGGGGTTGCTGCCAACAATTACTGATGCCTCTTGTCATATCTGAGTTAGTTGCTCCCACAACACCGCTTGTATTTTCGGCCACTACCACATGGACAAGGTTCATTGCGACCGACTTTCTTCTTAGTGGTAAAGTCATAGACCTGCCCCTTTGGTTCTGGGCCAAGCTGGGCTGGAGTGTGTCCTTTCAAGACCCAAAGGGGAGTAGCATTATAATAGGTAAAGATCAAAGACGCTAGTTCCTCGATCTCTCCAGCCGATTCTAGGTTGAGAAGGCTGGCTACTCCCGGTACGATCTCGGGAGGTAGCAACTTACTTTGGATGAGGCTAAATAATGCACCAAGAAGCTCCTCAATTTCGTCTTCCGCGCCTCTTCTTCGGCAGAAGTCGGCAATCGACCTCAGTTCAGCACTGCTTTCGTGGAAAAATGGATCGCCGGCCTCCCACACCTGCTGAGAACTAAGCTTACGATATTCGAGATCTGGACGTTTATTACGCTCTTTCAAGAGATAAGAAAGATCCAGTATACGTCCATCGGCGAATCCTTCATCGTCATAGTAGATGTCCCAATTGTAAGGTGCAACCTCCAACAAAGTGCCCAAGATGTACTCCTTATTTAGGGGGCCCTCCGAAAAAGCGTTCAAAAAGTGGACCATCTCGTTCAGCCCTAGGTATCCATAATAGTAAAGGAGTCCTTTAGCGAAGCGCGCGATCGCTGTGTTCGCTTGGACGACGTTTTTATACCTTGTCCCATCAAGGTGTAAAAATACTTCTTGAAATTCTAAGGGAACAATCAAGGTATCTAGCCCAAAACCGCCCTTTATCATGTGAAAGGGGAATCCGATGGATCCATCTAGAAAATATTCCTCAACATCATCCAAGTCTTCTGGGTCAAAGGGATAGATTGGCTCCTCTTCCTTTGCCATATACTCCATGAGGTCGTAGGTAGGCTGATCCCAATGCAGCATCTTCTTCGCGGTTATGATAGGTAGATCTTCTGTCAGCTTTTGGATAAGCTCGCCTTTTCTGAGTCTGCTCACCCCTGTTATGCCTTCGTCCCGGCAGATATCCAGGAGTTGCTCTTTGGTGTGCTTGCTCAAGGCTTGCTCTAGAGGCATTTCATAGACTTGACGATTATTAGTCAACCATTTCACTTCCCTTCGCGTTACACAAACATCACCTCAAGGATAATCTCCCCCATATCAAACTGTCAAGTGACACCCAATGATTGATTAGCAGGATTAACGTGTGTTCTTTATCTTATAAGTCTACTCTATAATAACGATCTTAAGCGATGCTTCAACCCCGCTGTAATGCCTTGCCCATAATATCGTTTCGCCAGGTGTCTCAGCTAAGAGGCTGGCGTGTTCGCCAATGGTATCGTCCAGCCGAGCTAGATCCTCGTCTAAACTCCAGTTCACCACAATGCGGTATGGCTCAATGTCCGTGCGGTAGTAGACTGCAATTCGTTCTCCTACTTCCATTTCTACCACATCACCTTCAAACACATCATAACCATTTTTCACAGTAAACAACGTTAGTTCTCCAAGGGGAGGGACATATGTATGTACATTGACTGTAAGCCCCTCACTTAAGATGCCGGCCTTGCTTTCGGTTATTACTCGATAGAAGTACTGTTGATCCCGTTCAACGCCAATATCCTGGAAAATCGGGGAATTGCCAGAGTAGACTAGATCGCCGTCATCAATGTCCTCAGGCGCACTACCCAGCTTGCGCACCACATGGGTAGTGTGGTACTGCTCGTCGCTAGGATTGATCCAACGAAGCACGACCTCCTGGTTAACCAGATCATAGTAGCGAAGATCTAGATGCTCAACTTCCGCTACGCTTCTTGCCTCAATTTCGATCTCCGGAGGTTCGGTAATGGATTCAAGATGAAGAGAGATTGGAAAAGGATCATCCAGGCGGAATGTAATCAGATCATCGGCTGGATCCTCGGTTCCGTTATCATAGATTTCGATTAGATCGACAAGATCCCAGGAAAAAATGATGTGATTCTTCACATTGTCCTGGAAGTTTAATTCAAAGCCCGGCAAGTAGATAGCATAACCGCCAAGACCGTGGTTGCCCCCTGTCTCCCAGGGATGATCATCTAAGTAATGGAGATAGGACCCATCGGGATTAAGAATAAATGGCTCTTCCACATATTCGCCAAAGACCAACTGCATCACTTCTGTCTCCCAGTTGTTCTCCAGCGGGATCAAGTCTGCCATTTGAAAAACGTGGACGGTATCGTAGGCCTTGTCCGCCATTTCATTGGCTAGGACAATATCTCGGTATCTTTCTCCTAAATCAACATGGATTTCCGAAAGAAAGGGAAGGTCATACCAGCCTCGATCGCTCCCATCTCGTGTAAAACAAATCATTTGCAGTGCCTCGAAATCAAAGAGCTCCTTGTTCAGCAAATAGGTGGCATCGATCACCTCTTCACTTCTGGTTAGGTCAAAGTGAACTGGTATAGGTGAGCCGCCATGTGATCCTGTGGCGACTTCCGGGGGAAATAGAAGTGCAGCACTATAGTTGGGGTGGACGATGCGCATCTCCTGTATGTTCACCAAGAAGCGAGAAGGTGTGAAAGAGTCAACCTTTTCTCCGGGATTTTGCAACTCCGTCCGGTAAATGTCCTGGGAGAAAGCATGCCACGGTCTGCTGTTCACAGCTGGCCTGATGCTGTGGTAGTCCGCGATAAAACTCACCGTTACACTGCCTGTGTTGGTCTTGCTTTCATCATAGACTGTAAACTTTAGTGGGGTAGAGCTGTTTGCTCTAGTCACTTCAATGCTTTCGGGCCAAGAGCCCCATCCTTCCTCAAGGTTTAGAGATACGGTGGCACTTCGCTTTAAGCCCGTAATTGCAAAGGAACCGTCGCTACTTGGCCTTACGATACCACCTGGTTGGAATACAACCTCTATGTCTTGAGGTAATTCGCCCCCCTCATAGGGCTCAATGATCCCGCTGACATTGAATGTGGTGCTACCACCTCCCATACAACCGATCAAGAAAAGAGAAATGACGATAAGAACCCAACCAAAGCGTTTGCGCATCCGCGTTCTTCCCTTCCATGGAGTAAAGTGTTCGCCTAGCATGATGTCAATAGACACCAAACCATGTACAACAAGAAGATTCTACATTTGTGGGGGCAATCCTGCGAGTTCAGCGGGATACTGGCCTTGGGCTAGTCTTGCCCGAGGGTTGAAGATAAGACTTGCCATGTTTGTGTCGTAAGAAAGTGGTGTTGACG
>JAAZLQ010000393.1 GCA_012799255.1 Bacillota bacterium
GATTTTTTTCAACCTGATGAAATAAATCATCTGTCAAATAACGCTGAGGCACAACAGGGCCTTCTATATAGCCAGCAACCGCTCCATCTATCTCAGCAACTAAAAAAGTATCAGGAATGGTTAAAATACGCTCTTTCATCGTCTCTAAACTTGCAGCCATATCTGAAAAATTTTCTTGTTCAATCTCCACAATAGCTTGCAAATCATCAAGACGTGCATTTCTTATCATCATGGGCTATCCCTCTTAAAAGAAAAAGAGCTTACGCTCTCTTTCTGAAGATATCATTATTGTGTATTGTTAGCAAGGCTTGCTAGCAGCTCTTCAAATGAACGTTCATACATTTGAATATCACCTGCTCCCATGAAGACGTAAACACCGTTATCATGGTCAAGAAGTGGTGATACATTATCAAGGCTAATCACTTTAGCTGATTTTTTAATTTTAGCAGCTAAGTCTTCAACTTTAACATCACCATGGTCAACTTCACGTGCTGAACCATAAATTGGTGCAAGGTAAACAGCATCTGCTTGGTTCAAAGCTTGTGCGAATTCATCCAAAAGCGCAATAGTACGTGTAAATGTGTGTGGTTGGAAGACTGCTACAATTTCTTTGCTTGGGTATTTTTGACGAGCTGCATCAAGTGTTGCAATAATTTCAGTTGGGTGGTGAGCAAAGTCGTCAATGATTGTTGTATTGTTGATTACTTTTTCAGTGAAACGACGTTTAACACCAGCAAATGTCTTCATGTGTTCTGCTACCAATTCCATATCGATACCAGCTACATAAAGGTTAGCAATGACAGCTGTCGCATTCAAAATATTGTGACGTCCAAATGCTGGAAGGTGGAATGTTCCAAGTTCTTCATCACCATGTTTTACTTTGAAAGCAGAGCCATTTGTTGTACGAACAACGTCATACGCGATGAAATCATCTGTATCGTTAAATCCATAGTAGTAAATAGCCGCATCAGAAGTAATTTTACGAAGATATGGATCATCACCGAACAAGAACAAAGCTTTTTGAACTTGTTTTGCATAGTCGTTGAATGCATCAAAGACATCATCAATGCTCTTGAAGTAGTCAGGGTGATCAAAATCAATATTTGTAATGATTGAGTATTCTGGGTGGTATGGCATGAAGTGACGTTGATATTCGTCAGATTCAAATACAAAGTAATTGCTGTTAGCTGAACCACGTCCAGTACCATCACCAATCAAATATGAAGTATCTGTAATATTTTTAAGAACATGTGCCATCAAACCTGTAGTTGATGTTTTTCCGTGCGCACCAGCTACACCAAAACTTGTGAATTGGCGCATGAAATCACCAAGGAATTCATGATAACGTTTGAATTTGAAACCATTTTTTACAGCATAGGCAATTTCAACATTGTTATCTTCACGGAAAGCATTACCGGCAATTAATTCAACATCTGATGTGATATTGTCTTCAGAAAATGGAAGAATTTCAATCCCTGCTTGTTCTAAACCACGTTGTGTGAAATAGTATTTACTAACGTCACTTCCTTGAACCTTGTGTCCCATTTGGTGTAACATCAAGGCAAGAGCACTCATACCAGATCCTTTAATTCCGATAAAATGATAGGTTTTAGACATTTTTTCTCCTCTATATATGAACTGCAACGTGCAGTTTATTTTACATCATCAAAGCGAGTCAAATTCAATTCTTGAGCAACCTTATGATCTCTTTGACTTTGCAATGCTTCCTTATTATAAATTTGACTACGTTTTAGGAAGTCATAATTGTTTTTCGTAGGTTTTACAGTTGATGAATTATCTGGCTTTTTATAGGTTACGGGAATTTCTGCCAAGATATAATCATCTTGATGCATCTTTTCAGCAAAATGACTCAAGTCATTTTTGGGTTTCACAGCTTGCTTAGGCAATGGCGTTTTGAGCTGTTGTTGCATAGCTGCTTTAGAAGGTTTTTTCACTTCTTTTGACAGATATGCTTGGCGTTTCTTACGAATATCACGTCTAG
This sequence comes from Bacillota bacterium, assembly GCA_012799255.1. Next base: position 2,003 of record JAAZLQ010000393.1, read on the forward strand.
CTTCTTCACGCGCCAACTCTGCATAAGTTTTACCTTGATTTGCTGAAGCATCATTTTTATCTTTGTCACCAAAATTGTAATCTTTAGTCACATCATCATAGTTTTTATCTCGATAATCCCCATGGATGTTGGTAATCAAATCTTCATTTTCATATAAAGCCATTACTTTAGGTGGATTGCTTACTGGTTCTCCATCTGCAACAAGCGGAAAACGTCTTTGATTTCTAATCACAAAATCACATCCTTTCTTAAAGGGTTCTATTCATCACTCACTAAGAAATATGGGGATTTTACCTTCGATATTCCCAAGTCCTAGCAACTAAATAGCATTATCAAATCGTCTAGGCTTAAACGCCTAAATCTTTTGACTTTGCTCCAACTTTGTAACATTTTTATTATAAACTAAATCAGGCTATTTTTCAAAGTTTTATAAAATAAAAGCCAGTTATCTCAAAAGGAGAAACTAGCCTTTATTTTATTGTTTCAAACCTAAGATTTCTTTGATTTCATCTATTGTCATGCTTGCACGTGTTTCATTACCGTCAAGAACCGTCGTTACAAGGTTTTTCTTACTTTCTTGCATCTCAAGAATCTTCTCTTCAATCGTACCTCGAGTAATCAAACGATAAACTTCGACGTTTTCTTTTTGACCAATACGGTGTGCACGGCTGATTGCCTGCATTTCGACGGCTGGATTCCACCAAAGGTCAATCAAAATAACTGTATCGGCACCAGTCAGATTGAGTCCGACACCACCAGCTTTTAGAGAAATCAAGAAAGTATCTTTTGAGCCATTATTAAATGCTCGAGTCATTTCTTGACGCGCATCAGCTGGGGTAGACCCAGTAATCTTGTACGATGTCAAACCAAGGTCTTTGATTTCTTTTTCAGCAATATCGAGCATGCCACGAAATTGTGAAAAGATAAGAGCTCTGTGACCATTTTCTTTGATTTGAGTTAAGAGGTCACGAAGACTATCAAGTTTACCACTTTCACCGTCATAATCCATGAACAAAGCTGGTGTATCACAGATTTGGCGCAAGCGAGTGATTCCTGATAAGATTTCAATCTTACGACGGTTAATATCCGCATCAGACGCACTAGCAATTGTTTCTTGCATTTGACGAAGCTGGGCTAGGTAAATCGCTTTTTGCTTGTGGTCTA
>JAAZLQ010000332.1 GCA_012799255.1 Bacillota bacterium
CCATTAGGAAATCATGGAATTTATCCCATTGTGGTTCTTTTGAATCAAGGATAAATGGATTCTTACCTTCAGCTTCTAACTGTGGATTGTATCTCCATAGGTGCCAGTATCCACACTCAACAGCCAATTTTTGTTGGTTTTGAGTTTTACCCATACCTGCTCTTAATCCATGGTTGATACAAGGAGCGTAGGCAATGATTAATGATGGACCGTTGAAAGCTTCAGCTTCTTTGATTACTCTTAACCATTGGCTTTGGTTTGCTCCAATAGCAACTTGAGCTACATAAACATAACCGTAGGTGGCAGCAATCATACCCAGATCTTTCTTTCTGATCTTCTTACCGGAAGTAGCAAATTTTGCTACTGCACCTGCAGGAGTTGCCTTGGAAGACTGTCCACCGGTATTAGAGTAAACCTCAGTGTCCATAACCAATACGTTTACATCTTCACCGGAAGCCAATACGTGGTCTAAACCGCCGAATCCGATATCATAAGCCCATCCGTCACCACCAAAGATCCATTGTGACTTTTTCACTAAGTATTGTTTTAGACTTAGAATTTCGTTACAACATGGACAATCACACTTTTCCATCATTGGAATCATTTTGTCACTAATTCTTTGAGTCTCTAAAGTGCTATTTTTATTATCAATCCACTCTTGGAATAATCCTTTAAGTTCAGCAGTGCAGCAATTACAACCTTCAATACCTTCTCTCATCAATCTCTCAATTCTGTCGCGAAGTTGATTTACACCCAATGCCATTCCTAAGCCATACTCAGCATTATCTTCAAATAGTGAATTACCCCATGATGGTCCTTGTCCTGATTTGTAATTTTTGCAGTAAGGAGTTGAAGGAGCAGATCCACCATAGATAGATGAACAACCTGTTGCGTTGGCAATCATCATTTGCTCACCAAAAAGTTGAGTGATTGTCTTGATATATGGAGTTTCTCCACAACCTGCACAAGCGCCGGAGAATTCAAATAGAGGTTGAGCAAACTGACTATTTTTAACGTTTTGTGCTTTGTTGATCAGATGATCTTTGTAAGTAACATTGGCTTCGAAATGATCAAATCTCTTTTGCTCTTCAAGTTGAGATTCAAGAGGTTTCATTTCCAGAGCTTTAGTTTTAGCAGGACAAATATCAGCACAGTTTCCGCAACCGGTACAATCTAAAACGGAAACCTGGATTCTGAAATGCATACCTGCAAACTCTTTACCAACTGCTTTTAATGTTTTAGTTCCTTCAGGAGCATTAGCCAACTCTTCATCAGTCAATACGTATGGTCTGATAGCAGCATGAGGACAAACGTAAGAACATTGGTTACATTGGATACAATTTTCTGAGATCCACTCAGGAACATTAACAGCGATACCTCTCTTTTCATAAGCAGTAGTTCCTGCGGGGAATGTTCCATCTTCATAACCTAAGAACGCACTAACAGGAAGGTCATCCCCTTTCTGAGCTGTCATAGGTTCCATGACATTTTTAATGAAATCTGGAATATCTCTGTTGTCAACCTCTTTTTTAATTTCGATCTTAGCCCATTCAGCAGGAATGTCA
>JAAZLQ010000161.1 GCA_012799255.1 Bacillota bacterium
ACCCCTTCCTTACCATGGAAGTGCTCTACCTTCTGAGCTACATCGGCCCTTTTATTACTGACGACGACGCATAAATGGAGCGGCAGACGAGACTCGAACTCGCAACCTTCGCGATGGCAACGCGATGCTCTACCAATTGAGCTACTGCCGCTTGGTGGGCGAAACAGGGCTCGAACCTGTGACCCCCTGCTTGTAAGGCAGGTGCTCTCCCAGCTGAGCTATTCGCCCTCAGTTAAATTGATTAGGTCCAGACAATTTAAAAGTATACCAGCAGTTTGTTCAGTTGTCAACTCTTTTGCCAAGAAATTTTTTCTCCAGAAGTTCATCTATAAATTGTCATAATTACAGTCTCTGAATCACTATAGTTTAGAGGAATTCCCTGGCGCAGAGAGAACTGATACTGTAGAAACTATAACACAATAGGGTGGTGTAATGCAAGTGCGTAAGCTTAACTTTTTTTTGGTAGTCACTTTAGTCACTATGTTGAGTGGTACAGTACTGGCACAAGGCATTCCTGTAGACATTCCGGGAACAGGGGTTAACTTCTTCCTCTATCGTTACGAAGGACAAAACCCCCATGAAAAAATCAATGATATTTGGGCAAATCTCACTAAGGTGTTTTCTGACTGGGTAGAAGCTGGCCAAAAACCAGGGGCATTATCAGGTAAGGATGTCCAGATCAAAACAAACTCATCTGGCTCAGTGAGTTTATACGTAAAAGACCAGTTTATCCTTGAGGTAGATCAATACCACGCTCAAGCTAACAAGGCTACTCCTGCCCAGTTAGCCGAAAAGTGGGCAGCAAACCTCAGAGCTGGCGTAGATGCCTTTGTAACAATCAACGAACTGAAATAGCAGATTTTGAGTTTTAAAGAGACTTTTGGCGCGTTAGGTACGCATACCAAAAGTCTCTTTTCGCGTCAGCTAGAGACCTGTTGACACAGCTCTAGGCGCCTGATATTGTGTTCTCAACAATTGTACTTGAGAGGTGTGCCATGTCCAGACATTTTTATGGGGAACTAGAGTTTCCAGCCACAGAAAAAGGACCGTTCGTTGCCTGTAACATGGTTGTATCTTTAGACGGTAAAGTAACCGCAGATGGTCGCCAACCCAGCAGCCTTGGTAGTTCTTTTGACGCCCTGACCATGAACGTCATCCGTAGCCACTTTGATGCAGTTCTAGCTGGGGGTAACACCATCCGTCAGTTCCCCTTCTATTTAGGTGTCCGTCCTGAGCTTACAGTGATACGAGAAACGAAGGGATTGGAATCCCAACCCCTCACAATTATTCTGACTCAAAGCGGAGAACTCCCCGTAAATGGTTCCCTGTTCAAGAATCCTCCTAGACCTCCCTTAATCATCACGTCACAGGTTGGTGCCCAGAAACTAGCCAAAACTGTTGTAGCGCAATCTACGGTAGAAATCCTTGAAGAGCTGAACGCTGCAAACATTTCCTCTCTACTTTCGGAAAAGTACCAGGTTCAAAGACTCTTGATTGAAGGGGGGCCAAGTGTCAACTATCAATTCATACAAGCGAAACTCCTCCGGGAACTTTTCCTGACCATATCACCGCAGCTGATCGGCAAGCGTACCGATCTAAGTCTCGCCATGGGTGACCAGGTTTTAGACAGTGCCAGTGAAGTCAAACTCCTATCTGTCAACCAACATGATAATGAGGTGTTCTTGCGGTATAGATTTAGCTGGTAGCTTAGAAGTTTCTGAAGAAATATAGGGCTGCCAAGAGAGTGAGAATAACGTTGACGATTTGACCTACCACATGGAGTTTTACCGTTGCCTGACCCTTAAATGCTTTCTTTAAATTGGCAAAACGCGAATCTAGCCCGATGGTGACAAAAGCAAGAGCGAAGAGCCAGTTCCGGGCGTTAGTAGTGATCTTCAAAATACCATCAACCCGTGCCTGACCGAGAGTGGGAACCAACACAAAGGATAAGAGTAGTGATGCCCCCACAAAGCCTAAGATAAATTTAGGGAAGCGCAGCCAGATTTCCTTCGCACCAAGACGTTCCATGCCCGGTTCCTTATCCACCCTCGTGACAAAAAACAACGCCCAGCAAAATGCCACTATACCAATCAAGGCATTTTGTAGCATCTTAACAATGGCAGCAACCTCCATGGCGAAAGGTCCAACCATACTTCCCGCCACTACAACGGCACCGGTGGAATCGACAGTACCTCCGATCCATGCTCCAGCAATGGCCTCACTTAAACCCAGCCAGCGAATTAGAACTGGCATACCTAACATCATCAGAACAGTGACAATGATTGATACAGAAATTGCTGCACTTATTTCTTCCTTCTTAGCCTTCACCGCGGCACCAGTTGCAATAGCTGCAGAAACCCCGCACACTGAGGTACAAGTCGCCACAGTGGCTACCAAGGCCTTACTATCTATCTTCAGTCTCCTGGTTCCGTACCAATACATAAAGATAATCACGGTAGGGGGAACAATCCAGGCCACGCCTAGCCCATGGGCACCCAAGGTTAATACTCGAGTGAAGAGTATTTCTGCGCCTAACAGAACCAATCCAGTCTTAATAAAAAGTTCTGTTCGGAGAGCAGGAACTAGCCAGGCAGGCTTTTTCCATAGGTTACTAATGAGCATGCCTAAGACCAAAGCCCAGACCACATCGCTAAGACCATAATGATTTAGTGTTGCCTGATTGCCAATTAAGAACGATACAACTGCTAGCACAAAGACAAAAGGAAAGGCTTTTAAGTACTTACCCACATCCTCGCCCATGGCCTTCACGGCGATACCCGTTAAAGCAGCCAACCCTAGGCCCCACAATAAGATGGGAAGGATCAAATCACCCGGTAGTGCATCCTGCCACATCGCCCACTTAGGCAACTTCGGGATGAAGCTAACCAAACCGAATGTTGCCCCTAAGATAAAAAACAAACCTAGCCAATTTGCCCACCAATCTTCCTTTTTAAACAAAGCAAGCATAGTCCAGACCTCCTAGTACTCAAGTACTACAACAGTCCATACTATGCTTGCAGCGTTAAGAGGTTACTAAATTACTCGTAAGAGAGCATGGCCTCCAAAATCATTTTGACAAAACGCTCACGATCCACTCGCAGAGCCACGTCAACATTCGGCTTTTCACCTGTGACTCCGTAAAAGTCAACTACGGTACGTCCTGTAGTATATTGACCCTGGGTCTCAATGCGCACCGGCAAAAGCTTAGTTTCCACTATGGTGGGATCTAAAACTGTGGCCATAGCTAAGGGATCATGGAGTGGCATTCCAGCAAACCCCATTGTCTTATGGAATTCCCCAAAGAACTCCAAGAGTTCACCGACCATGACCCCGACCTTTTTACCGGAATCTAAAAGCAACTGTACATCCGAAGCCATAACTTGCGCCTCATGGGTCACATCAAGCCCGACCATTGTGATGGGAACTCCGCTTTGGAACACGACGCTAGCAGCCTCTGGATCGACCAGGATGTTAAACTCCGCAGCTGGAGTCCAGTTCCCTTCTCTAGCAGCTCCACCCATGAGTACTATCCGATCAATATTCTCCTTAATATCAGGTGCCCCAATGAGAGCAGCCGCGACATTAGTGAGTGGTCCTGTGGGTACTAGTGTCACCTTTTCGCTGCTAGCGCGAACATGGTCAATAATCGTTTGCACACCATGTTTAGAGGATGCCTGGAAAGTGGGTTCGGGCAAAATGGGGCCATCCAAGCCAGACTCACCATGTACTTCCGGCGCAATTTCTAACTCACGCATGAGCGGACGATCATAACCAGCTGCCACCTCGCACTCAATTCCTGCAAAAGAAAGGACTTTTAGGGCGTTGAGCACCGTTTTCTCCAGAGTCTGATTGCCAGCTGAAACTGTTACTGCCAACACCTTCACCAGCTCCGGCTTGGCAAAGGCTAACAGAAGCGCGATTGCATCATCATGACCCGGATCACAATCAATGATTATGGGTTTTGGCATTAAGCCACCTCCTTAGCTAGTTGTTTTTTCCCTTTACGATCCCTCGCTGTCTGACGTCGGGCGAATACACCCAAGGCAAAGACGGTTGCTAAATAGGGAATCATCTGCACAAACTCCGATGGAATGCTGAGGGATTGCATGTAGTTACTTAGCGCATCCGCAAAGCCAAAGAACAAGGAGGCTATTGCTGTACCAATCGGGTGTACGCCGCCTAGGGCGGAAGCTGCCAGGCCAATAAAGCCCCGACCTGCCGTCATATCCCTTGAAAACCACGAAACATAACCCATAGAAAGATGAGCCCCGCCAAATCCAGCCAAAAACCCGCTGATTCCTAGAGCTAAAAAGCGCATTTTATTCACACTAATTCCTACACTATCTGCCGAATCCGGACTTTCCCCCACAGCCCTTAAACGCAATCCTAGGGGTGTTCTATAAAGGAAATACCAGACCGCAAACACCGCGATAATGGCAAAATAGGTGAGAACATTGTGACCAGAAATAATGGGACCCAAGACTGGAATTTTGGAGATGAGCGGTAAGTTGACTGTGGGCAAGACCTTGCTAGCAAGAGAACTCGAAATACCACGGTCTCCACTTGCCACATAGAGAATGAACACTGTACCGCCACTGGCAATCACATTCAATGCGATACCGGCTAGCACCATGTCAGTTCCCAGCTTGAGATGGAAATAACCCATAAAGAGGGCAAAAAGAACTGAAGCAATAAGCGCAGCCAGAAGACCTAGCCAAGCACTACCGGTCCAGGCACTGAAGAGTACACCTGTTACTCCTGAAATCAACATGAGCCCTTCTAGACCAATGTTCACTGCCCCAGCCAGCTCTGAAACTACCGCCCCTAAAGCAGCAAACAAAATGGGGGTAGTCACCCTTAGCATGGAGTAGCCAAAACCAACAGAGAAAATTCCTCTAAGCATTGAGCCCATGTTTTTTCGCCTCCCTTACTACTGCACGATGTCTCCACTTTGCCAAAAAGGCCTGGGCAGTAACCAAAAGAATCATGATCCCTTGAATGATGGCCACCATTTCGGCAGAGACATCTGTCATCCTTGACATAATGCTCGCTCCCGAGCGAATATAGGCCAAAAAGAGCGCTGCAATTGGAACTCCCAGGGGATGATTACGTGCCAGAATGGCAATAATCACACCGTCGAAACCATAACCAGGCAGCATCTGCCATTGAAAGCGCCTATAGAGACCCAACACATCGGCTGCACCAGCCAGACCTGCGATTGCTCCGGAGATTACCTGTGAATAAATGATTACCGCAGACACGCTTATTCCCGCGAAGGCGGCGAAGTCCTTGTTGAGGCCGGTCATACGCAAAGCGTAACCCCATCTAGTCCGGTACAAAAAGAGATAGCAAAAGACAATGGCTAAAAGGGCAACCCACAGCCCCCAGTGTACCCGAGTGGGTGGCCAAAACCATTGTAACCACGCGGTTTCAGGAAGCCTATAGGAAACCATGGCCCCAGCAGACGGATCCCTGAAATGATGGTTAATCAAGTATAATCCGAGACGATAAAACACATAGTTCAGCATCAGCGAAGAGACAAGCTCATTGGCACCCCAACGGGATTTCATCAGGCCAGGAATGGCTCCCGCGATAGCGCCTCCGAGCATAGCACCGAGCAGCGCAACCAAAACATGTACATACATGGGCAAGGAAAAGGTTATTCCCACGATGGTGGCTACCACCCCACCAAAGAAGAGCTGTCCCTCCGCACCAATATTGAACTGCCCCGCCTGAAAGGCAACGGAAACAGCTAAACCCGTAAAAATAAGTGGAATGGTAGCTTCAATCCAGTTACCAATCCTGCGGGTGGTGGTGAGTGGTCCTGTAACAAAGTGTACAAACGCTTCCAAGGGCTCTTCACTGACGAGCAGGATGATTATGAAGCCCAATAATAGTGCCAACAAGATGGCTATAAGTGTTCTCCCAATCTCAAAGACAAGCTCACGATTGATCATGCTAAAGCCTCCTTCAATTGGGTGGCCTTTTGGCTCTTGATTCCCAGCATATAAAGGCCCAACTCTTCCTCAGTCACATCTCGGGCATCTGGGAAAGCGGCCACAATTTGACCTCCGTAGACCACTAAAAGCCTGTCACTGAGACTCATCACTTCATTAAGGTCAGCAGAAATCAAAAGTACGGCTACCCCTGAACGGCAAATATCAACCAGTTTCCTATGGATGAACTCAATGGCCCCCACGTCAACCCCTCGTGTCGGCTGGTTGGCAATAACCAGACGGGGGTTTGATGAAAACTCCCTGGCCACGACTACTTTTTGAATATTCCCTCCCGAAAGCATCTTCACAGCGGTTTTAGGAGTCCGAGTTACCACATTAAACTCGCTAACTAGCTCTTGGGCGGTGTTTTCAATTGCTTTTCGCCGCAAGAATACTTTTCCGGTGTAGTCAGGTAGTTGAATCCGGTCAGCGACCAAGTTATCTTCAATAGTCGCATCAGCAGCCACCCCATGCAGCAAGCGGTCTTCAGGAATATGGGCCACGCCCCGTTCTCTCAGTTTCCGCGGTGTGGCCATATGTACGACCCCATTTTCCAAGCGCATCTGGCCGCCGTGCGGATTCCTCAGACCAGTTAGAATCTCCACCAGCTCACGCTGCCCATTACCTTCAACACCAGCAATTCCAACTATTTCACCTGCCCGTACACTAAATGACACATTCTGTAATAATGGCTTACCCTCAGGCGTGAAATAACTTAGATTCTCAACCTCAAGCACTTTTTTCCGAGGTTTTGCAGGTGGTTTGTCAATTTTGAGCAGCACATCGCGACCTACCATCAACCGCGAAATGTCAGCTTCCGTCACGTCAGTTGTCTCCCGTACACCCACCAAACGACCACCGCGCATGACAGTGATACGATCTGTAATTTGCTTTACCTCGTTTAACTTGTGAGAAATAAAAATCATAGTATGCCCTTGTTTTTTCAGTTCAATGAGTGCCGCAAAGAGTTCCTCAGTTTCCTGGGGAGTTAATACGGCAGTGGGCTCATCTAACACCAAGAGCTCGGCGCCGCGCAACAGTGCCTTCAAAATCTCCACCTTTTGCCTCATACCAATAGGAATATCCCGAATTTTAGCCTCAGGATCAACATGCAGGTTATAACGTTGAGCTAAATCCTTCACGATTTGCACTGCTTGAGCCCAGTCAAAACGCAACCCCTTTCTGGGTTCAGCACCAAGCACAATGTTTTCGGTCACGGTTAGGGATGGTGCGAGCATAAAGTGTTGATGCACCATGCCGATCCCCTTTTGAATCACTTGCTGTGGCGAGGTAATCTGCAGAAGCTCCCCTTTATAAAACACCTGACCCTCATCAGGGTTTTCTAAGCCAAACAGCACCTTCATCAGTGTTGTCTTACCCGCCCCGTTTTCTCCCACTAGAGCGTGGATTTCGCCCTTGCGAACCGAAAAATCCACTCCGGCATTAGCCATCACTCCATTGGGATAAACCTTGGTAATCCCTTTCATTTCCAATAGATTACCCATAGACAAATCCCCCTTTATAAAAAATGAGGGTGCAGCAATCTTGGCTGCACCCTCTAACTAGACTATTATGGGCGCACAGAGTCTCTGAGCGCGTTGAGGGTTGCATTGTCCATACCAATGGCTGTGCTCACTGCAATCTCACCGTTTTGCACTTTTTCAGCAAGCTTAGCAATTTCTTGTCTGAACTCTTCTGGAATCAAGTTACGGTAATACTCGTTATCCGCAAGACCCACTGCCTGTTCAGCTAGGCCCAGAGCTTCAGACTGACCATAAGGCAAGGTTCCCTCAAGATGCATCCTTAGTGCACGTACCAGCGAGTTGTCAATGCGCTTCAACATGGAAGTGACAATCAAGTTAGCTTTAACTGGATCCGTATTTTCAAAGAGTAATGCTTGGTCAGAGTCTACGCCGATGGCATAAAGACCTGTATCTTTCGCAGCATCCAACTGACCAAGTCCGGCTTGACCAGCAACGTTAAAGCCAATATCTACGCCACGATTGTACTGGGCTAATGCCATTTCCTTACCCTTAGCGGAGTCATCAAAGCTACCGATATAGGAAATATCCACTTTGATTTCTGGGTCAACATAGAGGGCACCCTCGATGTAACCTACCAAGAAGTCGTTGATGACAGGAATATCCATGCCGCCTAAGAAACCAATGGCCTTACCTGGGTTAACCTTTTCCATGTTGGAAGTGGTAACCATGGCAGCCAAGGCACCAGCCAAGAAAGAGCCTTCATTTTGCTTGTACATAATTGAATAAACATTATCCAAATTACCTTTGGAGTAGTCCACTTCGGTATCGAAAATAATGTATTTCACATCTGGGTTCCAGGGAGCAATCTCTTCAAGACTTTCAGTCATTTGCCATGTTCCCAGAATAATAACATCATAGTTTTGCTCAGAAATGTCGGCTAAAGTAGGATCCCAAACACTTTGATCATATCCCATTTCGATTAACCGGAACTCGATTCCTAGTTCTTTCTCCGCAGCAACAACACCGTCATAGGCCGAGTCAAAGAAGGAACGATCTCCGAGTGTTCCATTGATTAGCAGGGCCACCTTCAGAGGTGCAGCACTCACAATGGAACTGAACAACAGCAACAACACCAATACTAAGCCAATACGCTTCATCAAAAAAACCCTCCTTGTTTTATCTATCCTCAAGCAATCAAAGCCTGCCTGAGCAAAGCAGCAACCCTATCAGTGTCAACGTCTAACACGAGTCTGACATTTGGATCCTTGCCACTCACTCCAGCGTAGTCGATTGCCATGAGACCTCGCCCATAAGTACCGCTTGTCTCAACCGCTGCAAACACCTGCGCCTCATCTACAATAACGAGGGGATCTAGAATCAAAGCGGCTGCCAAAAGATCACATAATAGAAATCCCGGAAAACCTAACACCTCTTCCGTCCTGCGTAGAATCTCTGCTGCCATTGCTAAAAAGGTTTCTGCTATGGGGTTTTTTAGCGCTTCCCTTCCCCCTTTTTCCAACTGTTCCAGAGTAATGAGATTATGAATACAAGTCTCCCAGGGAACTAACGTGATGGGAATTCCAGACTCTAGAACTATCGCGGCTGCTTCAGGATCTGCAGCAAAGTTAAACTCTCCCACCATAGTAGTGTTGCCCCTGGCCCCACTTGTTCCCCCCATAATTACCAAGCGTTGGATTCTCTGGGCAAGCGTTGGATCTTTGATCAACGCGACTGCCAGATTAGTTAAGGGTCCTATGGCCAAAATATTTAAAGAATCTGGGTAAACATGACTTTGGCTTAGAATCATGTCAACCGCATGCATCGATTCTTGGGAACTACTGGTTGCGCCCCACGAAAGGTCACCCAAACCATCCGTACCATGAACTTCGGTCGCATTGATTGCAGGCTCCAAGATGGCCCGACTGCAACCGGCAAATACCGGAACCTGGCTTTGTAAGAGGTCCTTGAGGCGTAGTGCGTTACGTAATGTATCCACCAACGGCGAGTTACCATGGACTACACTCAATCCCACTACATCAAGCCCTAATCGTAAGCAAGTAATAATGGCTGCAGCATCATCAATCCCAGGGTCAGCATCAATAATCCATGGCAATTTCACAAACCCCCATTTTTTGTTAATGTCTGATAACAATGATCATGTATAATTAAGTTCGCAATTTGAAAAAGGAAAAG
>JAAZLQ010000070.1 GCA_012799255.1 Bacillota bacterium
TCCCCCAGATCAATCAAATCCGGATGTTTAACAAGTCCTTGCTCGCTAAATTGGGCTGGTGTCCAAAAAGTGCGATCCGCAGCCGCGACCAGGCTAAATTCTGAGAGATCGGAGGTAAACTTAGCCTTGAGCTGTTCAAGATCCAAATAAGACTCGGGCTTCTCGAAGGGAAATAGGTGTTGTAACCGTCTGGCGCCAACTAAGCGCAGGCTGGCACCACGCACGGGAATTCCTTCTTCGATAAACTGCCCCCCGCCAAGCGTTTCTTGCAGTTCGCTATGGCGTAAAATAAAACGATCCTTAAAGCTGAAATGGGCCGGTGACTCTAGTTCGAGTTGGATGTAGCCTTCAACACCTGGCTGAAGCTGATTATCGCCTAAAACCTTCACTCGGGCTAAAGTTTCTAAAGTTCCCACGTATAGTTTTATTTGCTGACCTGTTTCTAAGGGGACAGGTGCCTGAGGAAGAACCTTTACAAAAGCGTTGATTAAAGAAAAATAAGGTCGTTTGTTAGGAAGGGCAAGGTACATTCCCCGTTCAAGGTGAACCTTTTCTAAGCCTGTCAGGTTTACTGCAAGACGGGAATGGGGGACTCCCTTTTCTACCGCCTTAGTATGTGTCTGCAAGCCACGGATGCGTGCATTTAAACCTACCGGTTCTACCACGACTTCCATACCAAGTTCAAGGCAGCCATCCAACAGGGTACCAGTTACTACTGTTCCTGCTCCTTTGATGGTGAAGACCCGGTCGATCCAGAGCAGTGGATTCGTTCCTTCGGACGATCGAGGTAATGAGGTCAACAGCTGGTTGATAGTTTCTTTCAGAGTATCCAGATTCAGACCAGAAATGGCGGAAACTGGGATAATGGGAAAATCTTTAAGAGACGTTTCTGCCAGTCGTTCACGAACATCCGCTTTCACTAGTTCCAGCCAATCTGGCTCTACTAGATCAACCTTCGTGAGGGCCACTAATCCCCTTTGGATACCATAGAGGTCGAGAATTTCCACATGTTCCTGAGTTTGGGGCATCCAGCCATCATCTGCCGCCACCACTAAGAGCACAAAGTCTACCTGGCCTACGCCAGCTAGCATGTTTTTCACTAAGCGATGGTGTCCTGGAACGTCTACTACACCAACATCTCCATCAGGAAGCGAAAACCAAGCAAAGCCTAGATCGACGGTCATTCCCCGATCTTGTTCTTCCTGCAGCCGATCGGGATTAATGCCCGTTAGGGCAGTTATTAGTGTGGATTTTCCATGATCAATATGCCCGGCAGTTCCCATTATGAACATGGTGTTACCCCCCTTCGAAGTACATTTACTAGTGCTTCTTCTTGAGAGGGAAGCACAGTTCTGGGATCAAGTAACACCCTGTTCTGTTCAATACGTCCCATTATAGCAGGGCAACCTTGTCTGAACCAGCTAATCAGCTCTTGGCTGGAAAGTAAGTTGCTTGTGAGCGCTAGAGCCCAGGAAGGAATGGTCTCACCAGGTAATGAACCCCCGCCCATGGTAGAGTGGCTGGGCACCACTTCGCCTACAAGGCCTTGACCTAACTGACTAAGCCATTTTTCAGCTCGCGCCTTCACTTCTTCGCTGGGTAAAGATGCCATTGCCCAGAGAGGTAGCTTGTGGTACGCCTTATCAAGGTGCAATTCAAGTACAGCTTCCAAAGCTAATAGGGAAAGCTTATCGATGCGCAGAGCTCTCAAAAGAGGGTCTTTCTTAATGATATTAATGAGATCTTTGCGTCCACTGATTATTCCCGCTTGGGGTCCTCCGAAGAGTTTATCTCCACTATAGGTCACGATATGGCTATGTCTTACGGCAGTGCAAACCAAGGGTTCGGAAAACGGGGTAAAAGCTCCACTTCCAATATCTTCGATCAAAAGTAAACCACGCTCGTTGGCAAGTTTGGCTAGGTCTGCTCGAGCTACCGTCTCAGTGAACCCGACAATTGCATAATTACTGGGGTGAACCAGGAGAATAGCTTTTGTTTCGGGAGTAATTGCCCGTTCATAATCGCTCAGGCGTGTTCGGTTTGTGGTACCCACTTCTTTTAGGTAACATCCGCTGGAGGCCATTACTTCAGGCACGCGAAAACCTCCCCCGATTTCTACCAGTTGACCTCGGGAGACGATTACTTCTTGACCAGCGGTTAACGCTTTGAGCGCCACCAATACGGCGCCGGCATTATTATTGACAACCACAGTATCTAAATCTTCCCTCGCTTCTGCGAGCAAGAGATTAAACAGCTTGGCGATCGCGGTATAGCGACTGCCACGCTCCCCGCTAGCTAAATCTAGTTCCAGGTTGAAGTAAGCGTCGCCTAGGTTGCTTATGCGCTCCAGTGCTTCTTGTGGTAGGGGGGCTCGTCCTAAGTTGGTATGTAAGAGGACTCCAGTCGCGTTGATAACGGGTTGAAACTTGCTTCGTCTGCAGTTTTCTAAGTCTAGGGCTAAACGGGAGACTATTTCATCGGAGCTCATACTAAGTTGTTTATGGGCAATTTCTTGCCGGAGTTTTACCAAGCCTTCCCTGATAGCGGTAGTCGTTTCGGTTTTTGATAGACTTGAAGCGGCGTGGATGATTTGTGGATTCTCCAAGAGTTGATCAACTGCTGGAATATGCCGGAATAAGTTTGACAAGTGGTTCTCCCCCTTTTGGTCGTAACTCTCTTCCTTGAATATACGACACGGGATTGGGCAACCCTTTTGCTACCTGGATTCTGAATTTCTCTCGAAAGCCTTCTGAAGCGTGGCCAGGCCGCGTTCACGGGCGGAAGGAGATAGGTTTTGCTGTTGGCTGATCGTTTTCATGGCAGCAGCAATCATTTCACGTTTTTCCTTTTTTGTAAGCTTATGCATGAAGAGGCCTCCCTCTGATCGGTAATTACTTCATAGTATGTCCAAGCGGACCTGAATTATGCAAAAAAGTTAGAAACCACATAAAATGCAACGATAACAGCTACCAAGTCAGTGAGGAGTACAGTAGCCAAAGTGTGTCTGGTTCTTTTGATCCCCACCGAACCTGCGTATACAGTAAGCACGTAGAGACTCGTCTCAGTACTACCCATTATCGTTGCAGCTAGGCGTCCAATGAATGAATCAGGGCCATGGGTTTGAAGGGTTTGGGATAGAAGAGCCAATGAACCGGTACCAGAGATGGGACGCATCAAAGCCAAGGGCAGGGCCTCAGACGGGAAGCCAAACCGGCTGGTGATCGGGTTAAGAAGTTGAACTAGCTGTTCCATAGCTCCTGACAGTTGGAATACTTGAATGGCAACTAACATGCCCACGAGATAGGGTAACACTCGAACAGCGGTTTGCCAGCCTTCTTTAGCACCTTCGACGAAGCTTTCGTAAACCGCTATCTTATGGCTGAGACCCCAGGTAGTGATTCCTAGTAGCATAAGTGGGATTGCCCAACGCGATAGGGCCTGAATAAGAATAGTCATCTGGTGGCCTCCTCAACTGAATTTTCGCAAGATGCGATCTAAGATGACAGTAACTACAGTCGAACACGAAGTGGCCACTACAATGGGACCAATGATATCAGTTGGAACCAAGGAACCATGGGTCATTCTCAGAGCAATGATTGTGGTTGGAATTACAGTGAGGCTTGAAGATGTGACAGCCATAAATGTGCACATTGCGTTGGAGGCGGTAGTTCTGTCTCGATTGAGATCCTGTAGATCTCCCATAGCCTTTAGTCCGAGGGGAGTACAAGCGTTACCTAAACCTAAGAGATTGGCACTCATGGCTAAGAGGAGGGATCCCATGGCAGGATGCTGAGGAGGAACATCTGGAAAAAGTCGTTTGGCAATGGGACCCATAATCCGTGCTAATGTCTCCATTAAGCCTGCATCTTGGGCGATTTTCATCATTCCAGACCAGAATGAAATAATACCAATCAAACCTGCTGAAACTAAGACAGCCTGTTCACTTCCTTTCAGAATTCCTTCTGTGACTAAGTTGATTTGGCCCTTGCTCGCCGCGGTAATAACCCCAGCTAGGATCAGAAAGAACCAGATGTAATTGATCACGGTTTATCCCTCCTACACATTCCTATGCACAATACGGAGAAAATACAAGTAAAGACGAAGTTTTGAGCAGTTTCATCCTCCTAAATAAGAATAATGACCGTTTGATGTTATCTGACCAATATGGAGGGGGTTGCATACAAGTTATGGGTGTGTGCTATAATAAACTTAAGGTCAGTATTAGTCAAAGAAAGTTGGTGAGTCATGAGTACGTTGGCAGATCATATTGAAGCCTATATCAAGAAAATGCTGAGAAACAGCCGAACGAACAGCATTGAGCTAAGTCGAGCCCAACTAGCCCATGATTTTGCCTGTGTTCCGTCACAGATTAACTATGTTTTAGCGACCCGATTCACTTTGGAACGGGGGTATATTGTGGAAAGTCGTCGCGGAGGCGGCGGTTATATTAGGGTGGGACATGTGCAAGTCGATGATAGTTATACCCACGCGATTAACCTCTTGAAGAGCATTGGCCCAAGACTAGCCGAAAGGCAGATGGAAAATATCTTGGCCCATTTGAAGGATCACGGGATCATTTCGTCTCAGGAGTGTGGGTTGATTAGAGGAATTGTGCAGCAAGAAGTGGGCACTGTTAGTGAAGGGAAAGAAGTACTTAGGGCTAGCTTAATGCGCTCATTATTGTTTTACATCATTGAGTCTGGTTCATAAGGGGTGATAAAAAATGTTATGCGATAAATGTGGTCAAAATGAGGCTACGGTGAAGTTCGTGCAAATTGAGAATGATCAGAGGACAGAACTTCACCTCTGTAAGAATTGCGCCCAGGGTTATGCTAACTTTTCACCAGGTTTTGACTTACAGCACTTGCTTTCGAGTATGTTTCAATCAGTTACGCTAGGGCAGAAATTCGGTCAAGTCTATACGGATAAGAAATGTCCGACTTGCGGCC
Source organism: Bacillota bacterium (assembly GCA_012799255.1). The sequence continues at coordinate 4,950 of JAAZLQ010000070.1, forward strand.
GGGGAATAGTGGATATTCAAAAAACCGGTCGTTTAGGTTGTGGTACCTGTTTTAGTGTTTTTCAGGATGAACTTAATCCAGTTTTACGCAGACTACATGGCTCAAACACTCATACCGGCAAAGTACCAGTTCGAGCCTATCCAAATTTGCAGGTAACCCGCCAGATCGAAGAGCTTCGCAAACGTTTAGATGAGTGTGTACGCCAAGAAAATTATGAACAGGCAGCTAAGTATCGGGATGAGCTACGTCTGTTAGAACGTCAATTGGCCGGGGGTGAGAACTCATGAAGGAGATAGCATCTTGGATGAGGGAAAGTGGGCCACAAGGTGAAATTGTCTTAGGAACTCGCTGTCGTCTGGCTCGAAACCTCGAAGGGATTCCTTTTCCCGAAGCGGCAAATCGTGAACAGCTGAGGGAGGTACTCAATCGTTCTAAGTCCGCTTTGCCCCAGTTGCAGGAAATGGATAGTTTTACCTACTACGAAATGGCTACCATGGATAGTCTGGAACGGGAGATCTTGGTTGAGGAACATCTGATTAGTCCCAGTCATATGCAGAACCCCCAGCACAAGGCGGTCATTATCAATGAAAAATGCAATATAAGTATCATGGTCAACGAAGAAGACCACTTTAGGATCCAAGTGTTAAAACCTGGTCTCCAATTGGAACAAGCTTGGCGGCTGGCCACGAAGGTCGATGATAAGCTAGAAGAGCATTTGGACTATGCCTTTGAGCCAAAATCGGGTTATCTCACTTCTTGTCCAACCAATGTGGGAACCGCGCTAAGGGCATCTGTAATGTTTCATTTACCAGCTTTACGTAGGTTAAAAAAGGTTCAGGAAGTCTTGGGAACAGTGTCCAAATTTGGTTTAACGGTTCGCGGTCTCTATGGAGAAGGTAGTGATGTCTGGGGAAACGTATTTCAGCTTTCCAATCAAATTACTCTTGGCCAAAGTGAAGAAGAAACTATTGAACATTTAGCTCGTTTCACTGCTCAGATCCTCCATAGTGAGCAGCAGGCCAGAGAGTATTTGCTGGACAAGGACCGTCGCCTCACAACTGAGGACTGGTTGTATCGCTCCTATGGAATATTGAGTAATGCACGGATCCTAGCAAGTCAAGAGGCTATGGAACTTTTATCGGACTTAAAATTGGGGATTGATTTGGGAATAATTCAGCATAGTGATCCTGAACTCTTGAAACAACTAATGGTACAAATTCGCTCGGCCCATTTACAGCAGATGATGGGTCAACCCTTACCTGTACAAGAAAGGGATCGTCTTCGTGCAAGTTTAGTCCGGGAGACATTGCAGAAATAGATTTGGGGAAAGTGGGTGGAAACATGTTTGGACGGTTTACTGAACGGGCCCAACGAGTAATCGTATTGTCGCAGGAGGAGGCAAGAAGATTGGGCCACAATGTGGTTGGAACAGAACACATTTTGCTTGGTCTCATTGCTGAAGGGGAAGACGTGGCAGCCCGCGCGTTACTGTCTTTAGGAATTAGTATTGATCAGGTCCGCGGTGAAGTTGAACGTATTATTGGTCGCGGCGGACAACCTACTCAAGGGCAGATCGGTTTTACTCCCCGCTCGAAACGGGTGTTAGAATTAGCCTTTGACGAAGCAAGGCGACTTGGACACACCTATATTGGTACTGAGCACTTGTTGTTGGGACTCATCCGTGAAGGAGAAGGGGTAGCCGCCCAGGTACTTCACAACTTGGGTGCAGACTTGGAGAGGGTTAGAACCCAGGTCACCAGTCAATTGGGGGGCGGAGCTCAAACAAAGGCACAGGCTCCCCGTGTCAACAAAACTCCTACTCTAGATCAGTTTGGCCGAGATCTCACTGCCTTGGCTAGGGAGGGAAATCTTGACCCCGTAATCGGTCGGGACAAAGAGATCCAAAGGGTAATCCAAATTCTCAGCAGGCGCACTAAAAATAACCCTGTATTAATCGGTGAACCTGGTGTGGGGAAAACCGCGATTGCCGAAGGATTGGCTCTGAAGATTCACAATAACGACGTGCCTGAAACCTTAAGCAATAAGCGGGTAGTTTCCTTGGATTTGGGTAGCTTAGTGGCTGGTTCCAAGTTTAGAGGCGAGTTTGAAGAACGCTTAAAAAAGGTGATGGAAGAGATTCGCGCTGCAGGGGATGTGGTCTTGTTTATTGATGAAATGCACACTATCATCGGTGCCGGTGCTGCAGAAGGAGCCATTGATGCGGCTAATATCCTCAAACCAGCCCTTGCTCGAGGTGAGTTGCAGGCAATAGGAGCGACTACCTTGGACGAATATCAAAAATACGTAGAAAGGGATGCCGCTCTAGAACGACGTTTTCAACCAGTAATGGTAGATGAGCCTACTGTAGAAGAAACGATCGAAATTCTCAAAGGCTTAAGGGATCGTTACGAGGCTCACCATCGCGTAAAAATCATGGATGAGTCTATTGTGGCAGCCGCTCGGCTAAGTGATCGTTATATTAGTGATCGGTTCTTACCTGATAAGGCCATCGATCTGATGGACGAAGCCGGTTCTCAGGTGCGACTACGTGGCTTAGTACCTCCCACAGATCTGAAGGAACTTGAAGCAAAAATAGAGGAGACTATTATCGAAAAAGAAGCTGCGATCAAGAACGAGGAGTTTGAGCAGGCAGCCAGCTTGCGAGATCAAGAGCAAAGGCTCCAAGAAGAGCTGGAGGCTAAGCGCAAGGAGTGGCGTAATAGTCATGGCCGTAAAGAAGCGGTTGTGACTGCTGAAGATATTGCTACTGTTGTGGCCAGTTGGACTGGTATTCCCGTGACAGATATAGCTGAGGAAGACGCTATGCGGCTGCTCAATCTAGAAGAAGTTTTGCATGAGCGGGTGATCGGCCAAGACGAGGCCATCGGAGCAATATCACAGGCGGTGAGAAGGGCCCATGCCGGACTAAAAGACCCAAAAAGACCAATTGGCTCTTTCATCTTCTTGGGTCCAACTGGTGTAGGTAAAACCGAGCTGGCCCGAGCTTTGGCCGAAGCTCTCTTCGGCGATGAGGATGCAACAATTCGCATTGATATGTCCGAGTACATGGAACGCCATGCAGTCGCCCGTCTAGTAGGTTCGCCTCCCGGATATGTTGGCTACGATGAAGGCGGCCAGTTGACTGAGCAAGTGCGCAGAAAACCCTATTCTATTGTATTATTTGATGAAATCGAAAAAGCTCACCCTGAGGTATTTAATATTCTCTTGCAGGTGCTGGAAGATGGTAGGTTAACAGATTCAAAGGGGAGGACTGTTGACTTCCGCAATACGGTGATAGTGATGACCTCTAACGTTGGAGCAGAGCAAATCCGGCGTGATTCTGGTATTGGCTTTAGGACAGTAGTTGATGAGCGTAATGACTATTTGGCCATGCGGGATAAAGTAACAGACGAGCTAAAGCGTACATTCCGTCCGGAGTTCTTGAACAGGATAGATGAAGTCGTGGTTTTCCATGCCCTTAATAAAGTGCATATTAGCCAAATTGTTGATATTATGCTGAGGGAGTTGCGCAAGCAATTACATGATATGGAGATCACCTTAAACGTCACTGAGCAGGCTAAGGAATTGTTGGCGAACAAAGGCTTTGATCCTGACTTTGGTGCCAGACCCCTACGCAGGGCGATCCAAAGGTATATCGAGAATCCCTTAGCGGAGGAAATCCTTAAGGGTACCTTCGGAGAGGGTGGCACCATTACTGTGGACGCACGGGAGGGTGAGTTTGTCTTTTACTAAGTCGCTAAGCGCGTCCAACGCTTGAGACAAAGCAAGCTTGAGGGGGTGTGCAGCGCCTAATAGGCAGTTGTGCACTCCTTTTTCTGATGGTATAATAAAAGGTGTAGAAAAATCTGGGATTATAGAAAGGATTACTAGTGGCAAAAAAGACTGTGGTTTTTGTATGTCAAAGTTGTGGAGCCGAGAGTCCCCGTTGGATGGGAAGATGCCCGGGCTGTTCTGAATGGAATACCCTAGTAGAAGAAACGGTTCAGCCAGCGAGCAAGCAGGCTCGGGCTTGGGTGGCCAAGAGTAAACCTGTACCCCTCACACAGATCGAAGATAGTGCTTACTCTCGATTTAGCACTGGGATCAAAGAACTAGATCGGGTTCTGGGAGGCGGATTGGTACCAGGTTGCTTGGGGCTAATTGGGGGAGATCCAGGTATTGGCAAATCCACACTTCTACTCCAGGTGGCTGCCCAAGTGGCAAGGACAGAAGGAAAAGTCCTTTATGTTACCGGTGAAGAGTCTTTAGCCCAACTTAAGATGCGCGCCATCCGTCTTGGTGCTCTAGAAGAGGAACTTATTGCGGTAAGCGAGGCAAACACGGAAGCCGTCTGTGAAATAATCCGAGAGCAACAGCCCATTTTAGTCATAGTCGACTCGATTCAAACCATGTTTGTGGATGAGGTGTCTTCACCACCAGGTAGTGTAGGACAAGTGCGCGAATCTACCGGGCGATTTTTGCAATTGGCGAAAGGCACCAATACAGCAATTTTGCTTGTTGGTCATGTGACCAAAGGGGGCAATCTAGCAGGTCCTAAGGTACTAGAACATGCTGTAGATTTCGTATTATATTTTGAAGGAGAGGTGCACACCTCTTTCCGCATTATTAGATCGGTTAAGAACAGATTTGGCTCTACCCACGAAGTGGGAATCTTCGAAATGAGCGACAAGGGTTTGATTCCCGTGGCAAACCCCTCCCAATTTCTTCTGTCACAAAGGCCGATAGAGAGCTCAGGTTCTGTAGTCGTGCCATACATGGAGGGCACGCGACCTCTTTTGGTTGAGGTGCAAGCATTGGTGGCTCCCACCGCTTTTGGTGGTAATCCTAGGAGACAAACAACGGGAGTAGATTATCAACGATTTTCAATTATCTTGGCTGTGTTAGAAAAAAGGCAGGGCTATCCCCTGCAGACTCAAGATGTTTTTCTGAATATTGCGGGAGGTTTGAAACTGCAAGAACCCGCTTTGGATTTAGCCATGGCGGTGGCAGTGGCCAGCAGTGTAGCTAATGTGAGCGTTGATCCCCTCTGCGCAGTTCTGGGGGAAGTGGGCCTAGCAGGAGAGATTAGGGCGGTTAGGGGGATGGAGCAACGCCTCAAGGAACTTCATCGATTGGGATTTGAACGCTGCATTATTCCCGAGAGTAATGTGCAAGGAAATGAACCCATTCAGGTTTATGGCGTAAGTACCATACAAGAGGCTCTGAAAATTGCGGTGGAGAAGAGAAGGTGAGTGCATGCGTGAGGATGAAATGATTTATAAACACCTAGAGATAATGGCACCGGGCACCCAGCTCTATGAGGGACTTGATAGTATTCTAAAGGCTAAAACAGGTGCCTTAATTGTTATTGGCGATACGCCTGAAGTGTTAGATTTGGTAAATGGCGGGTTTAATATCGATGCGGAGATGCACCCGGCAGCCCTTTATGAACTGGCCAAAATGGATGGCGCCATTGTTTTGTCCAGTGATGCTAAACGGATTTTGTACGCCAACACTCAACTCACGCCAGATCCAATGATTCCCAGTTTTGAAACGGGAACACGCCACAAAACGGCAGAGCGTGTGGCAAAACAGACCGGCCAGATTGTTATTTCTATTTCCCAAAGACGTAATGTAATTACCGTTTATAGGGAAAGCTGGAAATATGTTATCCGTGAAGTAAGTGTAATTCTATCTAAAGCGAACCAGGCCCTGTCTACTCTGGAGAAGTACCGGAGTGTCTTTCAGCAGTCCTTGGTTAATTTGAGCGCGTTGGAGTTTGAAGATTTGGTCACCCTAACAGATGTCACTACAGTACTGCAACGTAGCCAAATGGTAAACAGAATTGCAAGGGAAATTGAGCGCTACGTGATTCAACTAGGCTCAGAAGGTCGCTTAGTCAGAATGCAGCTAGAAGAGTTAATGGCGGATATTAAAGATGAGGGTCTATTAGTTTTTAAAGATTACTTTATGGGTGAGAACTTAGGTGAAGTGTGGATCCAACTGGAAGAATTGGATTCTGATGATCTGTTGAACTTGGGTCTACTTTCTAAGGCGCTAGGTTTTGGAAGTGGTATCAGCAGTTTAGAACAGGCAGTGGCTCCCAGGGGATATCGCATACTAGCGAAGATACCCCGTTTGCCCATGCCTGTTATTGAAAACCTAGTTAACTCATTCGAAGATCTTTCCACGATCATGGATGCGACTATAGAAGAGTTAGATGATGTAGAAGGGATTGGAGAAGTTCGGGCGAAAGCAATTAAAGAAGGTTTGCGTCGCTTGCGCGAGCAGGTATTAGTTGACAGCCATATCTAAACTAACGGAGATGGAATATTCCTAGGGTATTAACTCGTTGACTTTCCTTGTGAATAATCTCTTCGAGGTTCAGACCAAGTGCGTTGCACATACCAGTTAAGTAGAAGAGGTTTTGCCCTACTTCTGCCTCTACGACTTCTTTACAGTTTTCGCATAGTTGCCCCGTTAAATGTGATTGGATGTGATTACGGATGTCTTCAAAAGAGCAATCGTCGGGCAACACTTGTTTGGAGGCGTCGATTTGGATACACCCACAATCCGTAACCGCCCGAAAGAGCGCTCTGTTTACCCGTGCGTTTGTCTCTTGAAACTTAGAAACGATATCCAAGATGCTATAATGCCTTACTAAGTTCTCTTGTACATTTTTTTGGAAATGATTACAAGTGTTTAATGGCTTAGTCACTTTGGTCACGTCCTCTCGCCACCTTTGGGGTCAATTCTGGTTTCATTATAAGTCTTTTGAAAATCGGTTGTCAAGTTAAGGGCTTATGGGGTACCCAACGCCTGGTCAGTTTGACTTTCGTTGCCCATAATGGTAAATTAATTGTAAGGACCTAGTTTTATTTAAAGGAGGGTTCGATTTGTACAATGTAGGAGATAACGTTGTCTATCCTATGCATGGTGCAGGCGTTATCGTGGCCATAGAGGAGCGGGAAGTACTAGGTGAAAAGCAAAAGTACTACATCATGAAGCTCCCCATAGGAGAAATGAAAGTGATGATCCCCATGAAGTCCGTTGAGGAGTTAGGTTTGCGCCAGGTGATCGGCGAGGAAGAGGTTCGCCGCGTTTACCAGGTTTTGCAGGGAGAGGAAACTCCCATGTCTACTAACTGGAATCGTCGCTATCGTGCCAATATGGAGAAGATTAAAAGCGGAGACATCTATGAAGTCGCAGAAGTTGTGCGCAATCTCACGATCAGAGAGAACGACAAGGGCTTATCCACAGGAGAGAGGAAAATGCTGGATACTGCTCGCCAAATTCTGATTAGTGAGTTAGTAATAGCGCTGGACTCTACTGAGGAGAAAATCGTGGAGACAATTACTGGTTTCTTTGAAGGCTAGGGGGTGACGCTGACATTTTAGGTTAAAAAAGAATACCGAAGACAAAACAGGAAATACTATATCGTGAATGAGCTAAACTATCGCAGGCATTTTAACAAAGTGGGAGGTGAAGCGAAGTTTGGTCATATTCATTAGGATTGTATTTGCGGCCATTGGCGCGCTTTTTGGTTATGCTGGGTCGTTACTTGTACTTAGTACTGGCGCGATGGCGGGATTCATCGATGAGAGTTACTTAGTTGGTCTGTTTGCTGTTGGTGGTGTTCTGGTGGGAATTGTGGTTGGCCCACCACTGGTAAAATTGCTTGTTGCAGGCGGTAAAAGGGCAACCCATGTTCTTTTAAAAACACCGACCCATGAATTGGTTGGCGGTATTATTGGTCTTGTGGTTGGTTGGATTATTGCGCTAGTTATTTCCATACCTTTACTGCGAATCCCAGTGGTTGGAGATTATGTGCCGATTGTGCTTGGAATATTATTAGGATATCTAGGATTAGTAGTAGGCTTACGTAAAAATGATGATATGGCACATGTGTTTTCCCGTAGTGATAAAGTGCGGATAAAAGCGAAAAGCACTTCTACGGCTACTCCGAAGATACTTGATACCAGTGTAATTATCGATGGTAGAATTGCGGATATTACCAAATCCGGTTTTTTAGAAGGCGACTTAATCGTGCCAGGTTTTGTTTTGGAGGAGCTTCAACACATTGCTGACTCGTCTGATGTTCTCAAGCGTAACCGCGGAAGACGCGGATTAGACATTCTTAATAAGATTCAAAAAGAACCTTATTCTAATGTGCGCATTGTCGAGGAAGACTATGGGGAACTAGGCGAGGTGGATACGAAGTTGGTGCGACTAGCCAAAGATATGGATGGCAAGGTTGTCACCAACGATTATAACCTTAACAAAGTATGCGAACTGCACGGCGTAGCGGTATTAAACATAAACGAGTTGGCCAATTCTGTCAAACCGGTTGTTTTGCCCGGTGAAGAGCTTAAGGTTCATGTGATTAAGGATGGCAAGGAGCAAGGCCAAGGAGTGGGATATTTAGATGACGGCACCATGATTGTGGTTGATGGGGGTCGTCGGTATATCGGCCAAACGGTCGCTGTTCTAGTAACAAGCGTATTGCAGACAGCGGCGGGTCGCATGATTTTTGCTAAACCTAAGTCTATCGAGCGGGCATTATAAGTTTAATAAGTTCGAAGGGCCTGATGCCATCCCATCGGGCTCTTTTTTGCTAAAAGGAGTTGGCGCCATGAATGTAGGAGCGATCATTGCTGCAGCTGGTTCGGGCAAACGGATGGGGGCGGAAGGGAATAAAGTTCTCCTCTCCCTTGGTGGAAAACCTTTACTTCAGTATAGTCTAGAGTGTTTTAATCAGCTGGATGAGATTTCTGAAGTTGTAGTGGTTACAAGAGATGTGGATTTAGCTATAGTGGAGGATCTGGTCCACAAAGTTGTTCCCAATAAAAAGGTCCAGGTAGTGTTAGGGGGTGCAGAAAGGCAGGAAAGTGTCTACTTTGGTCTGCGTGCACTTGCAAGTAACACGGACTGGGTTATTATTCACGATGGAGCTAGACCCTATATCACCCAGAAAGTTGTGCTAAGGGCCTTAGAGGCCGCTAAAGAACATTTGGCAGTTGGTGTTGCAGTTCCGGTCAAGGATACTATTAAAAAGGTAAAAGACGGTATTGTGATAGAAACCCCGCCCCGTGAGGATCTTTGGTCTATGCAAACACCTCAGATCTTCGCCTATGATTTGATTTTAAAAGCGCACCAAGAAGCGAGGGAGAAGGGGCTATCCGCTACCGATGACTGTTTCTTGTTAGAAGCATTAGGACATGCGGTCCACATTGTGCTGGGTGATTATGGCAATATCAAGATTACAACTCCCGAGGACTTACCGCGGCAGCAGGAATTCTTGGTGGGTTTCGGTTATGATGTCCATCGTTTGGTGGAAGAGCGGCCATTAATCCTTGGTGGTATTGAAGTTCCCTTTGAAAAGGGTCTATTAGGTCATTCAGATGCTGACGTGGTCACCCATGCTATTATGGATGCCATTCTTGGGGCCTTGGGCAAAGGCGATATTGGGGACTTCTTTCCTGATACGGATCCTCAGTATAAGGGGATTTCTAGTATTAGACTTTTACGCGAAGTGATGGACATCCTCAAAGCTGAGCAGATGGTGGTGAATAATGTAGATATAACCATTCAAGCGCAAAGACCCAAGCTAAGACCTTGGAAGGCAAAAATCAAAGAAAACTTGGCGCGGGAGTTAGAAGTCGGTGAGGGTCAAATTAATGTCAAGGCTACGACAGCTGAAGGATTGGGTTTTGTGGGACGAGAAGAAGGAATCGCTGTACAGACCGTTGTTTCACTTACTGCTAAACGGAGTTGACTTGCGGTCAGTGCTTGCATATAATTAGGAGCATATAAGTAAATGGATATGATGGGGAGAGTAGGTGAGGGCCCTATTCGAAGGGCACGCCTCAAAGAGAGGGATATAATCGGTGTGATTATCCTGTGGCGAACTCAGTGAAATGCACCCCTGATCCTCCAACCGAAACTGCACTGCCTATTCTGGCTACGTGTGAAAGTAGGCTTGGACGGTCACACCCGTTACCGTGTATGTTGAGCGCTAAGTTGTGGTTGTATTACAATCTAACTTAGAAGCAGAGTGGAACCGCGACCCTCGTCTCTGTGTAGGAGAGAGGGTTATTTTTTTTAGGAGGTAAGAGAGATGACGAAGATCATGGTTTATAACACCCTGACTCAGACTAAAGAAGAGTTTGTACCCCGTAAGCCCGGGCAGGTGAGTGTTTACGTCTGCGGTGTTACTCCGTATTCTGATACCCATCTCGGACATGCCAGACCAAGCGTGGTTTGGGATGTGATTTTGCGATTCTTTAAGTGGCAAGGTTATGAGACTCTCCATGTTCAGAACTTCACAGATGTGGATGATAAGATCATTCAACGTGCCCAGGATGAGGGGGTGCCAGCACTGGAGATTTCCAAACGTTACATTGCGGAATACCTTGCAAGCATGGATGCGCTGGGAGTGCAGCGGGCGGATATTTACCCCAAAGTCAGTGAGCATATGCCAGAGATTATTGACCTAGTGGAAAAACTCGTTGAAAAGGAACACGCCTATGCCGCTAATGGTGATGTATTCTTCCATGTTTCTTCTTTTCCAGAGTACGGTAAGTTGAGTAAGCAAAAACTAGAAGAACTCAAACAAGGAACCCGTTTTGAGGTGGATCCTGCTAAGCGTGATGCTGCGGATTTTGCCCTCTGGAAGGGTGTCAAACCAGGAGAACCAGCCTGGGAAAGCCCATGGGGTGCCGGTCGACCAGGGTGGCACATTGAGTGCTCTGCAATGAGTCTAAAATACCTGGGCACCCAGTTTGATTTCCATGGAGGTGGCAATGACCTGATCTTCCCCCACCATGAAAATGAGATTGCCCAGTCCGAGGCTGCAACCGGTGAGCCTTTAGCCCGTTATTGGGTGCATAATGGCATGATTAATCTTAAGGATACAAAAATGTCGAAATCCCTGGGCAACGTGATCTCCGTACGTCAATTGGCAGAAAAGTATCCTAAAGGTTTGCTCCGCTTTTACTTGCTATCTACTCATTACCGTTCTGGTCTTGAGTTCTATGAAGGTAAGCTAGAGGAGATGGAAAAAGGTTGGTCGCGCCTTAATGATGCAACGCTGAAATTGCAGGAAGATCTAAATTCGGGAGCGGAGGGTGAGTTAAATCCCTTTGACCAAGAGACGCTGGAGAACCTTGCTAAGTATGAGCAAGAACTGTTAGACGCGTTCTCTGACGATTTTAATACTGCCATGACCATCGGCATACTTTTTGAAGTGGTGCGCGAGATTAATGGCTATAAACATAACCAGGGGAAGCATAAGCAGGTGTTACAAAAGGCCTGGGACATTCTTTCGCACTGGGCGGGTAATATCCTCGGTGTGTTGCAGTTAGAAAGACAAGAACAGGACGGTTTGGTTGAACCCCTGCTTGACTTACTTCTAGAGCTGCGGGAAGAGTTGCGGAAGCAAAAGAATTATGCACTCTCTGATCAAATTCGCAATCAATTAGCAGACCTGGGCGTCACCATTGAAGACACACCCCAGGGGCCGAGATGGAAGGTGTAATTATTGTTTGTGGAACCAGGACTAAATCCCAGCGAACTATCGCCATTGGTTTTGGCCTACGTGGGTGATGCCGTTTATGAGCTTTACATTCGTACGAAATTGATTTCCTTTCCTGCTAAAATGCATATGCTGCACCGCACTGCGGTGCAGTATGTGCAAGCTTCTCGCCAAGCTGAGATCATTCATGCTTGGGAGCCCGATTTGACGGAAGCTGAAAGGGAAGTGGTGCGTCGAGGTAGAAATGCTAAGGGTGGGGTACCAAGACACGGAGATGTGACGGAGTATCGTTATAGTACCGGGATGGAGGCTTTACTGGGTTACCTTTATTTAAGTGGCCAAGAAGAACGGCTTTTGGAATTGTTACACAAGGTTTCCCCTACCATGGATTTGGATTAAGGAGGACGGATATGCAGGTACTGAATAATGGATTTGTTCGTTTGGTGGAACACATGGGCGGCGATGATGCTGTCATTCGAAACGCCAGACGTTGCTGGCGTAGTGAGGCGAAAACAGAGGACGCGGATCGCAAGCTTCTCCGGCATCTAATTAAAGCAGGACATAAGACGCCCTTTGAAGCAATGGTTTTTACCTTTGATGTGAAGGCTCCACTTTTTGTGGCTAGACAGTGGTTCCGCCACCGCATGGGTTCATTTAACGAAGAGTCTTTACGTTATTGCATTGCACTGCGGGACTACTATATCCCGGAAGACTTAGAAGGTGATTTGCGCGACGCTTGGATTAAGCAAAACGAAGCTTCCTTTGATTTCTACGAGGAGCTGGTGGGAACTCATAAAGTCGCTAAGGAGCAGGCTAGGAGCATTTTACCCATTGGAATCTACACTAATTTGTATTGGACTGTAAATGGTAGTTCCCTAATGAACTTCTTGCACCTTCGCATGGATAGACAAGCCCAGTATGAGATTAGAGTTTACGCGCAGGCTATCCTTGACTTAGTGAAGGATCTGGCTCCCGTCAGTTTTTCTGAGTTTGAAAGGGAGGTATTGAAAATCAGTGGTTGATGTGGTTGGACGCCAACCGGTCTTAGAAGCATTGCGCTCAGGTCAGGAAATCAACAAAATCATGCTGGCTAAAGGACAACGGCAGGGCTCTATTCGAGAGATTTTGGCGGTGGCCAGGGAACAAGGAATAGTCGTCCAAGAGGTGGAACGTACTGTCCTTGATAAGCTCAGCGATGGTACGAATCATCAGGGGGTCTTGGCCCAGTTGGCCCAGATTCGTTATTGGGAACTAACTGAGCTTTTAGCCAAACCCCGTGATCCTAATTGGGCTCCATTTTTGATACTCTTGGATGGAATCCAAGATCCCCATAATTTGGGATCCATTATCCGCAGTTGCGAAGCGTTGGGCGCAGATGGAGTTGTGATACCGAAGAGAAGGGCTGTAGGTGTTACTTCCACAGTGATGAAGTCTTCAGCTGGTGCAGCCAATCATGTACCCATTTGCCGGGTGGGCAATTTAGTTTCCAGCATCGAACAACTAAAAGAAGCAGGTTATTGGATCATTGGTGCTGACATGGCTGGCGAGCCTTGTTATACTCAAGATCTAACAGGGCCAGTTGCGCTAGTGATTGGTAATGAAGGATCTGGCATAAGTCGACTAGTGAAGGAAAAATGTGACTTCCTTTCCTCAATTCCCATGCGGGGGCAAATAAACTCGCTAAACGCTTCAGTAGCCGCATCGTTGCTCATGTTCGAGGTGGTGCGCCAGCGCAGTTAGCCTAACCTTGACCCCCCCAAGACCTTGGGGTATAATTAGCATGTGCCATTTGGACAAACTGTTTAAAATGACACTTGGGGTGGAGGCGATGGATGGTGAGTGCTAATGCACCGAGAAAGTTTTTTGACATGTACGAAAGTCTCAGTGACGAAGAGATTGTTCAACTAGCCCGGGATACCAATGATCAGGCCTTAGAACATTTGATCAATAAGTACAAGAATTTCGTACGGGCAAAAGCGCGCTCCTATTTCTTAATTGGCGCGGATCGGGAGGACATTATTCAAGAAGGCATGATTGGGTTGTACAAAGCCATCAGAGACTTTCGGCCCGACAAGTTGGCGTCTTTTCGCGCCTTTGCAGAATTGTGCATCACTCGCCAGATTATTACAGCCATCAAAACAGCAACTCGGCAAAAACACATCCCTCTAAACTCCTATGTATCATTAAACAAACCTATTTACGACGAAGAGTCAGACCGAACCTTGCTCGACGTGATCTCTGGCTCGAAAGTGACGGATCCTGAGGAACTGGTGATTAGTCGCGAAGAGTTTGTAGACATTGAGAGCAAGATGGTTGAATTTTTGAGTGAACTGGAATGGCAAGTGCTGATGTACTACTTAGAGGGCAAGAGTTACCAGGAGATTGCCGACGAGTTAGGACGTCATGTGAAGTCTATTGATAATGCTCTGCAAAGAGTAAAGCGCAAATTAGAACGTTATCTTGAAAAAAGAGAGAGTCTCAATTAAAACTAGAAAATAGCTGTTGACAGAACTAATTTTGGTTGCTATACTCTTAAGTGGTTAAGCCGGTGTAGCTCAATTGGCAGAGCACTCGACTTGTAATCGAGAGGTTGTGGATTCGATTTCCTCCACCGGCTCCAATTTGGATCATTTTATCGTGGAGGGATACCCAAGCTGGCCAAAGGGGGCAGACTGTAAATCTGTTGGCAACGCCTTCGAAGGTTCGAATCCTTCTCCCTCCACCACTTTCCTAAAAACACCGCGGGGTGGAGCAGTCTGGTAGCTCGTCGGGCTCATAACCCGAAGGTTGTCGGTTCAAATCCGGCCCCCGCAACCATGTTTTCCTAGCCGTCAGAGAGAATCTGGTGGTTTTTTGTTGCATGACAGTGAGACTCCCATACTATAGGCTGAGAGCAGTAGGTGGGAGGCCGGACTATGTTGTGGGCCCTGATCAGTGGTTTGTCAATTACATGTGTTTTTCTGTGGCTGCTCCCGCTGTGGCTGGTGTGGCCGGTAGGGGTGTTGTTTTCCATCTATCTGGTAACACTAATCCAGAGACAGAGAGGTCCGAGGATTAGTGATGAGCAAATTCTAGCGGTCTTGGTTGGCGCCTGGCTTGCGCTGTGCTGCGGAATGTGGCTTTTCTTGGTTTATTAGAAGGAGTTCTCTGGCAGTTGACGAATCATACCGTGATCAAGAATTACGATTTTTTCCCGGGAGGAGTGGAAGTTCAAAATGGCAAAGCAAAAGTTTGAAAGAACGAAACCCCACGTCAACGTGGGTACCGTAGGTCACGTTGACCATGGTAAGACCACTACAACTGCGGCAATCACCATGCTGCTCGCCCGTGGCAACCAAA
>JAAZLQ010000217.1 GCA_012799255.1 Bacillota bacterium
TAATGATACTATTGAAAATCGTGTTCGTACTGTTCTTGAAGAAAAATTAGCCACAATACTATCAGAACTTGGTATTGATAAACTCCAAGATGTACTCAATAGTGATAGTGCCGATCTTGACTTCACACAGGTATATATGAAGACTATATCGGCGCAAAAGTATGGTACATACTATACTGATGAGCTTGGTAAGGAAATGGAGAAACAAGTTGGTCAGGCTGTTAAAGTCCGTGAAATAATACGTGATGAAAAAACGCTAATGCCTGATAGCCAGTTTGAACGGCAGCAACAAGCATTTCACAGTGTCTTGCGCAATATGCTCAGTCATTATAAAACTTGGAAAGGATATAGTATAGATCCTCTATTTGATTTAGAATTGTCTGTGTCCGATCCTCAAATACAAATGCTCCTTGGTGACAAAATAGTATGGCATTTAAAAGATGGTATGCCTGTTTTTGAAGTGAAAGGAGCAAACACTGAGAATGGTTTATGGTCATTGTGGAGAATTTCCTTAAGTGATGGAGATGAAAATCAGCGTATGGTTTCATTGTTTATTAATGAAAATAATGTCTATCGTCCTGCCGCATCTAAATTGCTTTGGGATGAAATGCTTAACAATAAGATTACACTTAATATGCTAGGTACAGAATTGCTAAATGATGAAACATATTCTGCTATTTTTTCTCGTGCAGCTGAGTTAACTGAGGATATCTTCCTTGAAATGAAAAATCATTATTATTCTTGGCACGAAAAAGAATATAAAAAGCGCCGATATGCCTTAACACTCCGTATAGAAGCGGCTAACAGAATTGGAATAGAGAATATTCGTGCGTCACGGATTAGGAAGCTCGAGAGGCAATTGCAAGAGCTACAGCATGATTATAATCGGAGTAAAAGCATTTGTCCTTCGTTGCAACCAATGTTAATATGCAAGGTGAAAAAGCCATGTTAAAAGATTTACTATTTGAAAAGGCTGGATTGCCTTATGTTGATCAGCTTATTATTTATGATATTGACGGTTTAGTTTCTCTAGCTGCTGTAACCAATGGATTGTATTGGGAAGAGTATAGTATTTTTGAAGTGAATAGCTCTGAAGAACTTCGCTTCATTTACGAACGAAATTGTCGCCAGACAAAAGAACGCACCATTTTAATAATACCAAGCCTGGATATCCAGATACCTTATGACATATATAAGCAGTTCACTATTGTTAATCTGGGGCTTGATACAGTATTTTCTAAACTAGATAGTCCTACTCTACGTGATTTTCGAAATATTGACTTTAATTATTTATCTGTAGCAATAAAGTTTTTAAGTGGAAATCGGTTGACAGCAAAGCAGACAAAGGCTTTTTTAACAACTGATATGTTCAACCAGGATGTTGTAGATGCCTTTTCTACATCTGCAACGCGAGAACTAATGATGCGTTTGCCCTTATGTAAAACATATCGTGATTGGACGCCAGTTATTGAATTATTGTCTAAACTTATGCTGCTACGCGACAAAGGATTTTCTATTAAAAATATCCAGGATATATACAGTTCTGTGAATTTAACCTTCCGTAACTGGACTTCTGAGCGATATCCGTCTCTTGCGGTGTCTGCAGACATTAACCAACCAGTAATGCTTCACCATATTCTGGATTATGTTCGACGAAATAGCCAAAAACCGGCAATTATCGTTATCGATGGTATGAGCTTTGTAGATTGGCAAATAATCCGTGAATCATTCGCCGATGCGCCGTGGAGATTAAATGTTAATACAGTGTTTTCTTTTATACCAACAATAACTAGCATTGCACGGCAGTCTTTATTTTCAGGGGCGTTACCAGTGCAGAATACGAAGACGTTTTCTCTGGCCGATGAAGAAAAACAGTGGCAACAATACTGGACGGAACACGGGCTACGAGACGATGAAATATATTTCGGAAAAACCGAAACACCGGAAATCTCTGAGAAAGTCAAAGCAGCTGGAATTGTTATTAATTTCATTGATGACCTTATGCACAGGCAATTACAGGGGACTCATGGAATGGTTGTGGATATAGTCACATGGCTTAAGAATGGAACGCTTAGAAACATGGTTGAAAGTTTATTATCTGCTGGGTTTGATGTTTATATCACTGCCGATCACGGACATACTGAGGCGGTTGGTATGGGTCGATTTTCAAAGCCTGGGCTATTGACCGAAGAAGTTAGTCGCAGGGCTGTTATTTATAAGGATTTCGCCGGTGCTGAAGATCTTGATAAATTCAAGGTTTACGAGTATGCTGGTACTTACATGCCGAAAAACTATCGCTATTTCCTCTTTGCAAACGGGGAGTGTATTGGCGATCGCGGTAATAAATACATCACACACGGCAGTGATTCTATTGAAGAATTGCTGGTACCGTTTGTTAGAATAGGAGAAAAAAATTATGACTGAGAGAGTTGCACTTATCACTAGCATAAATAATGAAATGATGAATGAATCTTTTGAGTTGTTTATTGCGGGTGTATCTGAAGAAGATGCTAAGGAACGTTTGGAAGACTCAATATCTCGAATTTATACTGCTAAAGAAAATATTCTTAAGACAAGAAGGGTAGTTCAGAATATCTGGTACGACACCACAAAACCTCTTCATAATGAGGCTGTAGATGCAGCAAAGGATTTATCTCAAGCAGAACGCTTGCCAATTCATTGGGCTTTACTGATGACACAATATAAAATATTTTTTGATTTATGCGAGACTCTTGGCAAATTTTTTGAGATCCGAGACGTCGTTAAAGCTACACAAATAAAAGATGCAATAGGAGAAAAATGGGGTGCCCGGAATTCCGTTTTATGTGCAATAACAAGAACATTTAAATCATTGTGCGACATGGACGCTCTTAAAAAAGTTGGTCATTCGTCCTATAGTAAAAAATGCATAATGGTATCTGATCCTAAAACAGTAGCAGTTCTTTTTGCTGCTATAATAATAGCAAATGAACGGCAATATATGACTTGGGAGGCATTTATAACACATCCAGCAATTTTCCCATTTACTATCATTAATGTTACGCAGGCTGATATGGCAGCGGTACCGTATCTCACAATGGAGCGTATGGGTGAACAGATTGTCTTCCGCCTAAATCGGAAGATAGTTTAGTTTTTATTATCTAATATAGTTAAACTATTTAATCCAAATTGGAGGTCAATGTTGGATAAACAAGTTATTGAAAACTATAATAACCAGTTTAAAGTATTTGAGAGCGAAGTAGAGTATGGCTTTAAAAACATATGCTTGCATTATGCTATAAATATTCTCACCGTTAATAGACAAGAACCAATCAATAAAACCCCGGAGTTTTGGAACTTTACATTATACAATTTAGCTACAGTTTCGATTTTAACTCTTGGTAGAATCTTTGATGTAAGATCTAATTATAGTATTCATAAACTATTAGATATTCTTGGCCAGAATCTTGAAATATTATCGTTAGCGGAATTAAAATCAAGAAAAGGACCTACTATTGATTTTGAGGAGTATATAAGTGATAAAGCAGATTTTTCAAAAGACATGTATCGCGATCTGGTAA
>JAAZLQ010000295.1 GCA_012799255.1 Bacillota bacterium
ACAGCTGATGGACCAAAAGTTATCGAGTTCAATTCACGTTTTGGTGACCCTGAAACGCAAGTTATCTTGCCACGTTTGACATCTGATTTTGCACAAAATATGACTGATATTTTAGATGGAAAAGTTCCAGAAATTACATGGACAGATAAAGGTGTGACTCTTGGTGTAGTGGTTGCCTCAGAAGGTTATCCTGTTGCCTATGAAAAAGGTGTTCATCTTCCTGCAAAAACATCAGGTGATGTTATTACTTATTATGCGGGAGCAAAATTTGCTGAAGATAAATCACTTCTTTCAAATGGTGGACGTGTGTATATGCTAGTGACGACAGAAGATGATGTAAAATCAGCTCAAGATGTTATCTATGCAGAGCTTGCCAAACAAGATACAGCAGGTCTTTTCTATCGTAACGATATTGGAAGTAAAGCTCTTGGACGCTAAACCTAAATGTATTTTAGTCAGTGCATGTCTCTTGGGTGAGAGATGTAAGTACAATGGCGGTCATAATTACAATCAAACTCTTGTTGATTATGTTGCTGACAAAGATGTAATAGCTATTTGTCCAGAAGTTTTAGCTGGGCTTCCTACACCACGAGAACCTGTTGAATTAGTAGACGGACATGTCCTCGATAAGATGGGAAATTGTTACGATGATTTGTTTGAAAAAGGAATTGAGCGTTGTGTCAATGAGATTTCTGGCAAACAAATTGACCTAGCAGTTTTACAATCACGCAGTCCGTCGTGTGGTGTTAATCAAATTTATGATGGAAACTTTTCTGGTAAAAAAGTGGCAGGTAGCGGACTTTTTACTCAAAAATTAAAGAAACTTGGTTATCTTGTTCTTGATGTTGAAGATATAAAACAATTGGAAGGAAAATAATGAAACCATTAATTTCAGTTATCATGGGTAGCAAATCAGATTGGGCTACCATGAAAAAAACAGCAGAAGTACTTGATGAATTTGGTGTGGCTTATGAGAAGAAAGTTGTTTCAGCTCATCGTACACCAGATTTGATGTTTAAACATGCCGAAGAAGCACGAGGTCGTGGTATCAAGGTGATTATTGCTGGTGCTGGTGGTGCTGCGCATTTACCTGGTATGGTCGCAGCAAAAACAACACTTCCAGTTATTGGTGTTCCTGTGAAATCACGTGCCCTTAGTGGACTTGATTCTCTTTATTCAATCGTTCAAATGCCTGGTGGCGTACCAGTTGCGACAATGGCGATTGGTGAATCAGGAGCTAAAAATGCAGCTTTGACAGCTCTTCGTATTTTGGCGATTGAAGATGCAGCTTTGGCAGAAAAACTAGAAAACTTTGCTATCGAACAAGGTAAGGTTGCGGAGGCATCAACAGATGAACTCGACTAAAACAATTGGTATTATCGGTGGTGGACAATTAGGTCAGATGATGGCTATTTCAGCTATTTATATGGGGCACAAGGTGGTTACCCTTGACCCGACAGCGGATTGCCCAGCATCACGTGTTAGTGATATGATTGTGGCACCGTACGATGATGTTGATGCGATGCGTGAATTGGCGGAGCGTTGCGATGTGCTTACTTATGAGTTTGAAAATGTCGATGCAGATGCCTTGGATGCTGTGGTTAAAGACAATCAATTGCCACAAGGAACTGACCTACTTCGCATTTCACAAAATCGTATTTTTGAGAAAAACTTTTTGTCTCAAAAGGCAGGTGTGAAAGTGGCACCTTACAAGGTTGTGACATCGAGCCTTGACCTTGAGAATATTGATTTATCCAAGAATTATGTCTTGAAAACAGCAACTGGTGGCTACGATGGTCACGGGCAAATCGTGATTAAGTCAGCAAATAATTTAGCTGACGCTAACAAATTAGCGAATTCTTGCGAGTGTGTTTTGGAAGAATTTGTGAATTTTGACCTTGAAATTTCTGTGATTGTGTCAGGAAATGGCAAGGATATGACTGTTTTCCCAGTGCAAGAAAATATTCATCGTAATAACATTCTATCTAAGACAATCGTGCCAGCTCGCATTTCTGACGAACTTGCTAAAAAAGCACAAGCAATGGCTGTTC
>JAAZLQ010000016.1 GCA_012799255.1 Bacillota bacterium
CAGTTGCTACGTAACCTTGAGTTGCATAAAGATCAATGATTGTATCTGAATCTTTACCGAATGTATAAATATTATCCATACCAGCAAGTTCAGCGATTTCAACGTTGGCACCGTCCATTGTACCAAGTGTCAAAGCACCGTTAAGCATGAACTTCATGTTACCAGTACCTGAAGCTTCTTTAGAAGCAAGTGAGATTTGTTCTGAGATATCTGTCGCAGGAATCAAGTGTTCAGCTACAGTAACATTATAGTTTTCAACTAAGTGAACATTTAGGTATTTGTTTACTTCTGGGTCGTTGTTAATCAACTCTGACAAGCAAAGAATCAAATGAATAACATCTTGTGCGATGATGTATGCTGGCGCTGCTTTACCACCGAAGATAACTGTAATCTTACGTTCTGGTAGGTTACCGCGTTTGATTTCAAGATATTTATGAATCACATAAAGTGCATTCATTTGTTGACGTTTGTACTCGTGGAATCGTTTGATTTGTGTATCAATGATTGAATTTTCATCAAGCTCAATACCTTTATTATCTTTAAGATAACGTTTAAGAGCTAATTTATTATTATGTTTGATTTCAGCAAGTTTTGCATGAACTGCTTCATCATCAGCAAAAGCAAGCAATTTTTCAAGTTTAGTTGCGTCAGTAAGATATTCGTCGCCGATTAATTCTTTAAGGTAATCAGCTAAATCTTGGTTAGCAAATTCAAGCCAACGACGGAATGTGATACCGTTTGTTTTGTTATTGAATTTTTCTGGATAAATATCATAGAATGGTTTCAATTCACTATTTTTAAGAATTTCAGTGTGGAGCGCTGCAACCCCATTAACTGATGTTGAGAAGTGAATATCCATGTGTGCCATGTGAACGCGACCTGATTCGTCGATAATTTGGACAGCAGGGTCAGAATATTTATCTGCAACCAATTTAGCAAGTTTTTCAATGATTGTTACTAAGTGTGGCACAACTTCGTTAAGGTAATCAAGTGGCCATTTTTCAAGTGCTTCTGCCAAAATTGTGTGGTTAGTGTAACCAACCATATTTTTCACGATTGATACTGCTTCTTCAAAATCAATGCCGTGTTTTTCAGTCAAAAGACGAATAAGTTCAGGGATAACCATTGATGGGTGAGTATCATTGATTTGCACGTAAGCGTAGTCAGCCAAATCATGCAAATTTGAACCACGTTCAAGTGCTTCATCAATCAACAATTGCGCAGCATTTGAAACCATGAAGTATTGTTGGTAAATACGAAGCAACTCACCGTTACGGTCTGAATCATCTGGGTAAAGGAAGAGTGTCAAATTTTTCTTGATTTCAGTCTTATCAAATGAAATACCATCGTGAATCAAACCGTAATCAAGACCATCAATATCAAACAAGTTTAAATAGTTCTTAGTATCACGTTTGTAACCAAGAACATCGATGCGGTCTAGGCGAGATTTAAGTGTGAAGTTTTTGAATGGTACATCGTAGCTAATATCCGTTGGAACAAGCCATGAATCTTTTTCAATCCAGTAATTAGCTTCTGCTTCTTGTTGGTTGTCAACGAAGACTTGTTTGAAAAGTCCGCAGTGATAGTTAAGTCCAACACCTTCACCATTGATACCAAGAGTTGACATTGAATCGATGAAACATGATGCCAAACGACCAAGGCCACCATTACCAAGTGATGGTTCAAGTTCGACATCTTCTACTTCTGCAA
>JAAZLQ010000266.1 GCA_012799255.1 Bacillota bacterium
AGCATACACATACAATATAGTGTGCGATCAAAATAAAAGGTTTATTTTAAGTCTTGTGCGACAAGTAACGCCAATTATTCAGGTTAATAATGTTGATAGGAGTTTGAAAGGGTTGCCTAAACTAAGTCAAGAGTTTAATAAGATTTATTATGATAATGTTTAGGTTTTATAACCGACCACATGATCCGAGTACAGTAGTAATAAGGGAATGGGTTTGTGAACGGATGCAGCCCCTTGACCGGTTTCGTATTAAAATAGAATATATGGGAAACAGTTTTACAGTAAGAGAATCTGAAATACGGTAAGGGCCGCGGGTGTCAATTGTTCGACTCCCCCCGCCTCCACCAGATTAATAGCGAGTAATACTCGATTAAAGGACCCGTAAGGGTTCTTTTGTTATGCACCAAGAATAACTATAGTGCATCCTGATGCCTCGTTACTTCATGTATCGCTTCAGTTCTTCATAGAAGTTTTCGCGGGTACCCGCAAGTATAACGACAACGGTTTCGTCATCTTCTTCAACGATGGTGTAGGCCAACTCGTAGTTAGTTTTGTTATGAAAGATATCACAACAGTATACGCCACTAAGATCACCGGTTTTAGGTTCGCCCCAATATGGATCTCTTAGAATCTGATCGATAGCGGCATGAAATTTGTCTTTTAGCGATTTCTCTCTTATCTTTTTAAGATAATGAGCGGCAGGAGGCAAAATGACTAATTTGGCCATCAGTCTGCCTCCGACCCAAAGATATCTTCATAAGTATTGTTTGATGCTTGCCCCCTAGCAGCAATACTGGCTTCATCAAGTAAGCGTTCCACGGCGGGACGGATTTGGCGGCGGGTTTCCTTAAACTTATCAAGTAATTCTTGTCCGGAAAGACCTTGGGATATTAAATCAGCCAAGATCTGCTCGTCAAATTCTCCGCCGCTTTCCTGAACGGGACGGATGACTATGGCATTGTTTTGGACGTAGCATTCTACTTCCTTGTCAATGCCGACGCTGTTATAGAAATCTATCGGTATTGTTATCTGGCGTTTCTGAGATACTGAGATGCGTTTTTTCATCATCGGGTTTTCTCCTTTGGTTTTAGCTTGGGACATTGGTATTCCTCCTTTGATAGTGTATGCTGATCCCAATGGGCAATACGCAAAGAATCTTTGATTAAATACTATCAAAGAAACAAGGAAATCTCAACAAACACCAGGAAAATTAATCGGGGATAGCTCGAAGAAGCCTGTTCGTAGGGCGTCGGCTGAGCGGAACTCAAAACACGAACTGCGCTCGGAGAGACTCAGCTGGCCTTTCTTTCGGACGGGGGTTCGACTCCCCCCGTCTCCACCAGATTATCTACCATCTATTGATAAAAGGAATTTTATCGGTGGGTGGTTTTTTGATGTCCAGAAAGCCCAGTTGCACTGGGGCTTTTCGGCAGAAAGATTTGTAAGCGTGCTTGACAAAAGCAGTTGAATTACATATAGTATAGGATACAAATCATACATTTCATACTTTACGAACAGAGGGATCAGAATGAGTAAACCAAAAGGCAAATACGCTTGGACGGTCAAAGTGGGTGAAAAGGGACAGATTGTTATCCCCAAAGAAGCCCGCGACATATTTGACATAAATCCCGGCGACACCTTGATTATTCTGGGTGATGAAAAACAAGGCATAGCGATACCTCCCAAAAATGCGTTTACGAAACTTGTAACAACCATCTTTGATGGCACACCACAGAGGGAGAGCGAAGAATGAATGCTATTACAATTGCGAATCTGTCAAAGAAATACGGCGGATTTACAGCGGTAGATAATTTGAATCTGACGATTGAGCAAGGTGAATTGTTTTCTCTTTTAGGTGTAAACGGCGCGGGGAAAACCACGACTATCAAAATGTTGTCCTGTTTGATTAGACCAACGGGCGGAAATGCAGTGTTGCTCGGTGATAGCGTGAGAGAAAACCCGCAAGCTGTCAAAGAGAAAATCAATATCTCGCCGCAGGAAACAGCCGTAGCCGCCAATTTATCAGTTATCGAAAACTTGGAGTTAACGGCGGGGATTTACGGTCAAGATAGCAAAACCGCAAAAAAGAGCGCTGATGAAATGATGTCAAAATTTGAGCTTGACGGTGTTCGGAATAAAAAAGCAAAACAGCTATCAGGTGGTATGCAAAGGCGGCTATCCATTGCAATGGCGTTGATTTCAAATCCCCAAATTTTGTTTCTTGATGAACCCACTTTAGGGCTTGACGTGCTTGCCCGCCGCGAATTGTGGGCATCGATTGGGGCACTTAAGGGAAAGGTGACAATTATTCTCACAACACATTATTTAGAGGAAGTGGAAGCGTTGTCCGATCGTATTGGTATAATGGCAAATGGCAAATTGACGGCGATTGGAACGGTAGCGGAATTGAAGGAGCAGACTGGCACAAGCAAATTAGAGGACGCTTTTGTTATCCTTTCAGGAGGGGTCGTATGAGGATTAATTTATTTGCCAAGCGCAATGCAAAAGAGATTCTGCGTGACCCTATT
The DNA here is from genome assembly GCA_012799255.1 of Bacillota bacterium. The sequence continues at coordinate 2,529 of JAAZLQ010000266.1, forward strand.
AACCTCTTTTTTGGATTGGGATTTCCGTTAATACTGCTCGTGATGCTGTCCGTCATTAATTCCAGCATTCCTGCTGAAGCCAATAATACGATGTTCTCAATTGAAAACCTCGCACCCGGTTTGGCAATGTTTGGAACTGCCTTTATGGCATTGTTTTCGGGCATGCTGTTGTCTAAAGACCGCGCTTCATCCTTCTTAATGCGCTTGTTCGCTTCACCCATGACCTCTTTCGATTTTATAGTAGGTTACACTTTGCCAATGATCGTTATGGCTTCGGCGCAAGCCGCAATAACTTTATTAGCCTCCTGTATTGTGGGGCTTGAACTTACCGTCAATCTCCTGCTTGCCATTCTTGTGACAACGCTGGCCTCGCTTTTGTTTGTGGGGTTCGGTTTATTATTCGGCAGTCTGCTGGATGAAAAGGCCGTAGGCGGAATTTGCGGTGCAGTGCTTACGAATGTTGCAGGATTCTTATCCGGGGTGTTTATTCCGATTGACTTAATTGGCGGCGCTTTCAAAAAAACGGCTGAAATTTTACCGTTTTATCATAGTGTGCAAGCAATACAAGCAGTCTTGCAGGGAAATATTGGCGAACTGCTACCGCATTTGACAATTGTATTGGGTTATTCGGTTGTCATTTTTGCACTCGCAGTTATCGTCTTTCAGCGCAAAATGAGTGGTGGCAAGGCATAGAATTCAGATGCGACAGGGTGCGACAGGGGACGGTTCTCGCTTTGTCGCATTTTCAAATCCTACTCATCCCATCTCAATGTATATCGTTTAAGCCTCTGCAGACTGGTGGAAATAGGCATGACCAATATCATTATCGCCGATAGTCTGGAGGATGTCCGAGATAAGCTGGCCGTATGTCCAACGGAGGATTAGATGCAGCGGTACAAGCGGATAACCGAATGCTTTACAGGTACTGCCATTTTTTGTATACTTGCGACATAAAGCTTTTTCCGACAAACTATTTTCCCATTATGGACAATGGATTTATATAACCAATACTCTGGAACGGAGGTGCACCGCGATAAAAAAGCTCAAAAACCTTAAACGCGAGCGAGTCAACCGCGCTTTGGAAAGCATCTTCGATTATCCGATGACAATTGTAGAGGCCCCCATCGGTTACGGTAAAACCACGGCAGTGCGTGAATTCCTGGCTTTAAAAGGCACTCCTGTCATATGGACTTCCTTTTTATCCGAAGATGACACGGCGTCGTGGTTTTGGGAAAGGCTTGCGGCCGAAATCAGTAAATTTGACGAGGCGGCGGGGATCAGCCTCCAAAAGCTCGGTGTTCCTTCCAACACACCTCAGACAGCAGCGATTATTTCCATCCTCAATAAGATGGATTACAAACCCAATACTGCTCTTGTCATCGACGATTTCCACCTTGCAAGAAGTATGCGGGTGACCGCGCTTTTCAGACGCTTTGTAATGGAAATGCCGGACGATTTTCACATTGTCATCGTGACCCGCGATACGACAAATCTTGACATCACCGAGCTTTCCGTAAAAGGGCTGTGCAATGTCGTGCCTCAAAATATGCTGCGGTTTACCGACAGTGAGATTCAGGACTATTGTGCCCTGATGGGCTTCATGGCCGGCGAGAGCGAGATAAGAAAAATCGGCGATTACACAGGCGGTTGGATTTCACTGATTTATCTTATCATGCTCGGCATGGAACGGGGTATCTCCGTGGGTCGAAACGGCGCTATCAACGAGCTGGTGGAGAAGGTGCTCTATAACGCATACGACGAGCGCATCCAAAGGTTTTTGTTACGGCTTTCCATGATGGACGTCTTCACGGCGGAGCAGTCCGTGTTTGTAACGCAGGAAGAAAAATCGGAGGAAACCCTTAAAAAGCTGCGCCGTGAAAACGCATTTGTTGCCTTCGACGAGGCGGCGGGGGTCTATAAAATCCACAACGTGCTGCTGGATTTCCTTCGGGGTAAGCAGAAGGATAAAGAGGAACGTGCCGCGCTCAATCGGCGGCTTGGCGAATGGCACCTTGCGCGAAGGGAATATAGAACCGCATACGGCTATCTCTGCCGCGCGGGTGAGACGGAACGCATCCTCGCACTGCTGGACAACGCAGATACCATCACCAGCGATGCCGCCACTTTTGACGGCGTCTTAGAGCTGTTTGCCGCATTGCCCCGCGAGACGCTTCTCAAATATCCGCTGGCTTATTTGCAGTATATCGCCATCATTTTGACAAACGGGGATCCCGACGCTTTTCAGGACGGCGTGAGGCGCTTGAATGAGCTGCAGGAGGCTTGCGAGCAAGTCCAAGGCCCCATCCCGCACGGAAGAAACCGCATTCTCGCAGAACTTTATCTCACCCGGATTTTTGCCGTGTTCAATGATGCCAAGGAAATGACCGCTTGTATGAAGGAAGCGCAGCATCTGCTTAACGGGGATATTTCCTTTCTGCAAAAGCAGGAGGCTGAGTTCACCCTGGGCTCTCCCCATCTTCTCTATACCTGTTACAGGGAGCCGGGCAGCCTCAAAGAGCTCACGGAGCTCATGGCATCGGATTTTCCGATTTTTGCCGAGCTGGCCGACGGCTGCGGCACCGGCTGCGACTATGTGGCTCTGGCCGAATACGCGCTAGAAACCGGCGACTGGCAGGCGGCGGAGCTCAATGCCTTCAAAGCCATTTACAAAGCGCAGACCAAGGAACAGGTCGGTCTTATGATCTGCGCTTACCATGCTTTGATCAGGTTGTATCTCCATCAGGGGAAGACCGATGAAGCATTGGAGCTTCTGCGGCAGCTGAGGCAGGATGTGACGCTGGTGAACAACCCCTATTACAACACCGGGCTTGAACTTGTGGAAGGATACGTATACGGCTGTCTCACCCGGCTCGACAGTATCCCCCTGTGGCTGCAAACCGGGGATATGTACCCCGCGCATTTGTTTTACGAAGGCCTGGGCTTCAACTATATTGTCTACGGCAAGGCGCTACTGCTCTCAAAGAATTTCATCAAGCTCGAAATACTCACTGATGAATTTGCCCGCTGTTTCGACATCTTCCACAACCAGCTCGGCTTTTTACACAATCAGATTTTCAGGGCGGCGGCGCAATATCCGCTTTACGGCATGGAGGCGGGCTGCGCTGCCCTCCGCGAAGCCTTCGGCATGGCGCGGGAGGACCGCATCATCCTGCCCTTCGCCGAGTACGCGCCCGCCGTCATAGACATGGTCAGGCACATCGCCCATGCCGATTCGCGGGACGCATACATAAAGGAGGTGCTTTCCGCCTGTGGGCAGTATATGGAGAGCCTGAAGCGCTCTACACAGAGCGTGGCTTCCCTATCGGCAAGGGAGCTTGAAATCCTTACCCTAGCCGCGGAAGGCCTCAAGAGGGGTGAGATCGCTGGAAAGCTTTATGTTACCGCCGGCACCGTGCAGACCCATCTGCATAATATCTACCTGAAACTAGAGGTTAACGGTAGGACGGCGGCTATAAAAAAGGCGCAAAAGCTGAAGCTTTTTTAATTTTTCATACAAAAATATACCGTTCGGTAGATACCGGGACAAAAAATCATCCTCTATACTTCTCAGTATGGGGGATTTTTTATTCCCACGGATGGGAAGTATGCCGCGGTGCCATGGATGGCAAGGAGCGGCGAATGCCTGAAAACGTCCTCCAAATCGAAGGGAGGCTTCACCGTTGAGTAAAATACTCAAGGTCACGCCCAATGATGATTATACCCTGCTGGTGGAATTTGAGCAGGGCAATAAGATCATCTTCAATATGCGCGATATCGTAAAAACTATGCCTTTCAGCAGTCTGGAAGATTTAAGCCGCTTCAAAGACATCACGCTGGAGGAAAAGGCCATATGCTGGCCTGAGCCGGTCCCGGACGAAAAAAGCATCATGCCCCTGCGCCTGACGGTGGACAACATGCTTTTCACAATAAGGGGTTAAGAAGGAGGAAACGATATGAAAGCAAAACGATTTTTAAGCGTGATACTCTGTGTTTTATTAACGCTGACGCTGCTGCCCATGACGACTCAAGCTGCCCTGTTTAAAGTCCCGGAAAGCACGCCAGGAGGATTGACCATCACCTGGTACAGTGCCCTGCGAAGTTCTACAAATACTTCCGAAAGGCTTGTAAATTTGATTAATCCTGATGCTGATATCTTTAGTCAGGAGGCGTCGGAAAAGGCTTACAATGATCGCGACCGCTCCGTTTGCCTGGGATCTGAACCTTTTTCGGTCGATTCATATAAGGCGGATAAATGGCTGCCGGCAGATAAGTCAGCTTCGACATCCGACGCTCGTAACTGTTATGTATGGGGGGAAGTCAGCGGTTATATTAAAGTGCCATATGAGTGTGAGTTATATTACGATCTCAATGGAAAAGCTTGGGATGTTTGTTTTGATTATTACCGTATTGACAAAGGAAAAGTTTCTGGTTTGGGAAAATGGGGCACCTTAAGTGGTATTTGGGACAATAGGGAGTTTGGCCTTGGCGAAAATCGATATGTCATAAAAAGGAGCAACAAAGAAGGCGAAATGATTCCTTTCACCCTTTATATCGGCAAAATGCGTATTGAACCCAACGAAAAAATTGGGACGATTTCACTTGATACCTATGCCAGTAAGAACATAAATCATTATGAACGTATTCCAGCAAAGAATTTTTATTCCCAACTGTCCCTGAAAGATATACAGAGTTTTTTTGTGTTTAATCCCAACGACTATACGCTTACCCTCGATCCGATTCATAAGACCTTCCCCGTCAAGGACTACGAATACGGAATTGTTGCCGGCGATGTTAACGATTACAGTGTTGAAACCGCCACCGGTTTTCAGCCCCTGCAACTGGGGGTGAATCATGTAACACCGGATAGCGGGACAATAGTCATCCGGCATAAAACATTGAAAACCTGGTATATTTCCGTAGGAACTGCTAATTTAGACCAACCACGAAATATGGAGATCACCCGGCGGACTCCAACTACATGCACACTGTCCTGGGATGTCCCGCTGCAAATAGTTCCGGATGACTATAAAATTCGTTATGATATCTATCGCAGAGAGACCGGCCATAACCCCAAATTCGTCTCTACCTCAACAATGGCAATATCAAATGAATCCGCCCAAGTAGGTTCTACAACCGATCTGACATTTACCGATAAGGGGCTGAAGTATGACAGTAATTACGAATACTTCGTAAAGGCTGCGTATCCCACCGGCTTTTCCCCTCCATCCGATCTTGTTAGTACGGATACAGTGGCTATGGAAGAAATACCATCCGCGCCAACGGATTTAAAAGCCGTTCCGGTGAATCAAACAACCTCCAAAGTCGATTTAAAACTTAGCTGGTCGGCACCACAACCCAGGAAAGCTTATAGAGGAAAAGGCAATAGCCCTTACGTTCCGATTAAGGAATATATCATCTACCAAAAGATCACCCGTCGTACATGGGGTGTATATTTTCTTGATCCGCAGGAAATCGCCCGGACTACTGATACGAGTTATATCGACCGCGGCTTTGGCCTTTCCGACCAATGTGAGTATTATGTGCAGAGCGTTGAGAGCACTGGTAATATATCTTATTCCAGTTCCCCCCTTGAGGTATCGATCCAAAATTTGATTGACATCGCACCAAAAATCACACCGGACACATTGAAGATCAACAATGGTGATACGGTTGGACTTGTTGTGCAATACGACGACAGTTATACGGGAGAAATGCCCGGAACGTGGTCAGTTGCCGACAGTACCATCGTTTCGGTGGAAGAAAGCAACACCGAGCCCATAACTATTAACCCGAAACATACCATACCCGGCACTATCGGAGCGAAAGTGACCGGCAAAAAACCCGGCGCCACCACGGTTACATTCACCAATACCGCTACCGGCATAAGCGGGGATTGCAATGTTACAGTCATTCCTGCTTTTAAAATCGCTCCGGACCCATTGCCAGTGTATATTGACGAAACAGGCAGCCTGGCTGTTACTTTTGATGCCGGCTACAAAGGCTCAAGGTTCGGAAGCTGGTCGGTTGACGACAATACCGTCGCAACCATAGACCAGAACGGAGTTGTGACGGGCGAAAAAGCCGGAACAGCCATTGTAACTTATGCTAGCGGGCTAGCACCCGCCACCTCTGCAGGCGGGAATGGCAGGGTGATCATTGAAACAGCCAGCCGAGAGAAGTCAGCATACGATATCGTCAAGACCGCATCTGTAGTGGTGAAGCCGGGAAACTTTACGGTAAACTTTGACCCGAACGGCGGCGGCCCGAAGCCGGAAAGCGTAACCGTCAGGCACGATACCACAGTGGCCAGACCGGCGGATCCTTCTATGAGCGATAGGCAATTTCTAGGCTGGTTTACTGCCCCGCCAGGAGGCTTAATGGAGTTTGGAACCGTTAACCTTTTGGCAAAGGATAAAATGGTGAAGAAATGGGATTTCACCAACGATAAAGTGACGGAGGACATGACGCTCTACGCAAGGTGGGGTTTACGTGCAGGGCCATCGGGTGGTTCGTCGGTACACATACCGCTACCTAGCTGGCCGTATATTACTGGGCCGGATACTATCAACCTTTTGACTGTCAGCGACAGCGTTTATCAGTCGTATACTTTCGGCGGCTACCCGGCGCCGACAGACTACGGCATCAGTCCGACTGAATCCAATATAGCCGGGGCTACCTTTGCCGGGAATACGCTGACCATTCCGGAAGGCCTCAGCGCAGCAGGTTCGCCCTATTCCGTCACGCTTTTTGCAACCAATTCGGCCGGCACAGTGACCAAAACCATTACCGTGAACGTGAGCCCCCCGGTGGAGACTCCGCCGACAATTACCGGGCCGGATACGATCAACGTTTTGCAAGGCTTCGACCGTATTGATCAGGAGTATACCTTCGACGGCAACTCGGAACCGCCGACGTGCAGCATCCCGCCTGAACTTGATCCAGAAAAGGTTACCTTGACCGGGAATACGCTGACCATTCTGGGAGACGGCCTCGATGAAGGCACGTATACAGTTACGCTCACTGCAACCAATGCTGCCGGCACGACGACCAAAACCATCACCGTGAATGTCTATCCCGAGATAACAACCGACTTCGTCACAGAAATAGAATTTTTCCTGTCGAGAGAAGACAATAGAATCGATGCGTCCGGTGGCGCGGGCGGCCCATATACGTTCACTCTCGCTTCGGGCGCTATGCCGGCCGGGCTTACTCTCAATCCTGACGGCACAATTACAGGCACGGCAGCCTCGGGAGATTATGGTTATGTATCTGTAGAGATAAGCGATTGTGTCGGAAATTCTATAACGACAAATATGCTGGCAGTTCGCGTTACAGATTAGAAATTCAGGTATTGACCCGTTTTTTAGGCCAAACCTGATCTAATGGAGGTATTTACATGATGGGGAAAAAATTAATATCACTTCTGGTAGGCGCGGCTCTGTTTTTTTCGTTATCCTGCACAGCCCAAGCGGCAGTTTCCGTAATAAGTATCCCCGTTTCAACCGGGGGATCCGGCCACAGCCTTGCAGTAATGAACGACGGTACGCTTTGGGGCTGGGGATATAACTATCAGTATCAGCTTGGCAGCGCTACCCCCGATAACCTTACCACACCTGTTAAAATCATGGATGGTGCAGTATCCGTGGCAGCCGGGTCAATGCATAGCCTGGCTGTGAAATCCGACGGGAGTCTTTTCGGATGGGGCAGCAATACGCATGGGCAGCTCGGCTTAAGCCGGGAGGGCCAAACATCTTATATGAACG
>JAAZLQ010000199.1 GCA_012799255.1 Bacillota bacterium
AACGAACATAAGTCTAGGTTTGCGCTCTAACTTGAGCCAAGCAACATATACATTACGCGTTTTATCCGCGCTGGAGACCTGCGAGCCCCCTACGGGAAAATCGCACATCCTTGACGATCTCAAGGAAAGCGTTTTCCCCACCTGGAACAAACAGTTAAATCAGCTGATTACCGGCTTGCCTCCGAAAGACCGAGATGACTTGGCAAGGGTCTATTCTTTGCACGATACTACAACGGAACTCACTCGTGATCCGGTCGAGACCCGTCGTACTGAGAAAACTGCAAATTTTTCTGACCAAGAACTCAAGAATTTGCTGGGCTTTAGGCTTACCGGACCTCTTGATGACAAACCAACATTTCGATTAACACTTACACTAGGTGATTTCGCGTATGACGAAGCTCATTTTCAGTGGGCTAAAGAATTGAGGGAATGCTTCTTTAACTGGACAGGAAAAAACCGTATAACAGGTGATGGCCAGCGATTTCAAGAGCTTGTGAGTAAAGCTCATGGTCTTTACCAGCAATTGCCCACAGGAAACGAGACCGCGTTTAGTGAACTGGCAAAGATAGCAGATCAGAAGAATAAGTGCTTCCCCGTTTTCCTCTACGAAATTCTAATTGGAGTTCTATTGGATTGGCACAAACGTTCTGAAACGACTCTAGATTCTATTGATGGTTGGCACGATAAATTGGTTAAAAAAGCTCTCGACCTCCGAACTGAGGGAATGCAATTGCTTGAGAAGGGTCTAAGGGAGCCGATGCAGGAGACTATCCCCCCTCTAGAAATTGCATGCCGACCCGACTGGATATGGGATCCCGAAAGCGAAAGTGTCGAGCTATTCACCAGCAGAGTGCGAAAACACATTAATAAACAGATAAAGCACTACACTCAGACAATTCTTGCCCTTACAGCACAGGTAACACTTCCAGAAGTTCGCTCCCCATACCACTATGAATGGTTAGTACGGTATCAAATTTATGGTGAATCCTTGATGTCTATTGCAAAATCCTCTAGTGATGAATATCGAAATCCAGAGGGGCAGTACAAAGAACGCGACCCCAACGATATTAAGGACAAAATCCAACAAATTGCAGATATAATTGGGATAAAATTACGCTAAGTCTCAATCGACTCCAGCACGAGAACCCACCCGGGTTCTTTTTTTGATCCATTAAAGTTCTTCCGCGTAGGAAACTACGCGGAATCGGGGCGTGTTACTCTAAGATTAGCAGAGATAAGCCGACTCTTTTCGAGGCAATCTCTGTGCAATGAGATTCAGCACTTGAGCGCTCAAAGCTGATTCCAAGAACCTTGAAAACTAAATACGAAGGAGGAATTAGCATGAACAGTTCCCGATTAATGACTGCACAGGAAACAGCAAAACTCTTGGGCGTCTCAAAACATCGCCTTTACGAAATGGCCAAGAAAGGCCTAGTTCCATCATGCCGACTAGGGCGGCAGGTTAAGTTTGACCTAAAGCAAATCGAAGAATGGCTTGCCAAAGGCGGCACTGCACTTCCCGGAGGATGGCGGTGGCAACACGCCTCCCCAAAGGGGGGTGCAACATATGGTGGCACTACAGATGGTTCAGAATGATCGTCTAAAATCCGCTCTAGAATACCACAAAATGGGCTTCTCGGTGATTCCTTTGAACAGTGTGCAGGATGGTCGGTGCTCTTGCGGCAAGGGAAAGAACTGCCCTAGCAAGGGGAAGCATCCCAAGCTATCAAGGTGGGAAAAATTTCAGACAACACGCGCCACTCCTGAACAAATCCAGAACTGGTGGACATCTTTTCCCGATGCCAATATCGGCATAATCACAGGAGCTGTTAGCGGGCTTATCGTTTTCGACGTGGACCCCCCTGATGGAGAACAAGAACTACGAGAGTTACGGCTTGAGCTACCGCCAACAGCTGTTGCCAGAACCGGCTCAGGAGGCCTGCATTACTTCTTCAAGCACCCCGGAAGTCACTGTTCCAACTCAGTTGGTAAAATCGGGAAAAACCTCGATATCCGGGGCGATGGAGGGCTTATAGTGGCGGCACCTAGTGTGAACGCAAACGGGGGATACACGTGGCTTATGCATCCCCGTGATGCTGGGATTGCCAAACCACCAAAGTGGCTGTTGGAACACATTAACCATGAAAATGGCAATGGGAACTGCGGGAGAAAAGTAACTGATGATGACTGGCTTCAAAGCGTTGAAGAGGGCGGTCGCAACGACAAATTGGCTAGACTGGCAGGGTCACTCTTTGGCAGAGGGTTGCCCACCGAGATCGTGATGGAGACCCTTCTGGCGTGGAACCAGAACCGCTGTAATCCTCCACTCGATGAAGCAGAAGTCAGTGCGGTTGTGAACTCCATTTCTCGGTTGCACGAAAAAAACGATGCAACCGATACCGGCCGGATTCATGTCGAAAGACCGGAAACCCTCATCCATGTTGCACAAGGATTTTTGCCCCAAGTCGTTGCTGAGGCTTGGAGAGCCGTTGAACGAAACAACGCTCCTCCGCAAATCTTTCAAAGAGCTGGCGAAATCGTGCGTATCACAAACAGCGACAACGGTACCCCAGTGATCTCAACGCTATGCCACAAAGGTCTTAAGGGACATCTGGCACGAATTGCACGTTGGGTGGAGTACAAGAAATTGAAGAATGGGGATGAGATCCCTATTGACCACCACCCTCCAGATGCAGTTGTAGGTGACTTGCTAGTGGAACCGGCCAAACCTTTGCCAATTCTGAACAGGATTGTTGAGGCGCCTGTCTTTGGAAGAGATGGTTCCCTCAAGACAGACCCAGGATACCACGCACAAAGTAGGAGCTACTACTTTGCAAAAAATCTAAAGTTGCAACCTGTCTCGCAAGATCCGAGTCAAAACGAAATCGATGACGCAAAGAACCTACTCGCAAGCGATCTTCTAGGTGACTTCCCGTTTACAAGTCCCTCCGATTTGGCACACGCATTGGCAGCCATGTTTCTACCGTTCGTGCGGGAATTGGTCGATGGACCAACCCCCTTGCACATGATCAGTGCGCCCAGTCCTGGAACGGGCAAGGGTTTGTTGGCCGATTGTATTGCAATTCCAGCCACCGGGCGGTCCATGGAAATCATGACGTACTCGACGAGTGATGAAGAGAACCGAAAGAGGTTCACGTCAACACTCCTAGAGGCTCCCGTTTATGTCGCATTTGACAATATTGTGGGCACTTTGAGTTCCCCAACCCTAGCGGCAGTCTTGACCAGCACCATCTGGAAGGATCGCCGGCTAGGCAAATCGGAAAACATTGCGCTCGATGTTACCACGACATGGGTCGGCACCGCAAATTCGCCCACGTTCTCGACTGAGATAGCCAGAAGAATTGTGCGAATTCAAATCGATGCAAAAACCGCCGCACCGTGGCGGAACCGTACGTTTCGCCATCCAAGCCTAAGACGATGGGCTCAAGAGAACCGTGCAAAACTGGTTTGGGCTATTCTCACGCTTGTCCAAGCTTGGGTTGCAAAAGGTATGCCAAATGGAAACTACGATTTGGGAACCTATGAGAGCTACGCAGCTGTTATGGGCGGAATCTTCGACACTGTCGGTATCAAGGGCTTTCTCTCGAATCTCGATCAGATGTACGAGTCTGCTGATGAAGAAATGGCTGAGTGGCTCGAGTTCTTCACACAATGGTGGAAAGAACACCAAGATCAACCACAGCAATCCAGGAACTTGTTCGAGCTTGCGGAAGAATGGGATCTTTTGCTTTCCATTCGCGGAACAGGCAGGCTTAACGGCCAAAAAACCGCCCTCGGCAAAGCCCTCGCCACTATGGACGGGAGGCGGATTGGGGAGTTTGAGATTGTCCGGGCTCGCAAGAAAGGGGCTGGAGGCACTGCAATCTACCAGCTTCTAAAAACAAAAGACGAAGCACAGATTGATTGGGCCTCACCCGATTCGCCGTGGTAGGCAATCATGACAGGCTCACCAATCGAAATCAATCACTTAACGGGGTCGGATACACCGACCCCGCCTAACAAGAAAGGGGCTACCGAAATCGCTGAAACCACGGAATACGAAGATAATGGCGCTTATCTAGCGCAAACAAACCAATGGAAGGGGTTATAAGAAAAGTGAAGAAACTCAATCGATTTAACGTAGATAATTGCCCACAGCACGAAAGACTCGTTAAGATATTGACCAATGCATATAACGCTGGTGTCGATATTGAATTAGCCTTCGCAGAAGTCCAAGAGAAAATCCGCAAAAGGAGATGGATGGATGACGGCTTAAGGGAAAGTCGAGCTCGCCACCTAGATTTGAATGCTCTGGTAGGCAAAAAGTACGATGCATTGCATCCACTTATTCCGCTAGGAGACGACCACCCCTCGCTCTGGCTCGATGAACACGGTAATGTCGTACGCTATGTGTCTCATCTCTATGAACTCAACCACGAGGCGATATTAGGCAACGCCGAACTGTGCGAGCGCCTCGGCCTGAAAATGCGCATCAGCGCAGCTGATTCGTGGCACTGTGCAGGAAAAACAGTGCTGGTGGAGCTTCGCAAAAGAGAACCAATTTCAGTGAACAAGGGAAAAGCGAAAGGAGGAGTTACGCAGTGACTATCGATCCGCAAAGACACTCCGTAGACGGCCTTGCCAGCATCAAGGAAGCTTGTATGTTCCTGTCGCTGGGGAAATCAAGCCTCTACCAATTAATGGGGAAAGGCGATGTTCCATTCGTATTTGTGGGGTCAAATCGACGAATTCCACGCAAAGCGTTGGTCGATTTCACAGAGAGCATTTTGGAGCAGAAGCAAATCTCACTTTCAAGTTAGCATTCCAACTGGGTCGGGAGGCACACTGCCTCTCGACCTTTTAGAATACTTCACAAAAATGGAAAGGATGAATGGGATGGCAACTCTTTGGTCTTGATTCACTTGGGCTCTTGCACATTAAACACTCTGTGCAGAAACTCCAAAGAAAATCCAGCCTGCATGCCATGTTCTTCTTCAAAGTTTGGTTCTTCCGGTCCATATTTGTCCCAAAGATAATCGTCCGATAGTGGAGGTACTCGCATCTTGCGTGCATTGTTCACATGACCCTTTAGCTCCTGCGTGTTACCAGATATCTCTTGATATAGAACCTGAGCCCCTTCCTCCCGATCCCATCTGTCAGTGAAATCCAGCTCATAAGTTCTATGCAGTTGCGCTAAGTTTGCACCAGCTAAGCCCCGGATTATCAACATCTCTGCTTCAAAGAACATAAGGTTTTTGACACAAGGTGATGTTCCTTCCCCATTGTCCAAGACAGACCTTCTTTTTTTAAGCGAATCCGCCGTTGTCAGCTCGTTCAGTTCGCTTCGGAGTAGATAGAAATCCCGGAGTTCTTTTTCGAGATTGTCCAATTCCGCATTAATCGTCCCCAAATCAGAATAATGGGCAGCTAACATTACATCGATGTCACGCAATTGGGATAGTTTTTCGCGATGGATCGTATCAACTCCCACACGCTTTACAAGGTGGCGTGATGACAGATATCTTCCACTAATAGCCTCGGTTTCTTTTAACCACTTATTTCTAGTCCCCAACAATTCGGCTCTGACCTTAGATTGTCTTTCCAGGCACGTTTTACAGCCTAGTAGATTAGCTTGGATCTTTTCGTTAATGCCTTTCAGCACATTGCTGCGCTTAGTCTTAAAGTCTCCCCCCTGAGCAAGCAATTCGTCCACAAACTGCACCATGGAAACAAGCATCTCTTCGACCATTTTATTATACATACTTTCTTTGCTGTATAGCCGCTTGATTGCCATCTTCCATTCATCAATCTCTTTGCCTTTACGTCTCTCATAATCAGGATTCAGCTCAAAATCGGCTACTAGAACCTCGTCGTGGAATGCTTTAGATGTCGCATCCCAGTTCAGCGGGAAACAGATGGCAGCAAGAAGTCCTGGACGTTCTGGTTCTCCGTGATCTACCTCTTTCTCCTCTTTCCATTTTTCCCATGGCAGGATCCTTACTCGTGGATCCCCTTCTATCATCCGATATTCCGAACACGCATACCATTCCCTCCACAATTGATATAACCCTTCCCGCTCATGATTCTCCAATCGAGATTCCCACTCAATAAGTACGCTTGGCGGCCACTCTGGGACCAAGACAGCGGTGTAAGGAGGGCGTGTCTCCCAATACTCAGGTTCCTCATCCGTATCAAAAGTAAGAGCCGTCCCCAAAACAAGAAGATCGTCCATGCTAAAGTAATCGAGCCCAAACTCCTTTGCATAACTCTGCAATAGTCCCCTGACACCCGCATCGTTTATAACTAAAGAATGCATTGTTGCATCAATGCTGTCCTCATCAATTGCTTTGATTATCGCCTCGAAAAAGACCTTTTCTAGCACATCATCGGGATGGACAGGTTGCTCATACATCCTATCTCTAGCATTCCATACTGGGTCTTTCGCCAATTCGCCTTTTGCTGCTTTTAACTCTTTACCTGAATTAGCTCTAAACGCCCGCAAGGCCCTTTTCATTCGCCAACTTCTACCCTGAAATAGTAATGGATGTGTGCAGTAGCTGAATTCTTGTGTTATTGGATCATAAATCCTCAATACTTCAGCCATGTTACATACTCCCCCCCTGACCAACCGTAGTAACTTAAGATTTCAAAAAATTCTTTATCTTACTCATGATTGTCTGGCGCGCTATGAAATAATTGAAAATAGCCACGCAAGGTCACGTGCCAATCCACCCAAGCCCTCATGGTAAAGGAGGTGTAATCGTCGGCTTGATCCCCTGGTTGGAATCGGATTGACCGCCTTGCAAGGTGGTATAAGTAAAGTAAGGAGTGATTTCGTGAAAAGTACAAATCTTGCTTTGGAAGGACTTTGTAGCGTTAAAGAAGCATGTGCATTTCTCAGTATCGGGAAATCCTCGCTCTACAACCTGATGCGGAAAGGAAGGCTACCATTTATTTACATTGGTTCCAATCGGAAGATTCCAAGAGTAGCTCTCATTGAGTTCACTGAGCGAGCCTTGGAAGAAGGTCGGGCGTCGCTTTCAAGCTAGTCACGGAGGTGGGGGCACACCTGCTCTCAACCCCATCCATTAACTCTGCGCACCTTGGATCTTGCATGGCACTTTCCTAGCATAACCTTCATTTCGGGGTAGAAAGTCAAAGCTCCTTCAATACCGGATTGAACAGACTAACCAAGCACCATTGAATCATTAGAAAGGATAAATACTATGGCAAAATTATTCAAGCGAAAAGATGGGAGATACTCTGCACAAGTCTTTGTTGGGATTGTTGATGGTAAACGAAAATATCGAACAGTCTATGGCGAGACACAAAGCGAAGTCAACCAGAAGGTGTCCCTAATTCAGGCAGATGTTGTTCGCGGCTTATATTCCCAAGACGAAAAAATGAATGATATCGATGATATAAGCCATTTGACTGTCGGAGAGTTTTTACTGGAATGGTTAGATAGCGTCGATACTGTCAAGATAAACACCCGTATTAGTTATGAGGGCATTGTACGCAACCACCTGATTCCTAGTCTCGGTTCAATTAAACTACAGGAACTTGAACCAAGGGAGATTCAAAGGATGTTGAACGAGCTAAACAACAAAGGTCTATCCACCAGAACGCAGCGTTACGTTCTCACTGTTTTACGAATGGCTCTCAAACACGCCCGCGTATTACGGTTGCTGGAAAGTAACCCAAGTGAAGGCTTGAAGCTAACAAAACCAAAAAAAGACGAGATTGTCCCGCTAGACGTAGAACAGGTAAGTCGCTTGTTAACCGCCGCCAAAGCAGATCGCCAGCTTTATCTAGCATTACTCCTCGCCATTTCCACCGGCGCACGGGCAGGTGAAATCTGGGCTATTGAATGGGAAGACATAGATTTCGGGAAAGCTACACTCCGGATTCGACATACCCTCAACCGGCGAACCAAGGAGCTGACGCACCCGAAAACAGAATCTTCCATTAGAACGGTTGCACTAACCGAGAAGGCCATGAGTGCCCTTCGCCAATACAAAGAAGAGCAGGCAAGACAGAGAACCAAAGCAACAGAATGGCACGATTCCTACGACCTAGTTTTTCGAACATCCATCGGGACGCCAATTGATCACAGTCACTTTATACAGCGCAAATTCAATCCATTGCTGGAGTCCCTCAACAACGAGGGTGGATTTCCGAAAATTAGATTTCACGATCTCCGGCACACCGCTGCAACACTTTTATTGAACGAAGGTGAAAACATCAAAGTGATCGCTGAAATGCTCGGACACAAAGATGCCTCCATGACCGCCGATGTGTACTCCCATTCACTCCCCAACATGCAGCGGGAGGCCGCGAAGAAGATGAACAATCTGCTTAAAGAAGAAAACCATCTTTATCCAGTTGGGTAAGCACCGTGTTAGCACCCGCTGATAAATCCAAGCGCTATTGTTACCCACGTTGGGTTAATCCCTGACGTGGGTTCTATTATTTGCGCTCAAATTGAGTTCTTTGAAATCCAGATATGGCCCAAAAGCAGTCGTTTCTAGATTGTGACAGGCAAAACTCAATTTTACAGAAACTCATACATCCATTTCCTTCAAAAACATTATTTCTAACTGAAAATATGTAAAAATATATGTCAAACCCCAAAACTCCACCTTGCCCCAAACAACAAAAAAGACCGCAACAGCGTTGCAGTCCTTGTTTATGTATGGCGCGCCCGACAGGATTCGAACCTATGGCCTTCTGATTCGTAGTCCCATTTTGAGGTTTCCACTCACATCCATTAGTGTTCGCATTTGGTTGTTTAGCAGGGCTTATATGAGGTCTCTGTTCCACGGCTGACCATAGAAAATCACTGGTTTCC
>JAAZLQ010000055.1 GCA_012799255.1 Bacillota bacterium
AGTATCAATCCTTTCCAAGGCTGATATCAGAGAACTTCTGGATGTTCAAATCCCGCTCACTAAAAATCAAAATGTCAATGAACTAGTTATAAACTTTTAAAAAAAAATTATCGCATCAGTAGTAATACCAAATATAGAATTAGGGTGATTGTGGTGGCCGTAGCCGGCTGTTCCATAAAGATTTTCGATCAGAGCCTTTGCGCCGATTATATAAAAAATGCCGCAGGCTGGATGCAGAACATTGCCGCCGAATATGACAATGACCCATACGGAAGGCTCATTAGTCTTGCTCAAGAGGCGCAGAAAACAGGTGTTATAAAAGGTGTTCTCATGCATCAGGGTGAGACCGATGCCTATAATACCGGTTGGGTGGATGCAGCGCAGAATGTTTACAAAAATATAATTCAGGACCTTGGCCTGAAGGCATCGGAAGCACCTTTTCTTATAGGCGAGGTTGTCAATGCCGACCAGAACGGAGTCTGTGCCGGCGCCAACTACCACATTGCCCAACTTGCCAATCGGTCTGTCAACTATCATCTGATTTCATCGGCCGGATGTCCGGCAGGACCTGACAATCTGCACTTTTCGGCCGAAGGCTATCGTATGTTGGGCAAGCGTTACGGGGAGAAGATGTACTCTCTTCTTAAAAGAATGGGTTATGACACCAAAACCTCGGTGGAAGATGTGCTTCCCGACAAATCGGAGAGTCAGGAAATATATAATATGATCGGTCAGAAACTGTCAGAACCGGCGCCGGGAATAAACATCATTAACGGCCGCAAAGTGATAATAAGGTAGAGGCGGACAGAATAGTCAGAGTTAGACCGGGTTGAAAATTGGAGTAAACAGCCGGAGGAATAAACCGAAAAAAAAGGAGGAAAAACAGACTATTATGCCGAACGGATAAAAGGATCCCACTGTTATATTAGGAAGCCCTTTTATAGTCCCGTAAAATGGGAAAAATACAGAATATTGAATTAAAATGAAAAATTTTTATTGAAAACAGTTGTCAGTTTAAAAACAAGCTGTACATTTGCAGACGAAACAAAGCAAAAAAGAGAAAATGAAAATGATGAATATATATTGGTGGTGGCAGCCGTTACAACTCAAAAAGTCGTAGTAGGTTGAAGCACCGTA
Organism: Bacillota bacterium; assembly: GCA_012799255.1. The sequence continues at coordinate 1,138 of JAAZLQ010000055.1, forward strand.
TATTATAAATATCATATATACAATCGGGCCTTGCCGCAACTGCGACAGGGCCCGATTCTTTTTAGACAGAAATTTTAATTTATTCACCTATAACAAATGTTATTATGAAAAATCAAAAAAAGTATTTGCTTGACGAGAATGAGATTCCAAGAGCATGGTTTAACATCCAGGCAATTATGCCCAACAAACCGCTTCCATTCCTCCATCCCGCAACACGTCAGGAACTTAAACCTGAGGATTTGTTCCCTATCTTTTGCGAGGAGTGTTCCAAACAGGAACTAAACCAGACCGACGAATGGATTCCCATTCCCGAGGAGGTGGTAAGGCAGTACGCCGCATACCGATGCACCCCACTGGTGAGAGCTTACGATTTTGAGAAGGCTCTTGGAACACCCGCCCGCATATACTTCAAGAATGAGAGTGTGTCACCGGCCGGTTCACATAAGCTCAACTCGGCTTTGGCACAGGCCTATTATGCTAAAGAGCAGGGTATAACAAACTTAACTACCGAGACCGGTGCCGGTCAGTGGG
>JAAZLQ010000080.1 GCA_012799255.1 Bacillota bacterium
TCCTTTTCCATGATTCTATTATCCAGGGATATGCATCAGGATCCAAGTCCAAATTTGTTTATTTAGTTATCAAGGTTCAAGAGGGAGAAAGAGTCTAAACGATCTCCCTAATTCTTAATATACGAGGGAGATGTTTATATGAAGCAGTTACGTTTCAATTACAAATATGCATCACCATTTGTTTCCCAGAGGGAAATGGATGCTCTATCACCTGCCATCAAACTCGCTCATGAGCAGTTGCATGGGGGTACTGGCTTAGGGAATGATTTTCTCGGCTGGGTAGATCTACCTATTAACTATGACCGTGAAGAACTTAAAGTAATCAAACAGGCTGCTAGGCGTATTCAAGATACCTCGGAAATTCTGATTGTCATCGGGATCGGTGGTTCCTATTTAGGAGCCCGTGCAGCAATTGAGATGCTTTCCCACAGCTTCTATAATCTACTTAGCCCAGAGGTGAGGAAGACTCCCCAAATCTTCTTCGCCGGTCACGCCATTAGCGACAAGTATTTGCAAGATTTGATTGAGCTGGTGGGTGACAGGGACTTTTCTATCAATGTAATTTCTAAGTCAGGTACCACCACTGAACCAGCCATAGCTTTTCGCGTCTTTAAACAGATCCTCGAGCAAAAATATGGTGTAGACGAAGCTAGGAAACGTATTTACGCCACTACAGATGCCACCAAAGGGGCCCTTAAGACTATGGCAGCTGAAGAGGGTTATACTAGCTTTATAATTCCAAATGACGTGGGAGGCCGCTTTTCTGTGCTTACTGCGGTAGGACTTCTGCCCATTGCAGTAGCAGGCATTGACATCGATGCTATGCTCGAGGGGGCAGCAGCGGCACGCGAGTTGTATTCAGTAGAGGATTTGGATGAAAACCCAGCTTACCAGTATGCTGCACTTCGAAACATTTTATACCGTAAAGGAAAAACGACCGAGGTTTTGGTCAATTATGAACCAGCCTTGCAGTATTTTAATGAATGGTGGAAACAGCTCTTTGGCGAAAGTGAGGGGAAAGACCACAAAGGGATTTTTCCTGCCAGCGTAAACTTCACAACGGATTTGCATTCGTTGGGACAATTCATTCAGGATGGTACAAGGAACATGTTTGCCACCACGCTTTGGATTAGCGAGGCCACGAGGACCCTGGCAATTCCTCATAGTGAAGAAGATGGAGATGGCCTTAATTATCTGGCTGGTCAAAGTCTTAATGACGTGAATATGAAGGCTTTTCAAGGTACGGTTCTAGCCCACACAGACGGTGGAGTACCAAATCTGATCCTGGAAGTGCCAACGTTGAGTCCGTTTTACTTTGGAACGCTGGTCTATTTCTTTGAGAAGGCCTGTAGCATCAGCGGTTATCTCTTGGGAGTTAATCCTTTTGATCAACCTGGTGTAGAGGCGTATAAGAAAAACATGTTTGCATTGCTCGGCAAACCGGGTTTTGAGGCCGAACAAAAGGAGTTAGAGCAGAGGTTGAAGTAGGAGGCTTATGATGAAGCATAAACTATATCCCTTGACTTTTCATCCCATCTACAAAGAAAAGATCTGGGGAGGCAGGCGACTGCAAGACCTTTTTGGACGAGCTTTGCCAGAGGGTCTTATTGGGGAGAGCTGGGACGTGGCAGCTCATGTTCACGGAACAAGTGTGGTGGATCACGGACCTCTAGCTGGTAAGAACCTCGTCCAGTTAGCACTGGACTATGGCGAGGAGCTCTTGGGAAAAGGTGTCCAAGCCTATCAAGGCAAGTTCCCTTTGCTCCTAAAACTGATCGATGCTAACCAGGATCTATCAGTTCAAGTGCATCCCCATGATGCTTATGTACGTGACCACACCAATGAAATGTGGGGAAAGACTGAACTGTGGTACATTGTCCATAGCGAGCCTGGGGCCTGGATTGTTTGGGGATTACGCCCAGGAACAACTAAAGAAGAATTTGCTCAGGCTATCAAGGCTGGGGGAGATGCTATTTTGGCCTGCCTGAATAAGGTTCCTGTACAGGCCGGCGAAGTTTACCCCATATCGGCGGGATTAGTCCATGCCCTGGGGGCAGGGTGTTTGGTCGCAGAAATTCAGCAAAACTCGGATACCACCTATCGCGTCTATGATTGGGATCGGCTCGATGAGACAGGCCAAGCGCGGGAACTACATGTTAAGCAAGCCCTCGAGGTGATCGATTTTTCGCCACTAGCTTTGGACCGGGATTACCAGTTTTCTCGTTGCGGGGAATATTTCGAACTGGAAGTTCTGGAGGAGACACAAGGTGTGGATTTGGATGTCCAGGATGGATTTCAAATCCTAACCAATGTAAAGGGGAACGCAGAGGTTATCTACCAAGGGAACGCAACCAAAATCGTTCCCGGGCAGTCCTGTTTGCTTCCTGCGGCTCTTCAGACATGCCAGCTCTACGCTGAAGGGGTTGTGCTCAAGAGTAGTCCAAGCAAAGCCGGGGTGACTGTGACCCGGTTGTAAGTGATGCTCTTAGAGTATTCTAAATAAGAGGTGAGCGTTTTGAACAAGATGTTTAGGTCTGAGAAAAGTTGCTTCTCTAAGGTACTTTTCTTGTGTTGCTTGCTAGCAAGCATGATAGTGCTTGGGTCTGTATCTGCACTGGCCAAGCCCTTACAGATAGTAACAACCTTTTCAATCTTAGAGGATTTTATCGGGCAAGTTGGTGGGGATAGGGTAGAGGTTCATTCTCTGATCCCTAGAGGAGCAGATCCCCATAGTTGGGAGTCCTCACCGAGGGAAGCAAGGCTTGTTGCCCAAGCTGACTTAGTGGTGGTTAATGGAGAAGGTTTCGATGATTGGATGATTGGATTGGTGGAAAATGCAGCGCAGCCGGGAATGAAGGTGCTTTTTACTTCCCAAGGTTTATCTTTGTTGGAACGTACCCACAGCCATCACAGTCATGATCACAATCATGGTGGTGATCCTCATCTCTGGTTAAGTGTACCAAATGCTATCTCTTATGTGGAAAGCATCACTCAGGCCCTTATTGATCTATCACCCCAAAATGCCAGTTATTTCAAAGAGCGCTCCGCACACTATATTCACCAACTAAAGCAACTAGATCAGAAAATGTTAGATGAATTGGGCCAGATTCCAGAGGAGAATCGAGTCATTGTAACCTATCACAATGCATTTAGTTATTTGGCAGAGCGCTATGGATTTGAGGTGGCTGAGTTCTTAGTGGAAAACCCAGAAGCAGAACCTAATCCACGTGACTTGGCTCGTTTGGTTGCATTGTTAAGGAAGCAAGAAAGACCAGTGGTCTTCATGGAACCACAGTTATCCAGTGGCTCCCGTTATGTTCAGACGTTAGCGAAGGAAGTGGGAGCCATGATTTATTCTTTATACAGCGATAGTCTTAGTGTTGATGTTCCGACCTACGTGGAAATGATGGAGTACAATATGAGAACCCTAGTGGAGGCTCTGCAATAATGTTGAAATCAACGAATGTTGCCCTCAATATCCAAGGCTTAACTGCAGGTTACCAAGACAACGTTGTTCTCCACGATGTATCCTGGCAAGTGCCACGGGGATCGCTTGCCGCGATTATTGGTCCTAATGGTGGTGGAAAATCCACTTTACTGAAGACTGCAGTGGGGTTGCTCCCGCCGCTAGCCTACAGGGACTTGCAGTTGCTTGGACAGTCTCCGAGGCAAGGGCGCAAACATGTGGCTTATCTACCGCAGCGCGAGGAAGTTGACTGGGATTTTCCTGTTACTGTTTTGGACGTGGTACTCCAGGGGCGCTTAGTGAGAAAGACCATATGGGAGCGTTATACCAAGACGGATTATGCGTTAAGCATGGATGCCATCCAGTTCTTTGGTCTCGAGAAGTTTAGAAACACCCAGATTGGTTCCCTAAGTGGAGGGCAGCGGCAAAGGGCTTTTTTGGCTCGTGCGGTAGTCCAGGAGGCAGAGCTAATTCTGCTGGATGAGCCCGCTACAGGGTTGGATTCTCAAGCCCAACATGAGTTAGCTGACTTGTTGGTCACCTTGGCCAACTCTGGTAAGACGATAATTGCGGCAACCCATGATCTAAACTGCCTGACGGAGTGTTTTGACCAGGTTTTGGCGCTGAACGGCCGAGTATTTGCCGCAGGTACGCCAGAAGAAGTTTTAACGGAGGAAACTATGGTGAACCTCTTCGCCAGACACTTCCCCAAAATCGGAGCAAGGGGGGAGGTTACGCTCCATGAGTCTTGAACTGATTTTAGAACCGTTTCAATATTCATTCATGGTACGGGCGTTCATTGGAACAGGCTTGGTAGCCATTGTGGCTGCTGCAATTGGCACCTTTGTTGTTCTAAAAGGTCTAGCCTTTATGGGCGATGCCATCTCCCACACGGCCTTTACTGGGATTGCCCTAGCGCTACTGTTAGGCATCAGCATCTATGTTGGTGCCATGTTCTTGGCCCTAATCACAGCTTTGGGAGTTGTGTTCTTAACTCGCATTTCCAAAGTGAGAAATGACACTGCTCTAGCCATTTTGTTCACTGGAGTTTTTGCTTTGGGAATCGTGCTTCTATCCTCGAGCCCTGGTTTCGTCGGAGACTTGAATAGTCTGCTTTTAGGATCTGTCATGGCGATTCAAACCCAGGAAATTGTGGTGATAGCTGCTTTTGCTGTCATTCTTGCTGTAGTTTTAGGCGTTTTCTTCCAACGGTTTGTTTTCGTCTCCTTTGATCCTGTTGGTGCTGAAGCGGTAGGGATTCCCACCTCCATGTATCAAAGTCTTTTGCTCTCACTAATTGCAATTGCCATTGTAATCTCAATTCAAGCTGTGGGCGTGGTTTTAGTTGTAGCTTTGCTAATCACACCAGCGGCGACTGCTAGCTTGCTCACTGTCCGCTTGAAACCTCTGATCTTCCTCTCCTCAATCTTTGGTCTAGCCTCTTCCTCCTTGGGCCTTTATGTTTCCTACTTTTTTGGGGCCCCGCCTGGCGCCACCATAGTTTTGGTCGCCACGGTCCTGTTTGGTCTGGTCTTAGCAGTAGTAAAACTGCGTAAGGCCTAACAACCGGTAATAGCATACTCTGAAGGGGGCTTTATATGTTAGAACATCCACATGTCCTAACAACCATAGTAAGGGACGATGAAGAGGGCCTTATGGTTAAGGATATTGTTTACGGAAGGCTGAATCTCAGTCGTGGTCTGCTGAGACGCATGAAAAGGGGCGGAGGAGTCTATCTAAATGGCAACCGGGACTACCTCACAAGGCGGGTTGCAGCAGGTGATACAATCCAGATTGTCTTTTTTGATGAAGAGACAGCGATGGAACCAGAAGCGATTCCCCTGAACATCATCTTTGAAGATGAGTACTTGTTAGTGATAAACAAACCTGCGGGGATGGCTGTACACCCGACAGGAGCCTACCAGGAGGGGACCTTAGCCAATGCCATTGCCTATTACTGGGCTAAGATTGGTCTCAAGACTAAAGTGCGCTTAGTGCACCGGATTGATAAGGATACTTCAGGATTAGTATTAGTAGCAAAGGAACCCTACACCTTACATGGGCTTTTGCAGCAATTAAGTAGACAAGAGTTGGTTCGGGAATATCTTGCCATTGTGGAGGGGAAGCTTGAGCCCACACAAGGAGTGATTACTGCTCCAATCGGACGTTCGTTAGATCACGGTGTCAAGCGTGCGGCGAAAGCAGGAGGAAAATCAGCCAAGACAGTGTATCGCGTCTTATACAGTACTGAGCAGGCTAGTTTGCTTAGGGCACGGTTGGAGAGTGGCCGTACTCATCAGATTCGAGTCCACTTTGCCCATTTGGGTCACCCTCTTGTGGGTGATCCCCTTTATAACCAAGCCCAAGCACACATTCTTGGTCAGGCACTTCATGCTTGGAGACTGGAATTTATCCACCCTAGGACAGGACACAAACATACCTTTAGTTGTCCCATGCCAGCCACTATGCTAAGTGTGTGGAAAGAACTTAAGGAGGCAAAATAGATGTTGGAAGTGACGGGGAAAATGATTACTAAGGGCGCGCGTTCTGGCTTGGAGACGACTTGGGAGTTGGCGAAGGTGGTTATTCCCACCGCCATGCTAGTTTCCATATTTAAAGCCAGTGGCTTGTTAGATAGTATTACAGGTTTTTTCGCACCTTACATGGGCTGGTTTGGTCTTTCCGGAGAGGCATCCCTAGTGTTATTCAGCGGTTATTTAGTGAACCTCTATGCTGCTGCAGGTAGTATCATGGCTTTGAACCTGACCCTGCGGGAGATAACGATTTGTGCCGTAATGCTGACTTTCTGTCACTCACTTTTAGTTGAGTTGCCCATTAGCAAGAAGGCAGGCAGTCCCTTGAGTTATATTTTTTTGATTAGGTTAGGCTGCTCAGTTGCAGTGGGGTGGCTACTAGGGGTGATCTTGCCATGACTGCATTGTGGGAAGGTTTCTTACAGGGTCTACGTGGAGTTTGGACCATTGCCATTATCGTTGTTCCCTTGATGATTATTCTCGAAATCGCTGAACACAATGGTTTGCTCCAAAAACTTAATCGCCTCTTGGCTAAGCCCTTCCGTTCCATAGGCTTAAGCGAGGAAGGGGCGTTTCCGGTTGTTATAGCCATGGTTTTTGGTATCACTTATGGTTCTGGCGTGATCATCAATCATGTACGAACAGGCCAGGTTACGCGTGAAGAGGCAACTGTGATCGGCACCTTTATTGCCATTGCCCACGCCTTGATTGAAGATACAATACTGTTCTTGGCACTAGGTGCACCGTTTCTTCTCTTATTCTTCCCGCGTGTATTATTGGCCTATATTATGTCGTTCTTAGTGAGCAAACAGACTGCTAGACGTTCAGCTCAGGGGCAGAACCTGGATACTGTGAATTAACCAATGATATTGGCCAGGGATCAACTTAAGATTCAATAATAATCTGGTATTCTGGGAATGGGGAACGAAGACCAAGACGGTAAAGGGATCAAGGTTTAGGTGCTCCATGGTCCAGGGCACATTTGTATCTAAACTGGAAAGGAAAGCTAGAACTTGTTGTGTATCTTGCACAACACCGGGTTCTACCAAAGCTTCCAAACGCGCGTCATCTCCAGTTTTTATAGCGTTTTGCAGTTCTAAAAGAAAACCTTCCACTGAGGCAACCACTTCATGAGGGACTTCTGCTTGGAAAGGCGTCATCCGAAATGTTGCTAATTGCATCGAACCTGACTCGTCTTGCCATGTCATAGACGCAAGATAACGGGAACCTCGTTCAGTGGAGAAAATTACTTCAAACTCTCCGCTGGCATGCTCTGGTGTGCTGATTACTTGGCTAGCGACCGAACCATAGTATGCTGGAAGGTCAGCCAAGTAATGGGCAAGCTCTTCTTCTTGCAGTTGTGGGCTCAGTAGTTGCTCGAGATCGACCACACTACGCCGGCTCATGGCGCTAGTTAACCTCGTAATCTGCATTTGAATTCTCGAAATATCTTCAGAAACCTTTGGAATATTGGGTTCGGGCAAGCTTTCGACAACCTCTTCAACAATTTCTATCAACGGCATGGTTGGGTTAGTTGCCTGAAATGTCGGGTATCGATTCTGTTCAGTCTGCCAGGCAATAACTTGAAAGGAACCCTGAACACTTGTCTCTACCAGCCCTTCAGCACTGAACTCCCAGGTTAGGGGGAGTTGAACTTTTACTTCCGGGTTTTGGCTCAAAAAGGAAAACTCTGGGAACCACAGCTGCTCACGTCCTAGCGTTATTTGCCCGCCTTGAGACTCCAAAAAACCCTCGTAGGAAAAACTTAATGATTGAGGGATTGCTTCGCGCAGAGCAAAGGTTACAATTGTACCCTGGGCTCCCCTGTGGATACTGTAATCAACTAATCCATCAGCCCAGAATTCGGTAATCTGTGCATTGGGAAAGACCAAAAACGAGAGCGATGTGGAAGTAGGTTCCATGAGTACCTCTCCCGTTACTCTTAGAAAGCCGCTGTCTGGAAGGTAGAAAACCTCCACTTGTGCCTGGGTTACCCCGCAAAATAAGAAAAGGAATAAGAGTAGAAGAAGTCCTTTTTTCATTTTTTGACCTCCTTACAGTCGCTTATTACATAACGCATGGTACGATGGGGTATTCCACCATCCTGAAATACTTCCCCTTCTGCCGTAAAACCTAGTTGTTCATAGAAGGGGATAGCCTGAAGTTGGGCTCCTAAGACGAACTCTCCGATCCCTTGGTGTTTACCCGTCTCTACAATAAATGAAACCAAACCACTACCTAATCTTAAACCTCTGAATTTGGGAAGAATGGCCAAACGACCGATTCGACCCAGATTGTCTTCTCTTACTAAGCGGCCAGTACCCACCAGGCGTCCTTCTACAAACACGCCAAAGTGTTGGGCAACCTGGTCAAAACTGTCGTGCTCCTCTTCTAGGGGCACTTTTTGCTCATCCACAAAAACTGAAATTCTCAGTTGAAGGGCAGCGGCGAACTCTTGATCCTTGAGTGTTCTGTATGTTGCTAGCAATGGTTGAACCTCCTTGGATGGTGCTATCACTTATGTTTTGTCTTTTTCGTTGAAATCCCTGCCAAGAGTTGTTATAATTAACACTGTGCACAACATGTGCTCAATACTTTGGGGAGGTTCAGGGATGCATCCATACATAGAATTTGTCAACCCGCATCTTGGGAAACTACTTACGGAAATTGGCTTGAACAAACGTTTCTTACGTGGAAAAGGTGCCTATCTGTACGATAGCGACGGTCAAGAATACTTGGATTGCATTGCAGCCTACGGAGCCTTGCCCTTTGGGTATAATCCTCCCGAAATTTGGCAAGCTCTTCAACGTCTAGAATCTAACCAAGAACCGAGTTTTATTCAACCTTCACTGCTCGAAGCAGCTGGTCAGTTAGGAGCACGCTTAGTTGAACTGGCACCCCAGGGTCTACGATACGTCACTTTTGCCAATAGTGGTGCCGAAGCAGTAGAAGCAGCTTTCAAACTATGTCGAGCTAAAACAGGCAAGAAAGTCATCCTCTCAACTAGCAATAGTTTTCATGGAAAAACTCTAGGTGCACTATCTGCCACTGGTAATAAGGGATACCAAGAGGCTTTCTTTGCACCGGTGGAAGGATTCCGCCATATCCCATTTGGTGATGCACAAGCTCTTGAGGCATACTTAGCTGAACATGCCCATGATACAGCGGCGTTTATAGTCGAACCGATCCAAGGTGAAGGTGGGATTGTGGAACCACTAACAGGCTATCTGAAGCAGGTACAAGAACTCTGCTCTCGTTATGGTGTTTTAACCATCTTTGATGAGATTCAATCAGGTCTTGGCCGAGTAGGTACCCTGTTTGCCTGTAATCAAGAAGGGGTCACGCCTGATGTCATGGTTATTGCCAAGGCTTTAGGTGGAGGATTAGTGCCCATTGGTGCAGCCCTCTGTAAAGAAGAGGTGTATACCGAAGAGTTTGGTCTCAAGCATTCATCCACTTTTGCAGGCAACTCTTTAGGATGTCGGGTGGGGCTGGCAGTTGTGGAATTATTGACTAGAAATGACGGTGAACTATTGAGGGAAGTTTGCCGCAAAGGAACCAAGCTGAAGGAAGGTCTCGAGCAGGTAGCCCGGCGCTATCCTCAGATTATAAGGACTATTCGCGGTCGAGGCTTGATGTTGGGCATTGAGTTCGTTAGTTCCAAAGAACCCTATCCCCATAGTCTGCTTGGGGTCATGGCAGAGCAAGAGATGCTCACACCTATGGTAGCCTCCTATTTGCTGAACGTGGAAAAGGTGCGGGTAGCTCCCACGTTAAATGGGGCTAGCGTGATTCGGATTGAACCCCCATTAATCATTGATGATGCGCAAATTGAAAGAGTAATCGATGCTGTGGAAAAGACAGTTCACATGCTTGCTCAAAGGAACACAGCAGCTTTCCTTGGCCACCTGGTCAATTACAATGAGACTTTCAAGACTGAACAGGTTGAAGTAGCTCAAATTACCGAGGTCAAGCCAGAGCCAGATGATGGTCGTTTTGCCTTTTTGGTTCACCCGGTCGACTTAGATAACTATAGCGAGTTTGATGACAGTCTCGCATCGCTAACTGAGGAACAGCTAGAAGATTTAAGTTCCAGATGGAACGATATGGTGGAACCATTTGTGGTGAGTAGCAGCCGAATTGTTGATCAGACTGGTCAGGGGGCATTTGGTGACTTTATCTGCGTGCCCAAAACTGCCGAGCAACTCTTGGCTATGGATAAGAAGCAGGCGATTGAAGAAATATCCGCCGCAGTCAAGCTGGCGGCTGAGCGGGGAGCTAAAATCGTGGGCTTAGGCGCTTATACTTCTGTTGTAACGATGGGAGGGCGCCAACTGTTACCCTATACAGACGTAGCCTTGACCACTGGCAATAGTTATACTGTTGTCTCTGGAGTGGAAGCTTTGGTAACAGCGGCCCACCGTACTGGTATGGATCTAAATCAGGTTACTGGGGCAGTGGTTGGCGCTGGAGGAGCCATTGGTAAAGCTGCGGCTCTCCTCCTATCTGAACAAGTGCAACGCCTGATTTTAGTGGGCAATCCTAAGTCACCTGAAAAAAGCGAGTATCGTATGTTAAAGGTTGCTGTGGAGATGGTGCAGCATCTGAAGGAACTAAGTATGAACGGTTACCAGTTCTCTCCAGGAAGCCTAGGGTCTTATGTTGCTAACCTTACAGATTTGCCGAGTCAAGAAGAGTCACTGAGCATTTGGGTAGACTATGTTCGCAACATACTAGAGCAGGGAGCACCTCTAACCATTACAGTAGATAGTAAGGAGTATGTGCCCCAAGCAGATATTCTCCTCGTTGCCACCAGTAGCTTGGACACACTAATTACTCCAGATGTAGTTAAACACGGGGCTGTGATCTGTGATATGTCGAGGCCAAGTAATGTTAGTGAGGCAGTCTTGGAAGAGCGCATGGATGTGCTAGTGATTGATGGTGGAGTGATTGCCGTACCTGGTTCACCAGATTTGGGATGGAACTTTGGCTTTGAAAAGGGTACCGCTTTTGCTTGTATGTCAGAGACTATCATGTTAGCACTGGAAAAGCGTTATGAGCATACAAGTTTAGGCGCGGATCTGAACCTAGGTCAACTGGAAATGATGCGCGAGCTTGCAGCAAAGCAAGGTTTTACTTTAGCAGGTTTCAGGGCGTTTGATCGTCCTTTGGATCCAGCAATTTGGGAGCGAGTGAGCAAACTTAGGCAGCAACATACAGCTTGAACAAGAGGACCGGGATAATCTCCCGGTCTTTTAGACTCAGAACAGGGTTTTACATAGTGTTCAAGAAA
>JAAZLQ010000138.1 GCA_012799255.1 Bacillota bacterium
CCACTATTTGATTATAGTTTTATTTAAGAATACCTTGCCGCATATTTTTTACTCCTTTTCTGGAATGAAGCTATTATACCACATCAGCTTTAGGAAAGAAAGTACCGGAAAGAATTTTTTCTTCCTCTTATATATAACAGTCTATGCACATTTCAATACTGCTTATCTTTGGGTCTTTGGCTCCTTTGATTCGGAATAGTGTGGTTCTGGCGATCTATCTCTTGTTTTCGGTTGCTTGCTTCTTTACCGTACATGAGCATTGTCTCAGTGATTATCTTGAAGCGAGTAATAAGATCAGGCTCGGAATAATCAAGTTTTTGGACGTACTCCTTGGCCAGATAGTCAACGCTGTATTCTAAAGCATAGCGAAACAGCTCTTCCTTATTCTTAAAATAATAGAACAGCATGCCTTTGCTAATACCTGCTTCTTGTACCATGCGATTGGTGGAAGCATTAACATAACCATGCTTGGAAAACTCCCTTAGAACCGCATCTAAGATCCGCCTTTGTTTAGGCTCATCTAGTTTTTGGAATGCTTCGGTAATAAGAAACGCCCCCTTGTTTGACCGAGGTGGTCAATTAAACTCTAACATATTTGACCAGTGTGGTCAACAAGTTGTCGGAAATAGATTCAAACACTCGCACATTACTCAAGGTGTACAACTATCAGGTTTGAAGGGATAGAATTCGCGGTGACCTTTTCCCTGTCATGTTGAGAGGAGTTATTATTAGTCTGGACGAATGTGCCTGTTTAGGTTAAAATGATTATTGATATCACCAGAAGGGAGCACGGTAAATGGATAATTATCAAGCTGTATTGGAGTTCTTTGAGAAGGCTGAAGCGCCAGCAAGAACTGGTGACATCGTGGAAGCCACCGGTCTAGACAAAAAAGAAGTAGAAAAGGCCATGAACAAGCTCAAGAAGGAAGAGAAGATTGTCTCTCCAAAGCGTTGCTATTGGGAAATAAAGAAATAAGCTGATAGTCTGAATATGACAACTTTACGAAATGGGTTCGGCATCTTCCCGGACTCATTTCTTATATTTATGGGGGTATTGGCAACAGTAGAATTGGTGTGGAAGTGGTCAGTTTTTGGTCAGAGGATCCATGTTAAACTAGCACCGATAAGCTACTATTGCGGAGGTGTCCAGTTTTGAAACGAAATCTACTGTTGGTTGTCCTCTTGTGTCTGATCTTGCTTACGCAAGGATGTATTGGTGGGGGAGGTCGAGTCTCGACAGGTAAACCACCGCGGATTGATGCCCTAACACCACCTACAGGTCAAAAGGTGAAAGTGGAGGAAAATGGCGAGATTGAGTTCACGGTTTCTGCAAGTCATCCCGATGGTAACACTCTCAGCTATAGTTGGAGTCAGACAGGTGGGGGTACATTTTTGGCTTCCGGAAACAGCAGAACAGCAAAGTGGAAGGCACCAGAACTACCAGGTAGAGCCCGTGTAAAGGTGGAGATTACTGATGGAAAAGGCGGCGTAGTTTCCCATACCTGGGAAATAGAAGTTGGTGACGTCACCCCGGTCGAAAACATTATTAGGGTAACGGAGAACATCAAGGAGTTCACTGTTTGGACGGCAGACAATGTCTATGTGATCGACACGGATGATATATGGCTCGAGAGTGAGCTTATGATTCAACCTGGTACCATTATCAAATTTGGCCAGGGCAAAGGTTTGAATATTGCTTCAGATGCGCGCCTGGAGGCGTTGGGGCAAGGGGACCAGCCCATAGTGTTCACCTCCTTGCGTGATGATGACCATGGAGGAGACACTAATCAGGACCAGAGCGCCACACATCCTGAGAGAGGCGATTGGGCATCCATTTTCGTCCATGAGAATGCCGAAGCTATCCTTGACAACTGTCTCATTCTCTACGGCGGTGCCCAGGATGATGAGTATATGGAGCGGGGGGCAGTCTGTGTGGACTACGACTCTGATAAAGTGGAAATTACGAACAGTGAGTTTTCGTACAACCTCGTGGGGCTCGAAATGTTCTTGCCTGAAGGCTATGTTGTTGACTCCGTTTTTACTAATAATGTCTGGCCCCTCAATGTTGGGGTGGATGTAAGCACAACTGACACACTTGAATTTGAGAATAATGACTTCAATGCCATTTTTCTTGGATACTGGAACTATTCTGTGTCGTCCGAATCAAGGGTGTTCTGGATGAACACCCAGGTACCTTATGTGCTAACTGGTTCTACGGAGTTTATGGGTGGCACCATAGAACTTGGCCATGGTACCATTGTCAAAGCAATGCCGGGAGTAATTATTAAGCTGTGGGGTGAGTCAAAGTTTAATAACTTTGAGAACGCAATTTTCACTTCCTACCACGATGACGAGCACGGGGGCGATTCTGACGGAGAAGACATTGAACCTCGTGTTGGTGACTGGCTTGGGATTTTCCATTTAGACGAGTCCATAACTGGTCCTAACGTTCTTTATGCAGGCGGTATCTAGAAGAGTACGAGAGACCCATCAGAATTGGTGATGGGTCTCTTTAGTATTAAGAACTCTTCTAATTCAGTTTGCCTGATTTTAGGTCGCCGTAAAGTTCGACTATTTCCGAAGAAGGCTTGATGCCAAGTTCGTCCTGGAGTATTTTGACAAGCAAATCATATTGCTGCAGGGCAGAGGCGCGCTGACCAGATTTGGCCAAAGCTCTAATCAAAAGACCGTGATAAGCTTCATTGAGCTCATCTTCCTGCAGTAGCAGCGTTAAATCTGCAATGGCACGTTCATATTGTCCCGTGGCGAGGTAGCATTTTATTAAGCGTACCCTAGCTTCGCAGTGACGCAGACGTAAGGCTTCCCTTTTGGGAATGACCCAATCATAGTCTAAAAGCTCTAGATACGGACCATGATAATGTTGCAGCGCCTGTTCTAGGAAGTATAGCTGTTCGTTAGAATCAATACTCTGGTTAAGTGCCATTTTGAACAGGGCTTCGAAGTGGTCTAGATCTGTTTGAATTGACCCTTGTAGCATGTAGGTGTCGGTTCCGTGTATTATCAGCTCTCCCAATCCGTATTGGTGGAGTACTTGGCGTAGCCGATAGAGTGTGGTATGGAAATTGGTAGATGCACTCTTCAAATCAGTGTACTCTTCTCCCCACAGCGCCTCAATAATCTGTTCTTTGCTCACTGGCTGTTCACAATGGACTAAATAGATCAGCAGATCCTTAGCCCGCTGGCTACGCCAGTTCACAGCCGTAATCTCCCTTTGACCAGCAAAAATGCGCACAGGCCCAAAAAGATTCAGGTTGAGCTGGGGTTCCGTGATTCCACTTAGCTCTGCTGCCTCTGTGGCCAGAGTAATAATCAAAGCGTCTGGATCTTCCTGTAGTCTTTGCAGCGTCGCGGCTGCTTCGGTTCCTCCCATTTCCCGCAAGAGTGGGATAACACGCTGTTTAGTCTCCGAACTGGCTCGCTCAGTGAAAGGAATTAGTTCTCGGAGACACTCTGCCCCAACCTTAAGAAAGACGCGCTGAATAAAGTTTACTTCCCATCCTAGTTCGAGCCCCCTTAGGAGAATTGGATGGTACCATTTATAACAGGTGACAAAATTCTGCAGATCATTGATTCTCGCCGACCTTTTCAGAGCCTTTTCGGTATAATGGGTAGCCTCTGACCTATTACCGAGTTTGAAATAGAGAGCGGCTAGTGCTTGGCACGCGTAGGCTTGTGCTTTGGCAAATCCCATTTTGGCGGCTTCCTGCTCAGCCTGTTTGAGGAGACTGATTCCCTTTTCCCAGTCGCCTGTATTAGCTAAAATGAGGCCTGCTACTGCTGGTACAGAGGTTCTAATAAGTCTCGGTTGGGTTTGGGCCACCTCTAGGGCTTGCTCCGCATAGGTTCGGGCCTTGATCCATTTTCCCTGCAAGCTAAGGGCACGGGCTAGAAAGACTAGGTTGAGAGCCAGATAAGAACGATCACTATCATGTTTCCGAACATAATCTATGCCTTTCTGATAGAACAGTTCAGCATCGGCAAAGCGTCCCAAGTTAGTATAAACAGAAGCCATTTGAATGTATGAGGAAGGCAGACTTTCGGTCAGCCCGATCTTTTCTTTGATCTGGAGAGCACGTTGCGCAATAACTAGCGCCTGTTCTGTTTCACCCCAGTCATCAAAGATGGCCGACATGGTATCTTGGCAATTATAACCGGGCATCAGACCATCAGGGCATAGGGCAAGTGCACGTTGAAAGAGAGTAAGTGCCCTTGAGCACTCCCCTGCTAAATAACAGACATCTCCGAGAGTTTCCAGGATAATGGTCAATGCCCAGTTATCTTGACACCCCTCGTATTCTTCAAGTAGTTGCTCTAACGTCTTCTTCGCTTCCTTGAGTTCCCCAGCTGTATAAAGGGCCACCGATTTCTCAATGTGGAGCAGCAGTTTGAAGCGGGTTGGTGCTAGCCTTTCCTCTGTATGCGATAGTAAGTCGAAGCTCTTATCTACCGCACCCCATCCCCGCACAATTCTAGCCATAATTAAGTGACATTGTGCCAGACCAACGTCATCCTGACGATCCACAAAGATCGCTTCGGCCCGGCTGACTGCCTTTTGCGCGTGTCCAAGCCGGCCCCGTCCTATCTCTGCTATGGCCAAGAGCAGTGAGAGATGGGGGTTGCTTCTCATCTCGGCGGAGGTAAAAGTTTTCTCTAATCGTTCACCAATATCACGCCATTTTCCGCTGAGCAGCACATCCGCGCCCGCTTCCATGATGACGGCTAAAGCACGCTCTTTGTCCCCGGCTTCTAAATAACAGGTGAGCGCTTCTTCAAACTCTCCTTGGGCGAGGGCCATAGTTCCCGCTTTTTGGAATAGTTCCGTCCTGTTCTCGGTTAGTGTTGTAAGTAGGTAACACCTAATCACGGGAATGAGCTGATATTTATCATCTGCTACACTCAAATAAAGCTGCCCATTTTCTAGCTGAGCAAGGAGGGCTTCCCAATTATCACCACCCAATAGTTTTTGGCAATCAGAAGCTGAAAAACGGGAAAGAACCGCAATCTTAGTCAAAAAATCCCTGATTAAAGGCGACTCTTGCTGTAGCAGTTCGTACTCCAGATAATTGGCCAAGGCAGGTGGAACATCCTCTGTGGTCAAGAAACTAAGGGCAATGGGCCAACCCATGCAATACCTCAGCAATTTTCTTTGCATGTCTGGCCCTAAGTTCGGGTCTCTCGCCTGAAAGAAGTCTCCTAGCTCTTCTTCGGTGATTTCCAAATCATGTCTAGTAATCAGTAGCAACTCGCCCGAGGCATACAGACGATGTAGCCCCAGCGTAGAAGGGAGTTCCAGCGAGTTTCTTCCACCGATCACCATCTGAATGTTGGGAGGTAGTAAGCTGATCAATTCCGAGATAAGAGAGTAGATACGTGGGTTGGATATGCTCTGCCAATTGTCCAGGATGATGAGAGCACCGTGTTCCGCTAGCGCTTCTAAGGCGCGAACAAACATACTGGTTAAGTGTCGCAAAGAATCTTGCAGGTTTGGATCTGTGGTTGTAAGTATCAGTTCTTGCTGATCTAGTGGAATATGTTTTTGGATGGCAGCCGCGAGGTGCATATTGAAGGTTGGTAGGTGGTCGTCGTGTGGATCAAGGGTGTACCAGATTACGGGCTTTGTAGAGTTATGCGCTAGTTGACTTAAGAAGACGGTCTTACCGTAACCAGGTGGAGCCAAAACCAAAAGCGCGCGGTAATTAGCGGACACAGTTTTGGCTAGCAGTTTGCGTCGCTCAACCATTTGGTCATGATTTGGGCACTCTAGTTTACTTGAAATCACCGGCGTGTTTTCGGTCGGCCAAGTCACCCTACTCACCTTCTACAGTCTAGTTTGCTGTTATTTTCGGTAATATTGTCGGAGATCCTGCCCATGATCCCGGAATGAACGACAAAGTTAGGAGCAGGTTTTCATACCAGCACGTCAAAACTTACCTATATCAGGAAACTCAGAGAGGGAGTGAATTTACATGCAGACTATTTACAGGCGCCTTGGCAAGCTGTCTCTAATCTTCAGTATAGTAATGCTTGCAGCCGCCGTGGTTGGGGCCGAGGTACCTGTCAAAAACGTGATCCTCATGATCGGCGATGGAATGGGCATCAATCATATTACCGCAGCTAGAATAAGTCTAGAAGATGGAGCGTATTCTACGCTTAACTTAGATACTATGCCCTACACTGGTTTTTCCATCAACTTTGCCGAGAACAACTTAGTGACAGACTCTGCGGCGGCAGCTACCGCATTAGCCGCTGGGTTTCGGACAGACACCGGCCGCATCGCCACCTTACCAGATGGGACACCGGTACAAAGCATCATGCTGAAGGCTAAAGAGCAGGGTCTTAGTACTGGTATTGTCGCCACAGTAAAAATCACAGATGCCACACCTGCTGCCTTTTTGGTCAATGCCGATTCTAGATCTTTCGAGCGAGATATTGCCAAAGGAATTCTGGCAACCCAAACGGACGTCTTACTAGGGGGCGGTGCAGATGCCTTTGGGATCAATCCCTTTACCAAACAACCGCGCTCAGGCTCCTTAATTCTGCAGGCTATGGAAGATGGCTATACTTTCGTTTCAGATCGGGAGGCACTTATGAACCTGGAGATTACTCCCGATACTAAACTGATCGGGCTCTTCATTGGCGGGGATATGAGCTTTGAGTTGACACGCTTTCCCACCGAACCATCGATTGTGGAGATGACAGGGCGGGCTTTAGAAGTAGTCAGCCAGAACCCTGAAGGCTTTTTCCTCATGGTGGAAGGCTCTCGAATTGATCGGGCCGGTCACACTAATAGTATAAAAGAGATGATTGGCGATCTCTTGATCTTTGACGAAGCAGTTGGGTTAGCTTTAGACTTTGCCCAAGCCAACCCAGGAACTCTAGTTGTGGTCACCGCAGATCACGAAACAGGTGGTTTGGGGATCACCAGTGGCCTTCCCTCAGGAGAAATCGTGAACTATGGTTGGATCGCAACGGGGCACACAGCGGCTATGGTGCCGATTTATGCCTTTGGACCGGGAGCAGAACGTTTTAGTGGTACTTTGCAGATTACAGACATTCCGGTTCGGATTGCCGAATTGATGGGAATTCCGGATTTTCCGGCCGCGATCGACCATTAACAAATGTTCAACAAAAACTTTTAATCCAACTTGAAGGAATGTTTATGCAAAGTGTTGAATTGAAGGATGAAAGCACATACTGAGTTATAAATCCGATCTCATTTAAAGGAGTCATTAGATGACCAAACAAACGGAGGCTCAACCTATTATCGTTGAGGCCCAAAATGTCCATAAGTCTTATGGGGATCTGCAGATTCTCAAAGGAGTTAACCTACAAATCCAAGAAAAAGAAGTGGTTGTAATCTGCGGACCCAGCGGATCGGGTAAAAGTACATTTATCCGCTGTATGAACGGATTAGAAAAGATCGATCATGGGTCCATCACCGTAGGGGGACTGGCTATTCACGATCCAAATACTAAGTCCACAGAGATTAGTAAGAAGATCGGCATGGTCTTTCAGGATTTCAATCTCTTTCCCCATATGACCGTCCTAGATAACATCACTTTGGCACCGCGGAAAGTGAAGAAGATGCCAAAGGCAGAGGCAGAAGCACTCGCTTTAGATCTACTGGAACAAGTGGGAATTCGGGATCAAGCGCATAAATATCCAGCTGCCACATCCGGCGGCCAAAAACAGAGAGTGGCTATTGCCAGAGCTTTAGCTATGCAGCCTGATCTCATGCTTTTTGACGAACCAACCTCTGCTCTTGATCCAGAAATGATCGCTGAAGTTCTAGACGTCATGAAAAAACTGGCCCGTGAGGGTATGACCATGGTGGTTGTCACCCACGAAATGGCCTTTGCCCGCGAGGTGGCTGACACGGTGATTTTCTTTGATGAAGGAAACATTGTGGAAAAGGCTCCTCCAGAGAAATTCTTCACCTCACCAGAACATGAGAGGACGAAGAAGTTTCTCGCTCAAATCCTTTAGATATTCAGTTTGCAACTGGAGATTAGGCCCTAGGTATGGATTCTGCAATGTTTATACCTAAGTTCATTATTTTTTTCATACCTTGCACAGAATCAGATTCCCCAAACACTACAGTAATATTCCTAAAAAGCATTCTAGGGCCACTTCCGTTGCATTTAGACGCAGTTATCTGCGTCTTTTTTTATTTCGATTATTTGCCGGAATTCCCATTGCAGGAAATCAGCTAACCCAGGAAGAAGGAACTCCCAATCTTTTTGTAACAATTGGATAAAAGATCTGAGGAGGAATCACTTGTGAGGGTGAAGTACAGAAGAGAGCTGGACGCTATTTCCCCATACCAACCGGGTAAACCCATTGATGAACTTAAACGGGAGCTTGGTTTAGAGCGGGTGATCAAGCTGGCATCCAATGAGAACCCCTTTGGTTTTTCACAGCGCGTCCATGAGGCAGTGTCGCAAGCGTTAAAAGAAGTGAATCGCTATCCCGATGGTAATGCCACTTTGCTGAAAGAAAAAATCGCTCAGAAATACAGTATTCGCCCTGACATGGTACTCCCCACCTGTGGTTCCGATGAAATGGTAGAC
This sequence comes from Bacillota bacterium, assembly GCA_012799255.1. Next base: position 8,592 of record JAAZLQ010000138.1, read on the forward strand.
TTGATTGCCAAGACCTTTATAGACCCAGGCAGTGAAGTGGTCATGGCAGAGGTTACCTTCCCGAGGTATTTTTCCACATCCCAGATGATGGGGGCTAACTTGAAGATTGTACCTATGAAAGACTTAGCCTATAACCTGGAAGGATTCAAACGGGTCATTTCGCCAAAAACTAGATTAGTTTGGCTCTGCAATCCTAATAATCCGACCGGTTCTTATTTTTCCAGTCAAGAACTGGCAGAACTTTTGGAAACCATTTCACCAGAGACTGTGGTGGTTTATGATGAGGCTTATTACGAATACGCCACTGCTTCCAATTATCCCAAAGACAGTCTTGCTTTTTTGAAGAGATATAAGAATCTTTTAGTGATGAAAACGCTCTCAAAAGCTTATGGACTGGCCGGTTTTAGAATTGGTTTTACCATTGGTGATCCCGCACTACTTGCCCTGATCAATAAAATCAGGAATCCTTTCAATGTGACCTCAATCACTCAAGCTGCTGCTTTAGCGGCCCTTGATGATACCGCGTTTCTGGAGAAGATAGTGGAGAACAATAACGTGGGTAAAGAGTATCTTTATCAAGCGTTCGACACAATGGGCTTGGATTACGGGAAAACTCAGGCCAACCACATTATGTTTAACTCAGGTCGGGATGCTAGCGGAATTTTTCAAGAGCTGTTGAAAAAAGGAGTAATCATAAGACCAGTTAGTGGCTTAAACTACAAGACTTGGTTGAGGGTGAGTATAGGCACTATGGAAGAGAATCGGGTGTTTATCGAGGCGCTGAAAGAAGTGCTGGGCCGAACCGATCAACACAGAGAGTATAAATGAAAGGAAAGATAACTTGGGCAGATTTACTTTAAACCGAGAAGACACGGTGTTGTTGGAAATCGACATTCAGGAAAAACTAGTACCCGTTATGAAATACAGAAACCAAGTAATTAAGAACAATCAGATTCTGATCACCGCAGCCAAGGAAATGAACTTCCCTGTTCTAGCCACTGAGCAATATCCGAAGGGGTTAGGAAGAACGGTTCCAGAATTACTGGAGTTAATGGACGAAGAGAACATTTTTTCCAAGAACAGCTTCACAGCTTATACGGATGAAGTAAAGGGTGTTCTGCAAAAGATCAATAGGAAAAAGATTCTAGTTACAGGTATGGAAACGCATGTTTGCGTGTTTCAGACGGTCAGGGACTTGCTTGCTGATGACTATGAAGTCTTCTTAGTAAAAGATGCGGTAGCCTCTAGAACTAAGGAAAACTACCTCAATGGATTAGATTTAATGAAATCCATTGGGGCAGTAATAACAAATACCGAAACAGCAGTGTTTGACCTCTTGAAAACATCGGGCACTCCCGAGTTCAAAGTAATGTCTAAACTCATCAAGTAGCAAAACAGGAGCCCCAAGCGGTGGCTCCTGTTTCCTTATTTCAGATTCAAGTGATAACCGACAAAGGTATCTAGTGCACTGACAGCTGCTCGGATAGTGGAAAAGACAGCGAGTCCGCCTTTTTCCATCACCGCTACAAAATCATCGTAGGTACGACCACCATTTACCGAAACCACCATAGGCTTATTGTACTTACGATTTAACTCAATTAAAAGGCTGGCCATGCTATCCGGATCGTGGCAAAGATCTGGTGTGCTTTTGAGGGCATTAGAGTGGGGTACAATACCCACCACAACACAATCAACATTGTCGTCTTGGAGTAGCGTTTCGACATAGTCGACGAAAATTTGATCATTGGCCATGGGAGTCACATCCAAAAGTGCAGTAGACAAATCCACCAGTCCGTGTACGTCGATTTCCTCCAGTTTTTTGATGGTATCCTTCTCTAGAGTCGCCGGTCGAAGATGGACCAGTTCGTCGGCGGCAATGGTGGACTCAAAACCCGCGTTGAATACAGCTGCAACTCGATTTCCTTGCGGTCTTTCTTTAGACAAGAGCGAAAACACTTTCATATAGTCATAATAGTCTTCCAGTTGATCTGCTAGGATCACACCTGCTTGCTTACAAGCGGCCCTAAAGACTGCATAGTCTCCGCTCATAGCCGCGGTATGGGACGCGGCAGCCTTTGCACCTGCCTCCGTTTTCCCCGATTTATAGGCAATAATGGGTTTAGTACTCTCTTGAGCCAACTTCCAAAAGAGACGCCCTTCACCGGGGGATAACCCTTCGATATAGAGTGTGATCAGCTCAATCTCTGGATCTTGGGCAAAATAAGCCAAAAGATCGGTAATTTGTACATCATACTTATTGCCGAAACTGACTATAGTTTTGAAGATTCGACTGTTTTTCATTTTGTCGGCAGCAGTTAGCGACAGGGCACCGCTTTGCGTTAATAGTGCCGTGTTACTTCGCTCTGAAGGTTTTAGTTCTAGTCTTTTCGCTTCAATAAAGAGCGTATTTACGCCTTTGCCAGCCTGGTCTGGAGCAAAATACACTCCCATGCAATTGGGACCTAAAACCCGCAATTCTTGCGGTTTTACCTTATCCATTTCCTCCACGAACTGAGAGTAGGAGAGCTTAGCTGGCAGACCCGAGATCACAATCACGGCCCTAGCCCTACTCCTCAATTCTTCCACAAATTGTGCAGTGCTGGCGATGGGAGCAACATAGACCACTAGATCAACAGTTTCGGGGATCTCCTGGAAACTTTGATAAAGCTGATAGCTCTGCCCATTGAGCTCCAGGCTGCCTCCCCTCTGATTCACTAAGTATAAATCTGTCTGTCCAATGCTATGAAGAAGAATAGCGATTTCTCTGGCCATGTTTGGCCTGGATAAATCGGTAGAAACTCCGATTACAGCCACATTTTGGGGTCTAAAGAACATCTCTAAGTCGTTGGTCTTGAGAGTGGGAGGTACGTCCCTACTGACTTCGCTTGGGGAAAACTCAGCAAAACCGTCAATGGCTACTAAACGCCCTTCTTCCGTAATCACCAATGGATTAATATCCAAAGATCGCAAAAGGTACTTGGGATCACTGGCCGATGCGCTGGAATAAGAACAGGCTAGGTTGGCCACTTTCGCCAGAGCATCTGCCAGGAGGTTAATGTTGCCTGCTTTTTTCTGATCCCTGAATTTTCGAGCGATTTTTAACTGATTCACGAAGGTCCAAGCCTGTTCTGCTGTAAGGGGAGGTAAAATAAGATTGGCCGCATCATAGTGCTGAGCAAAGAATTCTGCATCATCGCCCCCCTTGGTCACCAACACCACTGGGCCAAACTCCGCATCTTCTCGGTAGCCAATCATAGTTTCATTTCCGAGAGATGGGGTGTAGCCGATGAACTCTGCCAGTAAAAAGCCCTCGATTTTAGGTTGATCTCTCTGATCAAAGTGGGAAAGGACTTCCCTTTTCATCTCGGGAAGTAGCTTTTTAAGCTCGGAAAGCTCCCACCCTCGAACGATTTTAACACCGCCTATTTTCTGCTTATGGGCAATCTGGGAAGACACGATTTTAATGACAATGTCTTGACCGAGCCCTTTTAACGTATCCTCATGAAGCTCTTCAGTTGCGGTTACCACTACGTAGTTTGGGGTTTCGATCCCGAGTTGACTTAGTATTTCATAAATCTCAAACTCATACAGGGCAGTGCGTCCTTCCCTATAGGCTTGATAGAAGATCCGATCCACTTCCCTGAGGACATGTTCTTCCATTTTGACCATCCCTTTCCGTTGGTATGGTACGCATTTATTAACTTTTATCACCTTATTATAAAATATATTTAAACAAGGGGCAACATAGTGAGAACGTCTGTGCATAGATCGCCTTGAAAGTTGGAACTATAACAGGGAATTAAACGGTGAGGAGGATGGTTATGGAAGTCCATTGCACGGTGAATAACTGCACTTGGTGGGACAACAATTATTGTGCAGCCGAGAGCATTCTGATCACCAGTGATGAGCTTGGCGCAAAGTTACCCGAACGTTATGACTTTGAAGATACGCAAAGTATAGTTCAACAGTATGGTGAAACCGCGGTAAACTCTTGCGAGGCTACCTGTTGCAAAACCTTTGAAGAACGAAAAGGTTAGGATAATGAAACGAGTCCCGTCTTTTCCAGAACACTACCACGATCTGGGAGGCGGGACTCTTTTTCTACGGAAGGAATCCAAATAGTTTTGGAGAAATAACGATTTGGCTTAACGTTTGTTCAAGTTTTCCGGCGTTTGTTTGCCTGGATATTTAAAGGTAATAAAGGGGTGATGCGGGAAGAAAAAAATGTTGATTCTAGTTTTGCAGTGGAGATATCGAGAAAGGGGAATTATGTTGAGAAAAAGCTCTATTTTATTAGTAATTGTGTTGACTCTAGTTCTTGCATCTAGCATAGTAAGCGCTCAAAACATTGAATTGACCTATTGGACCCATACTGACGATAACCGGACTGTAATCGAGAACCGTTACATCGAAGAGTTCCAAAAGATGTATCCAAATGTCACCATTAAGCGCGTTGTTAACGAAGCAGCTAAAATGGGTGACTTGGTATTAACCGCTTTCTCTGCAAATAATGCTCCAGACATTTTCAACTTACCTATCGAGCAAGAGTACGGTTATATGAAGCATCACCGTGTAGCACCAGTAAACTTTGAAGCTATTGGTTATGCCAATGCTGAAGCACTGGTTGCCGACTACTTAGAAGGTACCTTTGACCCTGTGACTATGGATGGCGAAATCTACGGATTGCCTCTCGAGCTCACAAACTGGTCTATCTTCATTAACAAGAAGATTTTCCGTGAAGTTGGCCTTGATCCTGAAGTAGATTATCCCAAGACTTGGGAAGAAATGATCGAGATTTCCGATAAACTGGTCATTCGCGAAGGCGACATTATCGTGCGTCGTGGCTTTGACTTCCGTTATCCTTACTACTTAGTAGCCATGTTACCCATGGTAGAGCAGTTGGGTGGACAGCTCCTCAGCGATGATGGCAGAACAGCCATTGTTAACGATGATGCTTGGATCCAAGTGTTAGAGTGGTTTAAGACTTTCGGTCCACATGGACGTAATCTCGGAAGCCCAACCTACACTTCTGCCCGTAAAATCTTTAACTTTGATAACAACGACATCGCCATGGCCTTAACCGGTTTCTATCAACAAGGTAGAATCCGGGTCGACAATCCTGAGTTCTATGATAGTGGAGAATGGATGGTTGTTCCGTTCCCAGTTTTCGAAAATGCAGTTAACGACGTGGCTTGTTCCTACTATGGTCACTACATGATGGTTAATGCTCAGGCTTCTGCAGAGAAACAATATTGGGCCTGGAAGTTTATCGCTTATATGCTCGACCATCCATGGGAATACCTCGAAACTGTTAACATTATCCAGCCAAGGAACGACTTGCTCGCAGATCCAAGATTTATGGAATTGCCATATATGGACGTGTTCATGAGCGATATGGAAAGAGGTCACATCGTTTTCATGCACGAAAATGGTTACCAGTTTGAACGCTTTATTAAGGAAGCTGTAGAAGGCGTAATGCTTCAAAACATGGATTCCAGAGAAGCACTGGATATTTTGCGTGAACGTATCCAAGAGGTCTTGGACGACGAGTATTAATACGCTCTGCTGCCCGTAAATGGAGCCCGGGCCGAACCCGGGCTCCTGCACTTTGGTTTGGTATGGAGGGAGAATATGAGTCGCAAACGGGGATTTAGTATGGAGAGGAAAAAGGCAATCTGGGGATGGGTGTTTGTCATTCCTTCCCTATTCTTTTTTTCTGCCTTTAGTTTCTATCCAATTATCAATGCTTTCTATGAAAGCTTTTATAACCGGAATCTGTTATCTTTAAGACCACCACGTTTTGTTGGGTGGGATAACTATCTTTATTTATTCCGCTCTAGAGAATTCTGGTTATCAGTTCAAAACACGTTAATTTTTACTTTAGGGACTTTTGCACCACTAGTGGTTTTCAGCTTGATCTTGGCAGTCTTTATTATGTCTATTAAGAAATTCCGCCGTTTTTTCCAAATGGCATTTTATGCTCCAGCGGTGCTTTCTTCAGTGGTAGCGGCACTGATCTGGTTACTGATCTTCGACCCAAGAGGACTGGCTAACCAAGGCATGAACGCATTGATGGGAACGTACGGAGTAAACTACAATTGGCTGTCCACAACGGGCATGCTTAGATTGTCCACCATCGTTGTCTATTTTTGGAAATACATTGGCTATTTTACCGTCCTATTTGTTTCGGGCATTGGTGCTATTCCGCACACGCTCAATGAGGCGGCCTTAATTGATGGTGCCAACCGTTGGCAGCTCTTTTGGAGAGTCACATTTCCGTTGCTGAAGCCTACGACACTGCTAGTTTCGGTAATGACCATGATTCAGTGCTTAAAGACTTTCAGTACCCAATACTTGTTTACTACAGCAGGCGCCCCGACGCGTCCGCTCAACGTGATTACCTTGAGCATTTATAATACGGCGATTAAAGACTATCGGATTGGGAGAGCTACCGCAATGAGTATTTTACTGTTTATTGTCATGTTCACTTTTACATGGCTGCAGCTCAGGATTTCCCGTACCGAGGAAGTCACCTTTATGTAGGTCGTCGGAACTAGGATAGGAGGGTTGACATGCATGTAAATAAAACACGATCGTGGTACTTGGAGAAGTTTTCTACAGCTCTGATCTGGCTGTTTCTGTCCATAGCTTGTCTAATGGTTTTGATTCCCCTAATATTCATGTTTACAGCTTCAGCAATGCCCGCAAGGGAGATTATGCGTTTGCCTTATCCGTGGATTCCGGACGGCATCTATTGGCCTAACTTCCTTAACGGTCTTAGGGGACCTGAGGGTGACTACATTTTCATTCGGAATGCCCTCAACTCGCTAATCGTCGCCAGTACGGTTGCATTTTTCACCGTAATTTTGTCGTCAATGACCGGGTATGGTTTGGCGAAGTTTAAGTTCAAAGGTAGAAACCTGGTGTTTATGTTGATCATGGCCACCATGATGATCCCCTTTGAAGCTATCATGATTCCTCTCTACATGGTCGCCATGCGGATGGGATTGCAGGACTCGTATGCTGGCTTGATTTTGCCCTTTTTAGCTAATGCCTTCGGGGTCTTTTTGATGCGTCAGAACCTGATTACGTTCCCTGATGAGATCCTTGACGCAGCCCGGATCGATGGGGCCAGCGAACCGAGAATTTTTACTCGGATTGTTCTTCCCAGTTCGGGGCCGGCAGTTGCTACTTTGGCCATCCTGGCGTTTCGTTCCCAGTGGGATAGCTTACTTTGGCCTCTGTTAGTGATTCAGTCTGATGAAATGAAGACGATTCCCTTGTATATTACGAGGTATATGGCTGAAACCCACAGTGACGAAGGTATCATGATGGCTGTAGCCGTCATGGCCAGCATTCCCATGATTATGCTGTTCTTGACCTTGTCTAAGTACTTCGTCAGCAAAGAAGGTTTAACTTCAGCGACAAAGGGATAAAAGTAAGGCACCCCAGAATTTACGGGGTGCCTTTTTCCATCATGGAAGAGGACTTACATACTGTTTTGCTGTGGTTCTGCGATTAAACTCCGCCTTAGCCGCCTCCACTAAGCTATGATCATTGATTAGGTCATACATGATTCCAGCCAGGACTTGGGCGGCATAGTGCATTCCCTTGAGACCCAGAGTTGAACCAGAGGCAGCGGTCGCTTGCCAGGAATGGGCAGGTGCCCCCAGCGGCCAAGTGGCAGTAAGAAATAGGTTCATGGGCATTATCCAAGAGACATCGCCACTATCAGAGGAACCGGCCATAATAACAGAGTTGGCTTTTTCTCTGTCCAATACACCTGAAAAGACCGATCCACCTTCGCCATCTGTAGCTGACACAAACTTTTTAATCTCCCCATGAACTAGGTCAGGGTCGAGTGAGTCTTGCAGAGCTTGAGCAAAAGCCAATTCGTTCTCCGTATAGGTTGGAGGTTCAATTTCAGTCAGGTTCTTATAAGTTAAATCAAAGAGTACTTGGTTGGGTAGAAGCTCATAGCAACCGCCTAACACCTGGTATTCCACCGTGGTTTCAGTCATCAGGGCGGCCCCTTCCGCTATTTTGAGCAATCTCTTAGTAATGCTCTCCACATCCTCTCGGTGTGGTGCCCGTACATAGTACCAGGATTCAGCTTCCTTAGGAACGATATTCGGTGAACCTCCAGCATAAGTAATGGTGTAATGAATTCTCGCTTCCTGAATCACATGCTCCCTTAAATAGTTGGCACCAACATTCATCAGTTCCACCGCATCTAAAGCGGAACGTCCAGACTCTGGGGATTGGGCTGCGTGTGCAGAGATTCCCCGAAACTTAAATTTGATGGAGTTGTTGGCGAGATAGGCAGTTTCAAGGGCACAATTCACGTTCATAGGATGCCAACTAAGGGCCAAATCACAATCAGCGAAGGCTCCCGCCCGGATCATCTTCACTTTTCCAACTAGGGATTCTTCTTCGGGACAACCGTAGAAGCGCACTGTTCCTTGTTTCCCGGTTGTTTCTAAGTACTTCTTAATGGCCAGTGTAGCTCCAAAAGCAGCAGCACCCAGGAGATTATGACCACAACCATGCCCCGGCCCATTTGGTACCGCAGGATTCTGCTTGGTATCCACTTTTTGGGACAGACCGGGTAGTGCATCGTATTCTCCTAGAACCGCGATTACAGGAGAACCATGACCAAATTCGGCCAGAAAAGCGTGGGGAAGCTCGTCACCAAAGCCAGAGACTTCAAAGCCGTTTTCTCCCAGTACTTTTCGGTATAGGTCAGCTGCTTTTTCCTCCTGTTCCGAAAGCTCAGGATGATTCCAGATCTCAAGACTAACCTTAGAGACTACTTCTTTAACCTCATCTAAGTAGTTTAAGACATCCGTTTTAGTCATGGTTACCCCTCCTATCGCCGGAGTTCTTAGGAACCCCATTTTTCCCAATGGATCTTTTCCTGTTCCCAAATTTGGGGACGGTCCTTTTCTTCTGCAGGATGCCCCAGGGCCACGACTGCCATGGGTTCAATATGCTCAGGTAGTTCCAGCTCTTCTTTGAGTAGATGATACCAGGATGAGCCTGCACCAACACCGCACCAAACGCCACCAAGGTTAAGTCCATGAATCGCTAGCAGAATGTTTTGCGTTGCCGCGAAGCAATCTGCATAGAGGTACTCGGGTCGATCTTCGACCCCCTTATCTCCTAAGATCACCAGGGCGCAGGGGGCTTTATCAACCATCCAAGCATGGGTTTTACCCTTAGCTATCTTTGTGAGACGCTCTTGATCTTTAACCACTAGGAAATGGAAGGGTCTTTTGTTTTTTGCTGTTGGAGCAGAAAGACCAGCTTCCAAAATAGTATTAACGTGCAGTTCACTAACGGGTTCCGATGTAAACCTACGGATACTACGTCTTTCGCGGATCGCGGTGAGCACATCAATGGTACTCGTTGCAAAATCGTTTTTGACTTTCATGATTTCACCTCCTAATTATGTCCTTTCTAACAGATCTTTCGACAACAGGAATTGAAATCTTTCCACCCAGCACAATTTTCGGCTGGTTGTTATAAGTTGGGGATTTTGTGAGAAGATAGAATTGTACCTTGACAATATTGTTAGTAAGGGTTATCATTAAGACAAATGACAGATTTAGGACTCGTTTCCTAAAAATATATAACTAACAGGAGGCCGTTATCGTGAACAGAATTGGTTTATCAAACGAAAAAACGAAGAAGGTTGCAGAACACCTAGACCAACACCTTGCAGACTTGCACGTTCTCTATACAAAGCTCCACAACTATCATTGGAATGTGGAAGGACCTGAGTTCTTTACCCTCCATGCACAGCTAGAAGAACTATATGATGCGGTTGCTGAAGAAATTGACGAAGTTGCTGAGCGTATCTTAATGATTGGGCATCGTCCATCCGCGTCCCTCGCCGCATATCTGAAAAAGGCAAAGTTACAGGAAGCTGCCAGTGAGCCGATTTCTGGCAAGGTCATAGTTCAACAACTAATGGCAGACTATGGTCATTTAATTGCTGGCTTACGGGCAGGAATTGAGACTGCTCAAGAAGTGGGTGACGAAGTGAGTGTGGACCTGATGATCGGTTCCTTGTCCGCTTACGAAAAGACTGTTTGGATGCTAGATGCCTACCTTAAGTAGATTTACCCAATTAACAAAGCAGCTCTCTGCATTAGAGCAGGGGGCTGCTTATTTTTTCCCACTGAAATAGCTGACCTGGATCCCATTTGCGGTTAGGGTCGTAGGCATGGTGCGAGAGTATGTTTTCTGGGGGAACTCCATATTTGCTTCTGAGCTGATACAGCAAAATATTGAGGGATAAGTATTGTTCTGGTGTATAGCCTCGATCTTCAGATTTGATACGGGCATTGGCTACCAACCCGACCACATCTGCCATCTCCGCTTTGGTGCCAATGCCAAGAAGTTCAATGCCAATAGAATAGCGATTCATGTTGTTGGTCAATCTTGGATCTCCGTTCCAGGACCCGTTTCCTGCATGGCGGGCTATGTTGTGATCGGCAACGAATCTAAAGATTTGCCCCTCCCGATCAATCACATAGTGTGCCTCTACCCCATAGTCAGCAAAGATAGCCCTGATTCGCTCCATACGAAAAGGATTAGTAGGATTCAGCGCGGCATCACTGATAGCATGGAGCATGATATATTGAATGTCTGCTTCCCCTTGTGGCCTTAGTGGCCTTCCGGTGATTGGTCCACCTGGTGCTTGAAGGATGACCGGACCATTCCAAGGCATAAAGATAGCTCGCAGCACTTGGTCTTGGTCCATTACTATAGTGGTCTCCAGGCTCGTTGGTTCAGCCACATTGCCCTCCCAACCAATAAACTGCCAACCGGGAGCTGCCTCGGCCTGAATAGTAACCAGGGTTCCTGCTACGAAGCTTCCTGTTCGGTCTGGTTTCACTGTTCCCTCCCCGTGAATTTCCATAGTAAGCTGGTACCCGGTTCTTTTTACCTGACACCCCGTTAACGTTGTTACAGCGATAATTACAAGCAAAATCCACTTTTTCATAGTTACCCCACTTCTAGCTGGGCACCTTTTCTTCCTGTGGAAATTAGTGGACCCTAGGATGGGAAATAGTGGGCAGGTAACCGTGTCTGGAGATCGAATATACTGATAACTGGTTTGGGAGGAGTGTTTAGTCATGCACAAGGCTGCAATTAACTATGCACTGCGCGTTTTTGTGCAGAGGATTCTAGCATTAGTTTTGTTCTTGCTCGGTTCGGGCTGGGCGTTAAATTGGACTGTAGGATTATATTTTGGCACTAATTTCTTGGCGGCTGCCGTTTCCATGGTGTACATGTACAACGTGAGCCCTGAGACTTTGGCGCAACGGGGAAAGGTTGTTACAGACTCTCCGGTGTGGGACAAGTTACTTCTGGGGTTGTATTGGCTATTGCACTTTTTTGTGATTCACTTGGCGGCAGGATTAGAATTCAAAAATGCTATACAAAATATGACTGTGTTCTGGACTGGCATCATCTTGGTGGTAGGCTCCACCATACTTTCCTTAGCGGCACTAAAGGTGAATACATTTTTGGAATCTACAGCAAGGCTACAAACGGAGAGGGGGCAAACGGTAATTCGGGAAGGAGTGTACGGGGTGGTACGGCATCCTACTTACTCAGCGGTGCTTTTGTCCTGCTTAGGGATTTCACTTGTTTTCCAAACACCCTTTGTTTGCTTAGTGGCATTGATCAGTACAGTCCTCATAGTGGTTAGGACTTACCTTGAAGATAAGATGCTTCAGGAAAACCTCGCCGGTTACAAGCAATACGTTCGGGACGTGCGGTATCGATTGATCCCCTTTGTATGGTAAGGGTTTGTATGTAGTTCCTGATTAAAGATGGGCGTTGCCTACCACTTAGAAAGGTAGCCGCAACGCCCTTTTTTGCTGGGAGTAATGATTGTTAGCCAAGAGAAAAGGAGCGCAGAGTAATATTTACTTTCCTTATAAAAAATTAGCAAAAAAAGCAGGAGGCGCCCCATCGTTAGAGAAATATAAGGCACGGGGACGTTGTCCCCATGGATTCTTTTCCTTTTAGTGCAAACGTTGTCATCGTGGAGGTGATAGGATCTTTTCGCTTGGTGTTGTCAATTCTCGAATAACAAATGGAGGTGCCTGAATTGAAAAGATTAGCCACGATTTGCTTCGTGCTTGTTCTAGCCTTGACGCTTAGCATGCCTGTTCTGGCTTCTGTTCCTGGCGAATTATTGATTTGGTCCGACGGTGAAAGGGCCCCTGTATTGACCGAAGTGGCCAAGAGATTTGTTGTCGAGTACGGTATTTCTGTCAGAATACAAGAGTTGCCCTTTGGCGATATCCGTGACAATCTAGCCATTGTTGCTCCCACTGGTGAAGGTCCCGACATTATTATCGGTGCCCACGACTGGTTGGGTCAACTGGTCACCGACGGCCTGATTGATCCTATTGACATTGAAGATGAATCCCTTTTCCTTGAGTCCGGCCTGGACGCCTTTACTTGGGGCGGACAACGCTACGGAATCCCCTATGCAATTGAGTCTATCGGTCTTTTCTATAACAAAGATCTAGTAGGTGAAGAGGGCATAAACAGTTTTGAAGAGTTAATGGAAATTAGTAAGGAGCTAACAGCTCAAGGCAAATATGGCTTAGTCCTGCCTCAACCTGATCCTTACCATACCTTCCCTTTCTTTAGCATCCTGGGTGGTTATGTCTTCGGCATGGATGCTGATGGCGTATTGGATCCACTAGATGTTGGTTTGGCTAACGAAGGTGGCGTGGCTGGCTTTGAGCTTTTTGCCAAGCTCATGGATGATGGGGTAATTGCCCGTGCCACACCGTATGATACCATGATGAGTCTCTTCCAAAACGGAGATGCAGCCACAATGATGACTGGTCCTTGGGCATTTGGCGATGTTCGCTCTGCTGGTGTAAACTATGGGTTTACTCAGATTCCCTCTTATCAAGGACAATTCGGAAAACCTTTCTTGGGTGCTCAAGGGTTTATGGTTAGCGCTTTTAGTGAGAACAAAATGTTGGCCAATATCTTCCTCAACGAGTTTGTTTCTACCAAAGAAACCATGTTGGCCATTTTCGAAGGAGATCCTCGTCCAACAGCATTTTTGCCAGCTGCTGACGTAATCAACGAAGATCCAGATATGCGTGGTGTAATGGAAGCTGCCGCGGAGGCAATTCCCATGCCGGCTATTCCTGCTATGAATTCTGTTTGGACTGCATGGAGCGACGCTCTAGAGGTAGTAATTAACCAGCAATCCACTCCGAAAGCAGCTATCGAAAATGCAGTGGAACTCATTGTTAAGACCATCAAAGACAGTATGTAATTGTGCTGATTCCCCTTGGAGTTTCTCCAAGGGGAATCCCGTACAGGGAGCGAGCTTTTTAGAAATGAGTGATGGAAAGTGGGCAAGATCCTCAAGGTGGTTTTGTTGGGCATCCTAAACGTCATTTTCGTTTGGGCTGCATTATTCCTATATAGTAGTCAGGCCTATTGGGTATTCGTTCTCCTACTTCTTGGAGCACTGTTAACTAATTTCATTTTTATGTGGCCAAAGGCATACCCCTATCGCTATTTATTGCCTGCCACGTTCTTCATGGTGCTCTTGGTGGTCTATCCCATTCTTTATACCGTGTATATTTCCCTCACAAACTATGGAACAGGTAATATTCTCAATAAGGAACAAGTGGTTAGTCAGTTCCAAGAACGATACATCCTTGATCCAGGTGCGGAAAACTATAGCTTTAAGGCCTATCGTGACCATGAGGGTCAAATGTGGCTTGTTTTTACAGATCCCCAGGGACAGGAGTTTTTAGGAATTGACGGCAAGGTTGAGCCTCTAAAGGCAGGGGATAGCCGTCTAGCTAGGCTAGCTCAATTTACGGAACTCGCTAGAGCAGAGCTGGTGCGGGCAACCAATGAGCTTTCTTCTCTCTCGTTTGCCTATGATGACGGGAGAGAACTCAGGATGCGGAACATAAACTCTTTTACGATCTACCGTCAGCAATATGAATATGACCCAGAGCGGGACGAGTTGGTAGATTTGCAAACAGGAGTGGTTTACACGCCGGTTTCAGGTTATTTCCAGGCTCCTGATGGTACGCGCCTGACGCCAGGTTTTCGGACAATTATTGGCTTTGGCAACTTCCGGAGACTGTTGACTAATCCCCAGGTGACTGGTCCATTTGTTAAGGTCTTTGTTTGGACGATTCAGTGGGCCCTCTTAAGTGTGGTCACCACTTTTGGGGTGGGCTTGTTTTTGGCGATCTTACTCAATGATCCTTTTTTACGCTTACGAAAATTTTACCGCTCAGTTTTGATCTTGCCCTATGCGGTTCCAGCTTTCATTTCTGCTTTGATCTGGAGGGGCTTGTTTAATACTGAACTTGGGGTAATTAATCAGATTCTAAGGGCCACGGTTGGCTCTGGAGTGCCTTGGCTACAAGATCCCATGTGGGCCAAAGTGGCCTTGGTAATTCTGAACTTGTGGTTAGGATTCCCTTATATGATGATTATCTGTTTAGGGGCACTACAAAGTATCAATAATGAGATGTATGAAGCTGCTGTGGTAGATGGAGCTTCAACTTGGCAGCAGTTCTATCATATTACTTTGCCACTATTAATGGTGAGCGTGGCTCCCCTTTTGGTTGCTTCGTTCTCCTTTAACTTCAATAACTTCTCCGTGATCTACCTATTAACCAGAGGTAGACCGCCTATTGTGGGCGCCCAAACTCCTGCCGGGCACACGGATATTCTTATTTCTTACACCTACCGCTTGGCGTTCGAAAGTGGACGGGGAGTGGATTATGGGTTGGCTTCTGCTGTTACCTTAATTATCTTTTTGATCACCGGGGCTATAACATTCTTAAACTTCCGCTTTACTGGAGCCCTAGAGGATGTGAGCAAGAATGTATAGAAAACACAGTTTCTTCCGTGCCCTTTGGCGCCATACAGTCCTGATGCTTTTTGTTGCGTTCGCCTTGTTCCCCATTTTGTGGGTGATTTCTGCCTCATTCAACCCGGCCAACACCTTAGTAGGTCAACGATTGATTCCTAGTAACGTAAGTCTGGCCAATTATAAGGAGCTTTTTACTAGTGAGCAATATCCAATTGCGCTCTGGATTAGGAACTCGGTGGTAATCGGTCTGATTACATCTACCCTAGTTGTGGTGCTCACTTCCTTTGCGGCTTATGCCTTTTCAAGATTCCGCTTTAAAGGGCGCCGGACAGGACTTTTTGCGTCGCTGTTAATTCAGGTTTTCCCGCAAATGTTGGCTGCAGTTTCCATCTATTTACTGGTACTCAGCATTGGGCGCTTGGTTCCAGCGCTCGGAATCAATACCCATGCCGGCTTGATTTTGGTCTACTTAGGAGGGGCTATGGGAGTAAACGCCTGGTTAATGAAGGGCTATTTTGATACCATTCCAAACTCCCTAGAAGAGTCGGCTATGATCGATGGTGCTTCACCCTTCCAAGCGTTCTATATGATCATCATACCTTTAGCCCGACCTATCTTGGCGGTAATTTTCTTACTGCAGTTTATTGCGACCTATTCAGAGTTTATTTTGGCTAGCGTATTGATTAGCTCTAGTGAGAAGTACACCTTAGCAGTCGGTTTACAGATGTTTATTCACGACCAATATGCTAGTCGTTGGGGGGTATTTGCGGCAGCATCTGTATTGGGGGCTTTGCCGATTGTGCTTTTGTTTATGTTTTTGCAGAAATACTTAGTTTCAGGCTTAACCCATGGTGCGGTAAAAGGTTAATTTAGAAGCGGGAAGATGCCAGGATTTCATATCCTGGTGTTTTTTATTTCGGATGTAATGTTACCACAAGGTAATTGCAAAAATGGGTAGAAATGGAATAGATGCAAAAATGCAATAGGCTGGTAGTATTCACGCCCAGCAGTAAATCAAGCGAGCTTAGGAGGGTGGTTATGGCGTTTGATCTAATGATCAGCACAGACAGGCTGGTTATCACGGAATTTACGGAAGGCATGGCCGAATCTGTTCACTTGAATTCCCTCGATGAAGACAACCGCAACTTTGTGCCTGACGAGGTATTTGAGACAGTGCAAGAGGCGGAAGAGACAATTCGCTTTCTCATGGACTGCTATAAGTGCACAGAGGGCCCCTTTGTTTATCCAGTGCTCCTGAAAAGCGGTGAAAACATTGGACACGTGCAAGCGGTACCTTATGGTGATGGATGGGAAGTGGGTTACCACATCGCTGCCAAATATACTGGAAATGGTTATGCCACTGAGGCGGTAAGGGCGTTTTTACCGATAATAATGAAATTACTTGATCTAAAACAGATTTGGGGAGTTTGCCGGAGGGACAATGTGGCTTCTTGCCGTGTCCTAGAAAAGTGTGCATTTAAGCTGGTGTCATGCGAGGTAGCCAACTATCACGGTCGTGAGCATGAGGTGTGCAAGTATATCTATTCTGTTGAAGTGGAGAAGTAAAATGTATTTACAAGACCACAATTTAGTAATCAGAAAAGCGACTACCAACGATGCTGAGACACTATGTTCATGGTAGAACGATGGCAAGTTGCAGCCCTCTTCGCGCTGATCTTCCTGGTTGCGTCTGCGCGCTATGGCGGAAGAGGATTGGGAGGATCATTATTACAACCGTTTTGATACTCCAGCGCGTCGCGTCTTAAATTATGAAGTAGAACTGCCACCAACCGTGACCGAGGCTCAAGAACTCGTGGCCAGGTTTGCGGAGTTTAAACCGGGAACCGGAAGGCTCATGTTTACCATTACCACCCTTGATGATCAAAGTGTTGGAGGCATCAATCTTAACTCAATCGATGAGAAGAATGGCACGTTTAGTGTGGGTATGCAAATTGATCGGGATCACAGAGGTAAAGGATATGGTACCGCTGCCATGGAGATTGTCTTGCGCTATGCCTTCTATGAGCGCAGGCTGAACAAGTATTACGGCAGTGTCCTAGAGGGTAACATCGCCTCAGCTACTATGCTCAAAAAGTTAGGGTGTGTTGAGGAAGGACGCCGAAGGCAGATGGTGTACTCTCAAGGACGTTACCATGATGAGATCTTGTTTAGACTTACAAAAGAAGAGTTTGAGCGGAACTTTCCGCCGGGCTTATAGAGTGTAGGGAGTATGAGCCGATGAAAACCAAGCATTTTTCAAGTAGTCCTGCAACAGGGACTTTGCTGCTAGTCAACATCATACTTTTCGTAGCTTTGAATGTTTCCCCAGGTTCAGTTGGTCTTTTTCTTCTTGACCCGAACATGGTAGCAGAGAGGCCATGGACTCTGGTCACTGTTTTTTTCTCTCATAAACGCCTGGTCCACATCCTATTGAACATGCTTTTACTCTTTGTTTTTGGCACCCGGCTAGAAGCCAGGGCAAGTGCTAAGGCGCTGTTTGGTGTATACGTTTTGTCTGGATTTTTAGGCAGTCTGTCCATACTTCCGTACGCTTCCGCGATTAGCTATGGTGGTGGACCTATAGCTGGAGCTTCAGCATCCGCTTTTGGAGTGGTGGCGGCCTTTGGAGCACTCCGACCCAATGCTCTTGTTCTGAAATCCAAGTCTATACATTGGGTCATCGCCTTGTTTATAGTAAATGTCCTTCTTACCATTCAAAATCCCCAAGTTTCTGTAGGTGGCCCCGCACACGCAGTTGGAATCATCGTAGGATTGGTCTATGGTTACCTTCTTCGGCAGGGGGATAGAGAATGAGAACAACATTGACCCGAATCTTGGTGGCAAAAAAGGGAGGCAAAAAGAATGAAGATTGAACTTGTTCCAGTTGATGTAAGCGAGAAGGAGATCCTCCGTAATCTCTTGGAAAAGTATGATTACGAGTTTTCCCAATA
>JAAZLQ010000178.1 GCA_012799255.1 Bacillota bacterium
ACTCCTTTCTAAAGTTTTTCAAGTTGAAAAACTTGAAAAACTTTAACTCAATATTTAGAGTTATTATCACATGGATCTCTAAAATAGAATAGGCACTCTATTGTCGAGCGCTTACAGTTTATCACGCAGGCATTGGAAAACAATCTGGATATCATAGCCAAGAAGAAAAACTACATAGATTACCTTGCAAACAGACCAAGAGTAGAAAGAATCGGTACTCATGGTCTGTTTTCTAATGAGGGGGAGTCTGTTGTGCTGTCCCGTGTAGCAGAGGAGGTGGCAAATCATCCGGGAGTGATATGGACCAATGTCATCAGTCTGCGGAGAGAAGATGCAGAAAGGCTTGGATATGACAGTGCTGCACAGTGGCAGGCACTGCTACGGAGCAGGGTGGAACTTCTGTATGAAAACTATAAGATAGACAGCAGAAACCTCAAATGGTATGCAGCATTCCATAACGAGTCCCATCATCTTCATGTACATCTGGTGGTATACTCCACAAATCCATCGGAAGGTTATCTATCGCCAAAAGGTATCGACACCATGAGGTCTACTTATGCCCATGACATTTTCCGTCAGGAGTTTATGAGTATTTATGAAAAGAGAACACAGCAAAGGGAACAGTTGAAAGAGCAGGCAAATAAAAGTCTGCTTTTTTTATTGCAGCAAATGCAAAGTGGTATCTGTCACAACGAAAAAATTGCAGAACAGATGCAGTTGCTATCCAAGCGTTTAATGAATACCGGAGGCAAGAAGGTATACGGATATCTGAAAGCGGATGTGAAAGCAATCGTCAATGGCATTGTGGATGAACTGGCAAAGGAAGAGAAGGTGGCAGAATGCTATCAGAAATGGCTGGAGAGCAAAAGTGAGATACTACATTTTTATAAGGATGCAGATGCAGAGCAGATTCCATTGTCAGAGCAGAAGGAATTAAAAAGCATCAAAAACATGGTCATCCGGGAAGCGGTCCGATACGGAGAGGGATATCTTTATACAGAGGATGAAGGACTGGAAGATTTGGAAACCGAAAGGGAAGAACCAGGCGGAGCAGACGATTTGGAACTTGCAGAAGATATGGAGGAGATTTCCGTAGATTATTCTGATGACGAGTCGGAAAGCAAAGAAACGAATGAACAGGAGTTTTATGCCAAGTGGACGGATGCTTATAAAGAGGCAAGGGAATATCTGTATGGCACGCAAGAGTCCGAGCCGGATGAGGAGGCAGCCTATGAGATTATGAAAGAGGAGGCCGAGCAGGGAAATGCTTATGCAATGGCAGACATGGGGAAGATGTATGCACAGGGCATTTTTGTGGAAGCAGACCGGGAAAAAGCACAGGAGTGGTATGAAAAGTCCCTAAAGGCAATGCTTGTTGTGGAAGACAGAAAAGAACACACTTATCTGGAATACCGCATCGGCAAAATGTATCAGTATGGATTCGGAACCGAGGAGAATCTGCCGGAGGCAGCCAAGTGGTTTGGGATAGCATCAAGTAAAGAGCATAAGTACGCCTTATATTCCCTTGGCATGCTGTATCTGCATGGCAAAGGTGTGGAGCAGGATGAGGAAAAAGCCTGTCAGTTGTTTCAGTGTTCCCATAAAAAAGGTAATCCTTATGCATCCTTTGAGTTGGGAAAATTGTATGAAGCCGGAAGAGGAACCGAGAGGAATACGAATTTGGCGGAGAAGTGCTACCGGGTAGCATTTCTTGGTTTCTTAAATCTGGAAAAGAAGTCCAGGGATGATACCTTATGGTACCGAATTGGAACCATGTATCTGCAAGGAGTTGGTACTGAAGCAGATGAAAAGGAAGCGGAAAAGTATCTCCGTAAGTCTGCGGATTATGGAAATACCCATGCAGCCTATCAACTGGCGAAGTTGTACATCCGACAGGAAACGGAGAAACGAAAAACGAACCCGGAAGAAATACCGGACTATGAAAAAATTAAACAGGCATTTAAATGGCTGACAACAGCTTCCCAGCAGGGCAATTCTTTTGCTGATTATGCCCTTGGAAAACTGTATGCGGATGGGGAACTGACAGCAAAGGATATGGAAAAGGCATTCCATCATTTACACAAAGCAACGGATGTAGATAATGCCTTTGCGTGGTACCGGTTAGGCAGACTGTATCTGGCGGATGAGTATAAAGACATCCGAAAAGCAGTCCATTATCTGACACTGGCAGCAAAGCGGAAAAATGAATTGGCATCATACCGGCTTGGGAAGTTATATCTTGCAGGTGTTGAGGTGGAAAAGAATGTAGAACTTGCCATACGGTATCTGGAGGAGTCCGCCGGTGCCGGAAATCAGTATGCACAATATGTCCTTGGCAAAGTGTATCTGATGGGAAAAGAGGTAGAGCAGGATAGGGAAAAAGCATATGAATATTTCAGATTAGCAGCGGAGCAGGGAAATGTGTACGCTGCTTATTTTTTGGAACATTGGAATGATATGCCTCATCCGGATTTACTACTTATGGCAACCAGACTCATGCATCATCTGGAAAATATACTAAAGGACGATGTTTCCGGAAAGAAGGGAGGCAGACGTGCTGGCATGGACCGTAAGCTGGCAAGAAAGATTAAGAGTAAGAAAATCGCACAAGGTCATGCAAGAGATGACAGGGAAGAAATGGTGCAGACACAATAGGAAGGAGGAGCAGATTGGGAGATTTCATTTATTTTACAGAGGAACAGAAGGAAAGAGCCAATGCAGTCCCCATCATGGATATTTTGAAAAGAGAGCATGAAGAAGTAGAACGCTCCGGAAATGAATGGAGATGGAAGAGACATGGCAGTGTGACGTTCCGTGGAAACCGCTGGTACAGACACAGTCAGCAGATGGGAAGTCATGCCATTGATTTCATGCAGGAATTCTTTGGGATGTCCTACCCGGAGGCAGTCACCTATCTGTTAGATGGGGAAACAGGGCAGGTCATTCATGGAGGCAGTCCGCCAAGGGAAACTGCGGGAAAGAGAGCAGCACGTCCCAAGGAAGAGGAAACCACAGAAGAAAAAGAACCGAAGGTATTAGTGCCGCCGGAAAAGAACGATACCATGAAAAGGGTATACGCCTATCTGATGCAGAAGAGGCATATCAGCAGGGAAGTGCTGTCCTTTTTTGCCAGACAGGGAACCCTGTATGAATCGGCAGGGCATCTTGTGTATCGGGTGAATGTATCCATATCAGAAGAAGGTACAGGAAGTATTTTATTAAATAATGATCACTTAAAGCTTTTTGGTATTGACCAAAGAGAAATTCATGACCAAGCAGTGAGGAATATGCC
>JAAZLQ010000301.1 GCA_012799255.1 Bacillota bacterium
ATTTTTAGCCCCAGCTCATATGTGGTGCGTGCCGGTGAAGAAGTTGAAGTTCTTGTGGATCTGTCATTTATGGCTCAGGATCCAGATGCCACATTCCTGATGGTGGACGAGTACTATTATGGGTTATCTAAAAACGACATTGGCCAGATTACAGTTCGAAAGGTTGAAGGGGGATTCGAATACTCTTCGGCCAAGAGAAGGGTGGAGCAGATTAGACCTTATATGGTACTTTCCATGTGGGCTCCAAAACCAGTCCGCGATCTGACGATGTTCAGTTTTAGTCTCTATAAGCAAAACGACGATTCCTATTGGAATTATTATCAAAATGAAGTTCTGGGGCCTACCATTTTGGTTTATGGAAGAAATCTCGTTCTGCAAGATAACTCACATCTAAATAAACCCCCAACTCCCCCATGGAATTGGAGACATTAAAAAGCACGTTACCCCCCACAAAGCAATTTGTGGGGGTAGTTTTTTATTAGCAGGGAGGAAGAAATGATTGTGGAAGTACCTAACAAAGCCTTCCACGACAACCGGGAGGATTTTAGCTTTGGGAGGTGAGCAAATCTTGAAAAACGTAGATTTTGTGATCATAACGGGATTATCGGGTGCTGGAAAGACCCAAGCAATGAAGGTGCTAGAAGACCTCCATTTTTTCTGCATTGATAATTTGCCACCGGCACTTCTACCCCGCTTAGTTGAACTTCATGGACAAAGTGCCACAACCCGTCAGTATGCCATAGCCATTGATATTAGAGTACGTGAGTACTTCAGTGATTTGCGCCGTTCTTTGAATTGGTTAGAGAACAGTGGACACTCCTATCACCTGATCTTTTTAGACTGTAGCGATGCGGTACTCATTAAACGTTTTGGTGAGACGAGACGATTGCATCCGTTAGTGAAGGGGCAAACTGAGCCTGAGAGTATTTTCGAAAACATTACCGCGGAAAGGCGTCTCCTCGCGGATGCCAGAGAAATGGCCCATGTGATCATTGATACAACTGACTTGAGGCCCATGGACCTGAGGGCTCGTATCAACGACATTTACCTTGGTCTTCCATTGCATGAGTCACTATTGGTGGATGTCTTTTCCTTCGGCTACAAATATGGTGCGCCCATAGACGCAGACATTGTTTTCGATGTAAGATTTATTCCTAACCCCTTTTATGTTACTGAACTAAGACCCCTCACTGGCCAAGACCCCGCGGTAAGTGATTACGTTTTGCAGTTTCCAATTACACAGCATTTTCTGGACAAGTTCACCAGCTTAGTCCACGACTTGTTACCTAATTACGCTCGGGAAGGTAAAGCACGCTTGACGATCGGTATCGGCTGTACAGGTGGGCAACATCGTTCTGTGGCCATTGCCAATGAGTTGGCAAGGCGTTTAGGAGAAGACAATATTAAGGCACGGGCTCGACATCGGGAGTTAGGGTGGACTACTTCCTAAACTTGCCTTTTATTAGTGCTGGAAGTATACTATGTCCAGATCAATTATTAGCTTAAAGGGTGAAGTCATGGAACGTACTGAAAGGCTCGGGCAGGAGAGAATCCTCCCCTTACTGATAGATTTCTCGATACCTGCAATCGTTGGGATGTTGGTGCAGGCTCTCTACAATGTGGTGGATCGCATTTTTGTAGGACAAGGGGTTGGATCTTTGGGGTTAGCCGGCCTTGCCGTGGTTTTCCCCGTTATGTTAGTTCAAATGGCATTTTCTATGCTTATAGGTTTAGGTGCTACCGCTCTGATCTCCATTCGTCTTGGGGAAGATCGCAAGGAAGATGCAGAGAGGATTATGGCCAATTCCTTGGGAATGTTGATTCTCATCTCTACACTGATGATGATTCTGGGGGTTGCTTTTTTGGAGCCTCTGGTTCGCCTGTTAGGAGCTAGTGAGGCAGTTGTACCGTATGCGCGAGGTTATCTCAGCATTATCTTATACGGTTCAGTTTTTCAAGCGGTTAGTTTTGGACTCAACCACATGATCAGGGCACAGGGTCATCCCAAAATCGCGATGGTCACAATGCTGATTGGCGCCATCACTAATACCGTATTGGATCCCATCTTTATCTTTGTCTTTGGTTGGGGCGTAGAAGGTGCAGCCTTTGCCACAGTTCTCTCCCATGCAGTTTCAATGATTTGGGTATTGTCCTTCTTCCTAAGGGGCAAGAGTCAGTTGCGTTTGGATTTTAAGAGTATTTATAAGATTCAATGGCCCGTAGTCTTGCAGATCGTTGCTATCGGCTTTGCCCCTTTTGCCATGCAACTTGCATCTAGCCTGCAAAACTTGATCTTAAATCAGAGCCTGGCACGCTATGGTGGCGATTTGGCCATTTCAGCCATGGGCATTGTCTTTAGCGTGAATACTCTGTTTTTGATGCCCATCTTCGGTATCAACCAGGGCGCACAGCCCATCATGGGTTTTAACTATGGCGCCAAGAAATATGATCGGGTAAAAGAAACCTTCCGCTACGCAGCTATAGGAGCCACTGCCCTGGTAACACTGGGTTTTTTAGCCACCCGGATTATACCAAATCAGCTGGTTGCTTTGTTTGGCAGTCATGACGCTGAACTTATGGCGTTGGGAGTGCGTACCATGAAAATGGTTATGCTCTTTTTGCCCATAGTGGGTTTACAGGTCGTTGGAGCTAATTTCTTCCAGGCTTTAGGAAAGCCCAAAAGAGCTGCCTTCTTGTCGCTGAGTCG
>JAAZLQ010000323.1 GCA_012799255.1 Bacillota bacterium
GGTCGCCACGGAGATTCAGTACGTAGAAAGGGGTAGAGCATGCCCAACAAGAGTAAGAGAGTACTTTGGCCTAGTATTATCGTTATCTTAATTACTATTTTTGCCAGTTCTGCCTTGGCAGCTTTTCCTACACCTCGGGGTTTTGTCAATGACTTTGCCAATGTGTTAGATCAGCGGAGTAAGGCAGAACTACAAGTTATTGCGGAGCAACTTAAGAAAGACCAAGGAGTAGAACTGGCAGTGGTTACATTGTCAACAACTGCGCCGTTAGACCCTAAGGAATACACAACGGGCCTCTTCAATGAATGGGGCATAGGTGGTCCAGAAGACAGTGGGCTTCTCATCTTGCTCTCCGTTGGTGATGGAGCCATTGAAGTGGAGCCTGGCTACGGATTAGAAGGTGTCCTACCGGACGGACTAATTGGGGCTGTCATTGACCAAGAAGGGATGCCCCACTTCAAAAATCGGGCTTACAGTGATGGATTAACAGCAATGGCTAGGGCCTATGCCAAGATTCTCGCTGGGGAGAAGTTCGAGGTAGCCGAGGAAAAGCAAGAAGGTTCTGGTTGGTTTGCTTCTTTTGTTATCTTTGTTTTAATCGTAATACTATTGCGCCGAAATCGGCGTTTTCCACCTAGCGGTTCCGGTGGAGGTGGCGGTAGCTCCCGGAGAACTGTGTTTATTCCAGGTCCCACCATGGGCCCGCGGATGCCACGAGGTGGAGGCTTTGGAGGTTCGAGACCTCCCGGCGGATTCGGTGGATTTGGTGGCGGACGCAGTGGCGGTGGAGGAGCAGGAAGACGATTTTAGCTAGAAAAAGAGGAGAGTGAAAAAATGAAAAAAGGAACCATAGCCCTCATAGTAATTGCGGTTATTGTAGTGATTTTGGGAGCCAACATTATTGGTCGTTACAATCAGTTGGTTGAATTAGAAGAAACGGTTGATGCCCGTTGGGCTCAGGTGGAAAACCAACTGCAGAGGCGGGCGGACTTAATTCCCAACCTGGTGAACACGGTTAAGGGGTATGCTGCACACGAAGAAAAGGTTTTTGCAGATGTCGCGGATGCCCGTGCCCGCTTGTTGGGAGCTAGAACCCCGGAAGCACAGATGGAAGCAAACGCTAGCCTAGACTCAGCTCTTGGTAGGCTGTTGGCGATTAGTGAGGCATATCCTCAGCTCAAGGCTGATACCAGTTTTATTCGTCTCCAAGATGAACTGGCTGGTACAGAAAACCGCATCGCTACAGAGCGGATGCGCTTTAATGAATCAGTTCAAACGTGGAATACTACTATCAGGCGTTTCCCCATGAATCTGGTGGCTAACCTGATGGGAAAGCAAACCAAGCCGTTCTTTGAGGCAGCACCTAGTGCTCAACAAGTGCCTCAAGTTCAGTTTTAAGTGACAAGAAAGCACTTTCGCAACGCGAAAGTGCTTTTCTTAAAGTCCAAACAAGGGGAGAGGCCGACTCGTTACCTCCCTTAACAGATCTAGATCTGCTGGCGGAATATTCTCCACAAAATAGTGTAATACTTCTAGGGCCTCTGTAGGGTGCTCCGTTTGACGCCACACTACAAGTTGGCTCAGTTGTGCCGGGTGTTGGATTCCAAAAACCTGCTCACCGTACTCATCTTCTGTTAAGGGCAACAAAGCCTGTTGCTCTACAAAATAGGCAAATCGATCGTCGCTCAAGGCAATCAGATCGGGTGCATCTCCGGCTGCGATCAGAACCACTAGTTTTTGATCCAGCGCACCAGTGGGTAGAAGCTGGAGATCAATGTAGATCTCTTCGTTTGTCTCATTCCAGCTATCAGCAAGCTCTGTCATGCTGTTTGTTAACTCATAGTGGGCTTCACCGAGGAACACGATTTTCGTGCGTCCCATGGCTGGATCAGGTGGTGTGGGCCTAAAAATCAGATAAAGTATAAGGGCAATAGCCGCCAAAATTCCACCCAAAATTACCCATTTGGAAACAGGTGGCGGCGGACCATCGCCTGCAGGTTTCTCGCCTTTGACAGCCTGGGCTATTTGGGGGCAACCGGTCTTCCCACATCCACCCTTGGCTTTCCAACAATCCACATGGTGGAGGCTGCGGCAGCGGGGACAGAGTACCACTTCGTTGTTGGGATCAATCGCTTCTTGACAGACAATACAGGGCTGGCCAACGTGTTCATCGCCCTTTGTAATCTTTTCGAGATTTCCAGTCATATATTCTCTCTCCAAACACAAAACATCGTATAATATGATAATATGAATATTGTAACACGTTTTTCTAAGCTCTGCCAACCACAGGGACTACTAGTAAAGAGGGGTGAGGTTCTGAAACCAGAAGTTGAAATTTATACAGATGGGTCCTGTAGCGGTAATCCAGGACCAGGCGGTTGGGGCGCCATTCTCCTTTATGGCTCCCACGAAAAGGAAATATCCGGGTTTGAACCAGACACCACAAATCAGCGCATGGAGCTGTTGGCAGCGATTAAGGCTCTGGAGGCCTTGAACCAGCCATGCAAGGTTAAACTGTATTCGGACAGTGCCTACCTTATCAATGCCTTTACTCAGGGATGGATTGAAAACTGGCAACGAAACGGCTGGCTGAATGCAAAAAAAGAACCGGTAAGTAATGCCCACTTGTGGAAGCGACTGATTGAACTGTCTGAGGTCCATGATATTGAATGGATTAAAGTGAAGGGTCATAGTGATAATAAGTTTAACAACCGTTGTGATGCTCTAGCTCGGAGGGCCATTGACGAGCGCTAGGGGGTGCGTTAGTGCAAAGGGATTATAGAGACCTAATTGAAGAGATCCAGGAGATTACTACAGTGGATGGATTCGTTTCTTCCTGCCTGGAGATTAAGGAAAGTATGTTTTTTTATGAGCGGGATCTGATGTTAGCCGCTTACAGCGCTTCCTTAGAACTTCTGGGTGTTGCCACTTTGCTAAGCGCGCTCATCCAGGGTAAAAGGGAACTCGTGAAAGCAGAAGCAGAGCTGGAACGCTGTGTAGAGAGTCTCTTGGCTGAACTGGAAAAGTATCAATTTCCCTTAGATATCCAGTATGTGGTTGATCGTTTTCTACAAGGTGTCGGTTTGCAGATCCGCTGGCGTATACCTGTCTATTTAAAAATGATCCGAGCTTATGGTTCCACCAACGATTTTCTGGATGACGATCTTGACACCACCTTGCGGAAAGCCCACTTTGTCCTAAGAAAGCGGAACTCAGATGTGGAAGAGGAGTTGAGCACCATTCTTGGCCTGGCAGGAGCAAAAATGCTGAGGGGAGCAGAGTTGCGGCCAATCTGGTTGCAGGTGAGTCATCCCCGTATCCAGGCAGTCCTCCTAGGTCTACAAACGTTGGTGAACAACCTCAAGGTTACTCCCTACTTCAACTATCCTCTGGAGGATTTGACCACCGAAAGGCAAAAACGCAAGAAAATTAAAGGCAATGTGGTATCAGATCTGGGCGTGTTTCGAAACTTTCGCCAGGGAGGCTCGGGTTATACCGATCTCAATATTGCTCTGGCCAAGGATGAATATGACCAGTTTATTGAGGGCTTTTTTTCCGGATTCGAGTATCTGGATATAGAACCGGACCAGACAGTGGTAGAGCTGATCACCACAATCTTCGAAGCTCGCCTAGTAAATGACGAAATTGATCAGCGCTTTTTGATGAGGATCATAGTCTATTGTAATCGCTGGCAACTGAGTGAAGTAAGTGATGTTGTATTAGAAATCTTGGGCGAGTTGGATATGGAAGATCCACTTTTCTACGAGTTTTGGTCTCTACTCAAGTCCTTTGATGCTAAGGCCTTGCCTGCCATGCGACGTTATGCAAGGATGCATCGCGACTCGCCTTTGCTTCCCTATCTTGCCCTCTTTTTGTCTCACGGACCGCCGACAAAACGGAGATGGAGTCTGTTGAAGGAAATCTTCGAACATTATCCAGAGGAGAACGAAGAAAAAGGGCACATGGCCATTTCTATTGCCCGCTACGGAGGGGCCGAGGCTGTACATTATTTAGAAGAGGTTTTAGCATCCTCTAAGCACGCGAATGGAGCTTATCGCAAGCGACTCGAGAAGGCGCTTGCTGCTGCCCGGCAAAGCGTTCAGTAACCTAAGAACGAACTTGGCTGGCTGCCCAATGTGCTGCTTCCCTTACTACCTCACTAGGGTGTTCCCTGGCCGTTTTCTCCAGCGCACCTAGCGCATCTTGGTTTCTCTGATTGCCTAGAACAATGCAGGCGTTGCGCTGGATAGTGTTTTTTCCCCTCCAGGCCATGCTGGTGTGCCCGAACACATCCCGAAACTCTCTTTTGCCCAGATCCAACAGGGGGAGCAAAGCTATATGGGGGCCGACTACAGGCGCAAAATCAAGATGTGAACTCAGGTCCGCTTTCTGATTGCGGGGGCAGACTCTTTGGCAAGTGTCGCAACCCCATAGTCTGCTACCGATTCTGTTCCTCAATTCCATTGGAATTGAACCAGACATCTGGGTAAGATAGGAGATGCAACGTTGGGGTCTGATCTTGCCAGGTGCAAATAGGGCATTAGTAGGGCAGGCTTTCACACATAAATCGCAGTCAACGGGACAGGACCAATGGTCCTGTTTTTTTCTTTTCGTTGTAGGTAGGGGGATGTCTACCAGGATTTCGCCCAAGAATACCCAGGAGCCGAAAGGTGGTACATAAACCGCACAGTTGCTACCAGGAAAGCCCAGCCCAGATTCGATTGCTATAGCCCGGTCAACTAAGAAACTCGTGTCCACAGCCTTTGTACACTCTGATGCCCCAAACTGTTCCTTGAGACAATCAATCAAGTTGTCCATACGCTGAGCTAAAACGCGGTGATAGTCCAATCCCCACGCCGAACGGGAAACTGTGCCGTGGAGGGGAGGGGCCGCACCTGGGTTTCCCGTGTTATAAGAAACCGCAAGGGAGATAATGCACTTAGCTGTCTTCTGTAGATTAAGGGGATCAATCCGTTTTGCGATATCTGGGTCGACAAAATCTGGATAGCGTTCTTCAACTTGTGCTTCCCGTAGAAGCGGAAGCATTCGTTTAAGTGGTTGCGCAGGCATAATGGCAAAGGCGTCAAAACCCGCTCCCAAAATAGTTTCACTTAGACTGTCCAATAATCTCAAGGTCCCTCTCCTTTCCCTACATTCTAAAAAGAGGAGCGCTTTGGCTCCTCTCGATCTTGCAACTAATTGGCGGCTTCCACCGAAACAACTTCAGGAATTTCGTGCTTAAGGATTCTCTCAATGCCACCTTTAAGAGTTAACTGTGACATGGGGCAACCTACACAAGCACCAGTGAGTTTTACTGTAACTACGTTATCCGCACTCACGTCGACCAATTCAACGTCTCCGCCGTCGGCCTGAAGGGATGGACGAATTCTATCTAAAACAGCTTGCACTCTCTCTTTCATTTCGACACCTCCTTGGCGTTTCTCTGTTAGTGGATGTCTCACGAAGGAGACTCCGAGACATGATTGCTATGCAATCATTAGTATACACCTTATGAATAGCAAAGTCTATGGTTAATTGCTGTCTGACCGCTATGTACCGCAAAAGGTACGGTAAGGTAAATCGGATGGTGCTGGGGGTGCAGAGTACTTCCGTTGAACTTCACTGTGAGCGAAGGGGTTTTCCAACACTTCTAAGAGCTCTTGCACAGGTTCATAATTGCGATCCTGAACGGCAGCCTGTAGCGCTTCTTCCACCCTGTGATTACGGGGAATAACCGCTGGGTTGCTCCGTTTCATCAGATCCTGTGCAGACTTTAAGTCTCCAGGATTTTGCTCTAGACGCTCTTCCCAGCTTTTTCGCCAAGCGACAAATTCTGTGGAGTTAAAGAGCTCCCTTTGTTCGCAGGTACCGAAAGTAAGATCCAGGAAGGTATTAGTGTAATCTGCCTTGTTTTCATACATTAAGTGCAGGAGAGTCCGAACAAGCTCTTTATCTTCCGGGTGTGAACTGATCAGACCAAGTTTGCTTCGCATTCCATTCATATAGAACTGGTCGTATAGACTGGGAAAACTCTTGAGTTCATCTTCAGCAAGTTTAACCGCTTTTTCCTCTTCACGAGCTAATAGGGGAAGCAACGTGTCGGCAAAACGGGCCAAATTCCACTGTGCAATCTTCGGTTGATTCGCATAGGCATAACGGCCGTGGTGGTCAATAGAACTAAATACTGTGGATGGATCAAATGTATCCATAAAAGCACAGGGTCCGTAATCGATCGTCTCACCACTAATAGTCATATTATCTGTATTCATAACCCCATGAATGAATCCAACTAACATCCATTGGGAGACCAGCAAGGCTTGGGCTCGGATAACCTCTCTTAGCAAGCCTTGGTACTTGTTTTCCATTTCAGCTACTTCTGGATAGTGGCGCCCAATGGCATAATCCGCCAAACGTTGGAGCTCTTCAGTGGTTCCCCAAGTTGCTACATACTGAAAAGTGCCCACTCGTAGATGGCTGGTAGCCACCCTGGTTAAGATAGCTCCAGGTAAACCCTTTTCTCGATATACGGTCTCCCCAGTAGTGACAACTGCAAGGCTTCGCGTGGTGGGTATTTGTAATCCATACATGGCTTCACTAATAATGTATTCCCTTAGCATGGGACCGAGCGTAGCCTTGCCATCACCACCTCGAGAGTAGGGTGTGCGTCCAGAACCTTTTAACTGCAGATCATAGCGTTGACCAGATGGCGTAATTTGTTCGCCAATCAGTATCGCCCTACCGTCACCGAGCATGGTAAAGTATCCAAACTGATGTCCTGCATAGGCCTGAGCTAGGGACTTACCTTCACTGGGCACCTTGTTTCCAGCTAAAATGGCGGTTCCTGAATCTGACCTTAAGTATTCTAAATCAAGGCCCAAGACAGTCGCTAGCTCTTCATTGATGATTACCGTCTCTGGGGCTGGAACTTGTTCTGGCTGAACAACAGAGTATAAGGATGTGGGTAAGCGGGCGTACGAGTTATCAAAGTTAAAGCCAAAATCATCGCTAGGCATGGTACACCTCCTGGTGCTAGTATATCCTAGCTTTGCACCATATTGCACTATAGTTCTCAGGAAGAGGGCAGGAAGTTTGCGAACTATACCGAAATCAATATAAAAGCCAATTAAGATTAAACATTGGAGGTTTCTGATGCAACGGACGAAGATTTTGGTAATCGGCAGCCTTAATATGGATTTGGTAGTTCATGTACCACGAGTACCACAGGACGGTGAGACTATTTTAGGCACTGAATTTCACCGGTATTTTGGGGGCAAAGGAGCAAACCAAGCCCTTGCAGTGGCCAGACAGGGAGTTACAACGCTGATGGCTGGACGGGTTGGCGCGGATGCCTTTGGTGAAGATCAGATTGCCACGCTCAAGGCAGCAGGAATCAACACAGATTACATTTTGATTGATGAAGAGCGGACGTCTGGCGTAGCCTCCATAGTGATTGATGAAGCGGGAAATAATCGAATCATGGTGATCCCAGGAGCCAACGGCGCAGTAAGCCCTAGAGATGTTGAGGCACTGGAGCCGATTATGGCAGAGTGCTCCTGTGTAGTAATCCAACTGGAAATTCCGTTGGAAACCGTTTTAGCTGCAGTTCGCTCAGCCCATGCTCAAGGGGCAAAAGTGATCTTAAATCCCGCTCCTGCCCAAACGCTTCCTCTTGATATTTACCCTTGTCTCACGGTAATCACTCCGAACGAGAGTGAGGCTCAACTGCTCACCGGTATAGAGGTGAAAGATCTGGTTAGTGCTCGGCAGGCAGCGCAAGTTCTGCTAGACCGTGGGGTGCTTGCGGTAGTGATTACTCTAGGAGCGCAAGGTGTCTATGGTCTAACATTGGCTGGTGAGTTTCATTTTCCAGCACATCAAGTGAAAGTCGTAGATACAGTCGCCGCGGGGGACACGTTTACCGGGGCTTTAGCAGCTTTGGTGGGAGAAGGACGAAGTTTAAAAGAAGCGGCTGAGTATGCCAATGCCGCTGCAGCTTTGGCAGTAACCCGCCGGGGGGCCCAGCCTTCGGTACCCACGAGGGAAGAAGTATTGAGGTTCATGGGAAAATAAAGCAAGCGGATGGAGCTGCCAATTTGAGGTGGCTCCGTCTTTTTCTCCAGTGATGGTGGAATCCTAAAGACAGGTAATTATGTCTCATAGGCGAACTTGATCTATATCTCTTCTGTAGACAGGAGGCTAGCATTGACCAACCAAACAACTACTAGAACATACCGCGGGTTTACCTTGGATCCTTTTCAAGAAACAGCGGTGAACTACATTGATCAAAACCATTCGGTTTTAGTAGCGGCACCCACAGGTGTTGGGAAGACCTTGATCGCTGACTATATTATCGAAAAGATCTTCCGTGAAGGGGGACGGGTTGTTTATACCGCTCCGATTAAAGCGCTCAGCAACCAGAAATTCCGAGAGTTTAAAGCACTCGTGGGTGAAGAAGCCATGGGAATTTTAACTGGCGATGTTGTCATTAATCCAGAGGCACCCATTCTGATCATGACCACTGAAATCTTCCGAAACATGCTCCAGGAAGATCCGGAGAGGGTCGCAGACGTCCGTTATGTCATCTTCGATGAGATTCATTACATCGATGATCCAGAACGGGGTAGTGTGTGGGAAGAGAGTTTGATCTTCATGCCTCCGACAATGCGTTTCTTGGGTCTTAGTGCCACTA
The DNA here is from genome assembly GCA_012799255.1 of Bacillota bacterium. The sequence continues at coordinate 8,690 of JAAZLQ010000323.1, forward strand.
TTCCCAATGTGGATCAGTTGGCCAGCTGGATCGCGGAAGTGCAAGAACGCGAAATAAAAGTGGTTACCCATTTTGAAAGGGTGGTTCCCCTCAAACACTCACTTTACGAGCGCAGTCTAGGCTTTACCACCATGGGGGCGGTGCAGAAAAAATACCGACGACTGGCGTCAAGCAGTGAGTCGGGACGTCCAGAAGTTGAAGCCACTACGCACTTGGATTTGGTTGAATCCATCAAAGAACACTATTTACCCTGTCTGTTTTTTACCTTTAGCAGGCGTAAATGTGAAAGCAATGCCTTAGAGTTAGGCGAGGAACAGGATTTTCTAACCAAGGAGCAAAAAGCAGAGGTCAGAGCGATTATAGATAGCGTTTTGGAACGGTATCCGGCAATTGAAAGTGGGCGCTGGCCCCATTTGAGGCGCTTACTTCTCAAAGGAATTGCTTATCATCATGCGGGAATGTTGCCAGTTCTCAAAGACATTGTGGAAGAACTATTTACCCATCGCCTGATTTCTGTCCTGTACTGCACCGAGACATTTGCTGTGGGTCTAAACTTCCCCTGTAAGACGGTCTGTTTTGATTCTAGTACCAAGTGGGATGGAGTATCTTTTCGCCCCATCACCAATAGAGAGTATTTTCAGATGGCAGGGAGAGCCGGCCGTAGGGGCATTGATTTAGAGGGGTTTGTTTTTACCCTTGTGGATCTAAATTATTTTGATGTCAGTCAGTTTCCCAGTATGAAAGAGGATGAGGTGGAGCCCCTCCAGAGTCAATTTGCTCTTACTTACAACTCCATTTTGAATCTGGTGAAGAATTACACTGAAGACGACATTTACCGTATCTTAGGCCAAAACTTCGCAACCTATCAAGCATCAGCAGAGCGTCAGGGAGTGTTACTTCAGCTCGAAATGTTAGAAGAGGAATTGGCTCCCTATACGGCTAAGTTAAGGGGAACTGGTCAACTAGCCCGCTCAGTCCTAAAACGAGTGGAGCTCGAGCGCCGTCTGCATACCACTTACAACAAGAAAACTAAAGCTAATTTGAAGCGTGAGATTCGTTCGATCAACGAACGTTTGGATAGTGCTTTTTATCGTACTTTTCCTAATCGGGATCGGGCATCTCTCCGGCGTGAGCATCGCAGATTTCGTAGGAAGGTTCATGCTTATGAGCGTTTGCTCATCAGAGAACGGTCCCTAAACCCTCAAGAAAGGTATATCAAGGAGTTTTCAGATAAGAAAGCTCTGCTAGAGGCGCTGGGATACTTGGAGAACGACAAGTTGACCACAGCAGGGTTGTTAGCCAGCCAAATTCATGGACATGAACTCTTGATCACGGAAATGTTTATGGAAGGGCTTTTCCACGCTTATCCACCTGCAGAACTAAACGCAGCAATCGTAGCGGTCGGTTATGAGCCGAGGAAGAATGAATACCGGATCAAACATAAGTTGGATTTAAGTCCCATCTTACGGATCTGGCATTTCTTAGTTAAGATGGAGAGTCGTATGGTGGGCTTTTCCACGGTGCAGTTTAATGATCACGTGGCAGCCCTTGCTTATCGGTGGAGTAATGGGGAGAGCTTTACTAACCTGCTGAACGATTCATCCATCGACGAAGGTGATCTCGTGTTTGCCTTTAGAAGAGGCATAGATCTTCTGAGACAGGTTCGCAATGCGACCATGGATGACCCTAATCTTAATGCTAAACTACGAGAATGTATCGCCCTAATGGATCGGGATGAGGTTTCCATTTGGCTGTAATTAGAGGTGAACAATGAAGTTTAAGATAGTTGCTTTAGATATTGATGGAACGCTGTTGAACAGTAATTCAAAGCTATCGCTCCGTACTGAAAAGGCAATTGCCGCGGCCAGACAGAAGGGCATAAAAATTGTGTTGGCAACAGGGCGAAGATTAACGAACACCCTTCCTTTGGTTAATTCGTTGGGTTTAAGCGAATTTGTTGTCGTTCACAATGGGGCTGTGGTTTACGATCCCATTTCAGCTAAGACTGTTTTGCAGCAAGGGATTGAGCTCAGTCTAGCTCAATCTCTTGTGGACAAGCTTGAGTCACTTGCTGTGAACTATGTTGTCTACATGGGGGAAAATGCTGGGGAGAGAGTAGTAGCACCACAGGGAAAATGGAAAGAACCTGACAGCCTCCTGACCTATTATTTAGGTGAAGATGCGGAGTTTATCGAACGAGTAGTCTTAGAAAGTCCACCTGTGCGCATTTCGATTATCGATCAATGGGAAAAGGTGGACCCATTGTATGCGGAACTGTTGCGTGACTATGAAGGTGATCTAAACGCCGTGCTCTATGGCGCTGATCGAGATACCTGGCGGGGAATTGAAATTCTACCACCGCACAGTAACAAAAGTACTGGAATTGCCTTTGTAGCGGAACATTTTGGCTTGTCTGCCGCCGAAGTTGTGGCAATTGGGGATAATATTAACGATCTGGAAATGATTAGTTGGGCCGGTTTAGGTATCGCCATGGAAAACGGATCCAAGCTCTTGAAGGAAAAAGCAAAACGGATTGCTCCCAGCAATGATGAGGACGGAGTGGCCCTGGTTATTGAAGAGCTCTTGAGCGAACTCTAGGGGGTGAAACCATGACTTCTTTGTACATTGTTCCTAACGTCTATTTGCGCCAATTTCGGCGCAGCTTAGTAAATACAAATGATTCCGCCATAGTTGTGACTATGCCTGGTTTGGTTGCCCAGATCCTCAAAGAGGGTCTGGTTTCTTATAAAGAGGATGCCATCTTGGAAGAAGTTGCTATTTGGCAGTGTGTACAAGATCATGTGGATCGCCTCCACTTTTTTGCTCCCATCACCCAGTTTACTGGTTTTATCCGGGAGCTAAAATGGCTCTTCGATCAATTAGATCATGGCGAAGCTATCTTTGTTTCTATTCCCGAAAGGGGACAAGCCGAACTTCAAATGCTCCACGAGCGTTACCATGAAATCCTAGCAGAACACGGAGTAATAAATGCCGCGGGTCAAATTAAACGGGCTACGCAATTCGCACAAGAGAACCGGGTTCTACCTGAAGTAACTAGTATTATTTTGCAGGGGCTAGGTGAACTTAGCCCTGTTGAAGAGGAGTTTATCAATTCCATTTGCCAAGGTCGCATGCTAGAGAAGGTGTGGCCCAGGGTAGAAAGACCAACAATCGAGGTGTACAAAGCCCCAGATCCTCTTGGCGAAGTCGAAATGATCGGTGCTGCTCTTCGTGAAGAAATAGAGCGTGGTGTGCCTTTGGATAGGTTGGGAGTTGCTTTTCCGAATCCGAGTCAGTATCTACCGATTCTAATCCCTGTATTTGAGAACATGAGAATTCCTTGGCGTGTGCCCACGACAAGTCTGCGTAATACCCCGCTAGGCAAAACCATCCTAACTCTCCTGGCAGGTACCTTGGGAGGATGGCACAAACACCACCTGGAGTTACTCACTGCACCAGGTTGGGGATTTCCATTTAACTTAAGCCCTGAAGAGCATCGCTTGTTACGCCTGGCTCCGACTTTAAAGGGTCTAGCTGTCTGGAGAAGCCACTTGGGGAAGGAACCTAGTTGGGAGCGTGTCTTTGATTTGTTAAGCGATACAGAAGGAGAGTTGGTTACCAGACCCTTACATGATTACGGAACCTGGCTACAAACTCTTTTAGCCAAGCTCCAGCCCGAGCTATGGGTTTTACCAGAACAAAACTTAGAGAATTGGGCAGATTTGGTGAAGGCTTGGGATGGTCTGCAGAAGATTGCAGAGAGTCTAAGGTGCTTCGGATGGGAAGTTAGCCCGGAGCAATTCATTCGGCTTCTCGAAAGCCTTTTAGATAACTATCAGATTCAGGGGAGACGGATTTTCTCTGAGCGGGTCCAGATCATGGGTGTGGAACAACTAGGGGCATATACCTATCACAAACTCTATGTAGGTGGTCTGGTAGAGGGACAATTTCCCCAACACAGGCATGCCCATTGGCTAACTAAGGCTACTCAAGTTCCCCACCGTGATGAGCTTTACGGTCGGCTAATTGCGGTAGCCGAAAATCTCCACCTCTCTTACCCTGAAGTAGATCGTAGTGGGAAGTTGAATCTTCCTACCACCGTCTTACCCGAGTGTAGCCAAGAAGACAAGCAAGTGGGCGTCGAGCCCGTCCACCATCCCAGTCTCTTTTTTGGCTCAGGGCTCTTGGAAGATGAAAACTTGTTGCAAATGTTGCAGAAAAGTGTATTAGAGGATGGACTTAGTGTATCACAGCTAAATCGCTACGCGAACTGTCCTTATCAGTTCTTCTGTGACTATGTTCTACAGTTGAAACCCATGGAAGAAGAATCTTTAGAATTGGATGCAAGAGATCATGGCAATATTATCAACAGTGTGCTACAACGGTTCTGGCAAAAGTACTTGGAGGGACAGTTACCTGCTGTGGACGGGGCACAGCTTGAAATAGAAGGGCTTTTGCGGGAAGAGTACCTAAGGGTAGGGCAGCAACCTGCCCCAAGCCTGATTCGTTCTATGCGTAGCTTTATTCGCAAAGACTTGTTGTTGGCAGAAAAGGGTTTTCGTCCCAGATACCTAGAAAAATGGTTCCAAGGTGTTGCAATTCCAACGTCTCAGGGAACTGTGGACATCAGGGGACGTATAGATCGCATTGATCTCCACCCAAATGGTGCCTATGTTCTTTATGATTATAAAACGGGCTCAGCGCCCACACTTACCGCCATGGTGGAAGGAGGAGATGTGCAGATTGCTGCCTATCTCCTAGCTTCCCAAACGATTTTGCCACACGGACATAATGTTGGCGTGGCCTACTATTTAGTCGGGGAAAACACGCGCAAGGGTATTTTTCACGACCAATACCACTCGCTGTTAGGCGTGAGAAGGGGAAAGAATGTTCTTTCTGCAGAGGATTTTGAAGCACAATATGCTAAGTTCACAGAAACGCTACAAGAACTAGTGGAAGGTATTCTGCAAGGTCGATTTCCTATTGAACCTGCCAGTTCTAGAACTTGTAGTTTTTGTCCCTTCCAAGGGATTTGTCGTAAGGAGGTGGGGTTCTCATGACCTTTGTAGCAACGTCGAGTCAGCATGAAGCAATTACAACTGTTGATTGTCCCTTAGCAGTAACAGCTGGAGCGGGATCTGGAAAAACGAGGGTCTTGGTAGAACGCTATCTCTATTTACTCGAACAGGGAGTTACCGTTGATCAAATCGCTGCCATCACCTTTACTAAAAAGGCTGCCCAGGAAATGAAGGAGCGTTTGCGCAGGGTTCGCCCAGATCTAATTGAGAGTCTAGAGCGGGCGCAGATCTCGACCATTCACAGTCTCTGCCAGCGTATTATCCAAGAGCATCCCCTGCAGGCCGAAATCGATCCCCGCTTTCAGGTGGGAGAAGAGTGGGAAACTAGGGTACTACTAATGGAAGCAATTGATGAGGTAGTGGCAGAAACAGATGCTCCGTCTGCCTTGGGAACGCCCTTTGAAATCGCAGATCTAGTTTTTGAACTATATGAAACCATGCTTAGCAAGGGGGATCTACGCTTCAATCGTCCTTTGGATGACCAGGAGCCAGAAGAGTTTCCCTTGCTACAGTTACGAAATGAAGTAGAGCAAGTGTTGCGCTTAGTGCCTTCCACACCTACCCAACAACGCATTCTTGATGGACTAAGGACGGATTGGCCAAGTATCTGGGATCTATTAGCGTTGCCCGAGGATGATTTGCGCCTAGAGGGTCTAGAGCTACTAGAAAGCTCTGTGAAGGGCATCAGAGGCAAATTAGCGGATGAAGTTGTTCCCCTTAAGGAGTTGATTATCTCCGCCAGGCAAGTAATTGCCGAAACGAATGGTAGACTGATCATTGCCTATTTGGGAGAAGTATTGGAGCATGTTCACCGGCTCTACTCTGAAAAAAAGCGCCTAGCCAGTATTTTAGACTTCAATGATCTAGAGCAATTGACCCTGAAGCTACTCCAGGATCCCCTAGTACGGGCTGACTATCCCTTAGCCCACCTCATGGTCGACGAGTTCCAAGACACCAACCCAATGCAGAAAAAGATAGTGGATGCTTTGGTTGCCCAGGGAGCCATCCTCTTTGTCGTTGGCGATCCGAAGCAGTCGATCTATCGCTTTCGTGGAGCAGATGTGGGAGTATTTGTGCAGACTAAGGCTGAAATCGCAAGCAACGGTAAGAATGTTTTCTTAGAAAAGAACTTCCGTTCCCGTCCCGAGCTTATCCACTTTACGAATAGCCTCTTTGAGAAGCTTCTGGCAGGAGAGTCGATCGGTTTTGAAGCCAGCCTGCCCAGTAAAGAACCTGCCGGAAAGCCCTGTGTGGCTATTTTGCATACTCCAGCAGAGGATCTTTTAGCAGATGAAGCTAGGGCTTTAGAGGCGCAACAAATTGCCCTAAAAATCCGGGAATTGGTTGATAGTGGTAAATACAAATATGAGCAGATTTCCATTCTGTTTAGGGCGATGACTAGTTCGTACATTTATGAAAAAGCTCTGAAAGAAGCAGGTATTCCCTATGTCAACCTAGGTGGACGTGGATTCTATTCGAAACAAGAAATCCAAGACGTCCTGCATTTTTTTCGCTGGCTTGAGGATCCGCACGATGCGGTGGCCCAATTTGCTGTTTTGCGTTCTCCCTTTTACCTAATTTCAGATGAAGGGCTGTATTGGTTAAGGCAAAATGAGTTAACCAAACTTACGTATGAGGAGCAAAAAGCGCTGGAGCAATCCCAGGTAGATTATGAATACCTTCGGGAACTGGCACGCCATCGTCCTGCACCTGAAGTGATCACTGCTCTACTTGAACGGACGAATTATCTTGAGCGAACCTGGCGCTTGCCCTTTGGGCCGCAAAAGGTGGTCAATATCGAAAAATTGTTGGAACAGAGCTGGGATCTTTTCGCCAAGGATCTCTATACCATCCCGGAGCAATTAAGATTTTTACGGATCATGACTAGGGATGGTCAAAAGGAGGGCGAGGCCCAGCTCGATGCGGAACACGCAGATGTAGTAGTCTTGCGGACAATTCATAATTCCAAGGGATTAGAGTTTCCTGTTGTCTTCCTTCCGGATACCAATGCTAGCGTTGTCCGAAGATCCGGCGGAAGTGTTCTGTACCATCCCGAAGTGGGTTTGACCTACAAAGGTATGCGCAGTTATGACCTGGTTCAACAACAAGAAAGACTAGAGGAGATCAGTGAAGCGAAACGCCTGCTTTATGTGGCCATAACTAGAGCTGAGGAGCAGTTTTTCTGGTGTGCTAGGGATGGTAAGGAGAGCAAAGATAGCTGGTGGACATGGCTACAAAGCAGTCTTTCGGAAATTCCAAGCGAATTATATGAACTGGTGCCAGGAGTACTGGAGTCCCAGAGTATTCAGTCGGTGCCACGCCTGGTAGTGGGCTATGAAAGGCCAAGCTATGAACCACTTGAACCCCAGTACCATCAAGTGGCGTTTTCAGTTACTTCCTTGATGAACTATGTTCGTTGCCCCCGTTACTATTATTTACGCTATGTTTTAGGAGTGCCAGAACGGCGTACTCAAAATGGAGCTGGGGCTAGCAGTGATTTCCAAGGCATAAGTGCAACTCAACGAGGTAACATTGTGCACCGAGTTTGCGAGCAGATTAGAAGGCCCGAGGATCTCGTGGATTTGGTGAACTACGCGGCTGCCATGGAAGGTGTGGAGCTCAATGATCTACAGCGCGCCCAGCTTATGGAGATCATCACACCTTATCTACACAGTGAGTTTTTTCAGCGGGTCCAAGCACAGGCGCGTGGATCCAAATCCTGGATCGTTTATCAGGAAAAGGACTTTGCTGTTCCCGCAGGTGAGTTCCTGGTGAATGGCTTGGTTGACCAAGTGTTTCTGGGAGTTCGTGGCCTTGAAGTGGTGGACTTTAAGTCAAACTGGATTCGCCAATCGCAAGTGATGGAGGTTGGTACCAGCTACGAAGTGCAACTGCGCCTTTATGCCTGGGCTATGGCGCGGGAGTTCGGACGTCCTGTGTTGAGTTCCCAGGCGTACTTTTTGATTCCCAATCAACTATATTCTCTTCAATCTCGATTATTAGATGTGGATCAGACAGAAAAGTGGGTGATAGACACCTGTCAAAGCATTATTGCTGGATCCATGAAGGGTGTAGAGGCGTTTCCCATCCGTAGCGATTGCACTCTTTGTCCACAAAACTCCTACTGTAACGCGGTACGTGAACGAGCGTTTAGTGAAAACGACTTTAGTATTAGTAAGGAGCAGTCTTTTGGGGAGAATACAGATATTGACGCGGATTGGGCTGAGGAGGAAATACGATGAATTTTACCCAGCATAAATTAGGCAATGGTGTGCGTTTACACTTGTGTGAAACCGACAAATTTAAGTCCCTCACATGCAAGGTCTTTATTCAACAAGACCTGAAAATCTGGGAAAGTACAAGCACTGCTTTGGTTCCACTGCTGTTAAGGAGGGGGTCCCAAAAGTTTCCTTCAACTAGGCATGTGGCCCAAGAGTTGGAAGACCTATACGCAGCAGAGTTTGGCGCTGATGTATTGAAAATAGGAGAACGCCAAATTCTAGAACTCTATTTTCAAATGGTGGATCCTAGTTATTTACCTCAGGGTGAAGATCAATTGGAACGCGGGTTAAACACCTTTTGGGAACTAGTAACTCGCCCCTATGGATCCGACAATCGCTTCTTTGACTCCTATTTTGAACAAGAAAAACATACCATGGAGCAAGAACTCAAAGGGCTCGTAAACGACAAACGTTCCTATGCTCTGGCTCGGTTTGTCGCCCTCATGTGTGCAGAGGAACCATTTGGAATCTACAAATATGGGGATTTAGAAACATTGCGTGACTTGGAAAACGAAGAAGTCTATAAGCATTACCAAAGACTTCTCCACAACTATCCTTTGGACATTTTCGTAGTCGGTTCGAACCTAGAGCGGGTTGTGGAGATCCTCAGCCAGTCGGTTGCGGAGCGCGATGATACTATTCAGCTTCAAGAAATCCAAAGGGGTGAGGTCAAGGAAACTCGTTACTTTGAGGAGACGATGGATGTCCAACAGTCCATTTTAGCCATGGGGTATCGTACAAATCGCACCTACCTGGATCATGATTACTATGCTCTACTAGTGGGTAACGGGATCCTAGGTGGATTCGCTCATTCTAAGCTGTTCACGAATGTGCGGGAAAAGGCCAGTTTAGCCTATTACGTTGGTTCGAACATTGAAGGAAGTAAGGGTCTGTTAACCATCAATGCTGGAATTAGCGGTGACCAAGAGGAACAAGCGATTCGGATTATTAAGCAGCAAGTGGAAGAACTTCAGACTGGTAACATCAGTGTTGATGAGTTAGAACAAACTAAGCGTGGCTTAGCCGCGGCCATGAGCGCCATGAATGATAGTCCTACGGGACTTATCGATCGCAACCTAATCGGCATAGTGCACGATCAGATGCGCACCATCGACCAGGTAGTTGAGGCGATCTGGCAGGTGGAACATGATGATGTGGTGAGGGTTATGGAGCAGATCGAACTGGATACAACCTATATTTTACGTTCTTCGCCTCAGGAAGGAGTTAAACATGGAGCAAATTAAACTGCCTACCGGAGAAAGAATCTGGCAGGAACGCCTAGCAAATGGCCTGATGGTTATGATTTTGCCCAGACCAGGATTCTTGAGAACATATGGAATCTTATCAACCCATTATGGTTCTTTGGACTCCAGGTTTAAGACACCAAGTAAGGGCATAGTGGATGTTCCGCCAGGTATTGCCCATTTTCTTGAGCACAAATTGTTTGAAGAAGAGGAGGGTAATGTCTTTGATCGCTTTGCCAAATGGGGTGCGTCGGTCAATGCCTTTACCAGTTATAGCCAGACTAGTTACATTTTCTCTACCACGGAAAACTGGCAGGACTGCCTTACCACATTGATCGAGTTTGTGAACAGCCCCCACTTAACCGCGGAGAATGTGGAAAAGGAAAAGGGGATCATTGAACAAGAACTAAGGATGTATGAAGATCATCCGAATCATCGTATTCATACCCTACTGCTGGAGAGCCTTTATCAAGAAAACCCAGTGCGTTTAGATATTGGCGGTACTGTGGATTCTGTTTATCGAATAACTGTAGAAGATCTAATGACCTGTTACGATACATTCTATCAGCCCAGCAACATGGCTCTGTCGGTGGTGGGCAATGTTGATCACCAGGAAACCTTGGATCTGATCAAGAGAAGTTATCCCAGTTGGCCGCGGGAACAAACCGCCATTGAGCGCATCTTCCCAAAGGAGCCCCGGGAGATTGTTCAATCTAGGGTAGAAGAAAAACTGAGTATTTCTCGCCCTAGATACCTACTAGGCTTTAAGCATGATCCGATGTGGCAGGGTGAAGAGCTTATTCGCCAGCAAATTGCCATGTCCATAGCCTTAAAACTGATTGCGGGTCGAAGTTCTAATGTCTATGAAAGACTCTACGAAGCAGATTTGGTAAGTGATTCCTTTGGAGCTAGTTTTAGTGCCCACCCACAGTACGCTCATTCAGTCATCGGATCCGAAACTAGTGATCCAGATGCGCTTCATGAGGAACTGACCAAAATCATTAATGGACTGAAGCAAGGTGGGGTTGATGTCAACGATGTGGAACGTCTTAAGAGGCAGATCTACGGTCAATATCTTGCGTCCCTTGATTCATTTGAATACACTGCTAATCGCTTGATCTCCCACTATTTTAACGACACCTCTTGGCACACCTATTTAGAATCTTTGCAGGCTGTTACTGCAAACGAGGTTCAGCAGGCTATTAGTCAACACCTGGATTGGGATCGTTCCAGTGTTTCCATTTTGCTACCGGTGGAACCCCATGACTAAAGAATTCTTACGCAGAGAACTAAAAAGGGAAAGGGCCAAGGTTCCTAAGGAGGATCGTCAACGGTGGGATGAACGAATCGCCCAAGCGTTGTACCTTATGCCCGCATATGAAAAGGCCCAGAGGGTAATGATCTATCTTTCCTTTGGTTGGGAGATCAATACCTGGCCCATTGTGGGTGATTTGCAGAGCAAGGGGAAGGAGGTTTATGTACCAGTGGTGCAGAGTAAACCGAAGACCCTTTTGGCTACGCGCTATACTTCGCGGGAAGAGTTGGTCCCTGCAGTTTTCGGCATTTTAGAACCTCCCCCGGGAAGTCCCACTATTGATCCGGCTGATTTGGATTTAGTTGTGGTACCAGGATTGTCCTTTTCGCACGATGGTTTTCGGGTTGGTTATGGTGGGGGCTATTATGATCGGTTTTTGACGCAAACCTCTGCCCAGAAGGTAGGTTTGGTTTACAGTTCATTTATTCGAGATTTAACGCCTGATCCATGGGATCAAGAGGTGGATTTCCTAGTGACCGAAGAAGGAGCGTTAGGAAGGAAATAACATCACCTTGCAGAATTTAGAGAGCATAAGGAGGTGGTCTCCGTTGCCCACAAAATATGTGCTGGCAATTGACCAGGGAACGACAGGAACAACTGTAGTCCTTTTTAATCATGAATCAAAAATCGTAGGAAAAGTATATCAAGAGTTTAAGCAGCATTATCCCAAACCTGGCTGGGTAGAACACGATGCTATGGAAATTTGGGACGGAACCTGTACTCTCTTAGACCGGATCTTCTTAGAAACCGGCGTAAATCCCTCTGAAGTGGCTGCCATCGGTGTTACCAACCAAAGGGAAACAGTGGTGCTGTGGGATCGCCAGACCGGAGAGCCGGTAACACGGGCGATCGTTTGGCAATGCCGTAGAACAGCAAGTATGTGTGATGACCTGAAGCGTCAGGGTGTAGAGCCCTTGTTTATCGAGCGGACGGGTTTAATTCTAGATGCCTACTTTTCAGGTACTAAAATCAAGTGGATCTTTGACAATAATCCGGATCTGAAAGCTAGGGCCAAAAGAGGAGAACTAGCTTTTGGTACGATTGATTCTTGGCTTGTTTATAAGCTTAGTGGTGGTAAAGTACATACAACAGATTATACAAATGCATCACGGACACTTCTCTTTAATATAGCCGAATTAAAATGGGATGAAGATCTGTTAGAAATCTTAGATGTTCCAGCTGCAATTCTGCCCGAGGTGCGATCTTGCAGTGAGGTTTACGGTCATACGGTAGAGTTGGGGCAACTTCCGGCAGGTATACCAATTGCAGGTTCAGCTGGGGATCAACAAGCGGCTCTCTTTGGTCAAGCCTGTTTTGAACCAGGTACTGTGAAGGCCACTTTTGGAACCGGGGCCTTCATTTTGATGAACACTGGTTCTAAGCTTACTGCTTCGAAAAGCGGTCTGTTAACTACCGTTGCTTGGGGAATTGGCGATCGGGTGGAGTACGCTCTAGAAGGAAGCGTTTTTGTGGCAGGGGCTGCTGTGCAGTGGCTACGTGATGAAATGGGATTAGTTGACCACGCTTGTGAAACGGAATCCATTGCCCTTTCTGTACCCAACACAAACGGAGTCTATTTTGTCCCGAGTTTTGTTGGCCTGGGGGCTCCCCACTGGAATCCTTATGTGCGGGGTATGATCATGGGTCTCACGAGAGGAGCAACCCGTGCCCATCTGGTCAGGGCCACGTTAGAGGCCATTGTCTATCAAACTAAAGAAGTGTTAGATGTAATGGCGGGTGATTCCCAGATCCCCATTACCGATCTTAAGGTAGATGGTGGCGCATCAGTAAACAATTTTATTTGTCAGTTCTTAGCGGACATGAGTCAAAATAGGGTACAAAGACCACAGGTTTTTGAAACAACTGCTTTAGGTGCTGCTTATTTAGCTGGATTAGCCGTTGGTTTTTGGGAAAGTCAAGAAGACATTCGCAACCGCTGGCAAGTTGATCAAACCTATAGTCCACAGTTAAGTGCAGCTGAAAGACTACGACTCTTTAAGGGGTGGACTAAGGCGGTGAACAGCGCGAAAAGTTGGGTGAGTGATGATTAATACAGATCGTATTCGTCGGGAAAGATTGTTAGCCCTCCGGGCAGGTCTAGCCCAAAAACCAATTATTGCAGGTTTAAAGGGTCTAGATGAGGAAAAACGCACGCATGAGGAAGGCATTAAGGTTTGCTTTTATCTGACCGGCAACATCTTCGAATTAAGGGAATTAACCAGACGTTGCGTAGAGCGGGATCAAATGGTTTTTGCCCATGTGGATTTGATCAGCGGTATCGCCAAGGATGCGCATGGAATGGAAGTGTTGGCCACTGAAGTCGGCGTACACGGTATTTTAACCACCAAAGGTCATCTTGTTACTGCGGCGAAAAAAGTCGGTTTACTCGGCATTCAGCGTTTGTTTGTGCTGGATTCCGAAGCGCTAAAGACTGGTTTGCGAATGGTTAACTCTAGTCAACCAGATGCTGTGGAAATATTGCCGGCACTAATTCTTCCTTCACTGCGAGAACGCCTGCCTCGTGGACTTCCTCCCATCATTGCCGGCGGATTGGTCGAGACCACTGATGAGCTAAAGCAAATACTAAGACCGCCTGTTCTTGCAGTTTCCACCAGCCGGGTGGAATTGTGGAACTACGAAAGGATGTAGAACTATGGATAAGAAGTGGTTGGAAGAGCAAAAAGAGGAGGTTAATCTAGCCTTAGCTAAACAAGGGATTCGCCTTGTTGTTCCTTCAGAGCCGAGTTCTCGCAAAGGAAAGTCTACTTTGGGCGATGACACGAACCTCGCATCGTACATCGATCATACCCTATTGAAACCTACCGCTGCTCAAGGACAAATAGAAGAGCTCTGTAAGGAAGCATTACTTTACAAATTCGCATCCGTTTGTATCAACCCCGTTCATGTTCCTTATGCCGCACACCTTTTGAAAGGCAGTGAGGTCAAGGTCTGTACCGTTATCGGCTTTCCCTTAGGCGCTACTTCTACACTAGCTAAAGTGCTAGAAGCAAGGGATGCGGTGGCAGCTGGCGCAGATGAGGTGGACATGGTGTTAAACATCGGCAGTTTGCTTGAGGGAGATTATGCCACAGTATATTCAGATATTAAAGCTGTGAGGGACGCGGTTCCTTCCCAGATCCTCAAGGTGATTCTGGAAACAGGGTATCTCAGCAAGGAACAGATAGTGCGTGGCTGCATCTTAACAAAGATGGCTGGTGCTGATTTTGTCAAGACTTCAACAGGCTTTGGACCTGGTGGTGCCACAGTTGAAGATATTACACTAATGCGTAGTGTAGTTGGAGATGATTTTGGAGTTAAGGCCTCTGGAGGTGTGCGGGACTACGCAACTGCAATGGCCATGATTGAGGCAGGAGCCAATCGTATTGGGGCCAGTGCTGGAATTGCCATCATTGAAGGGTTGAGGGGAGAGACTGACTATTGAACCCGAGCAGAAGCAAATCAGCTCTTTTAGTGTTGCCTATCCTCTTAGTGTTCGCACTAGGAGGATCGGTCAATGCAAAAGTACAATTAGACTGGTTTGACCACGACTTTGGGAGTGCCACCGTCTATGCCCAACTTCTAGAGGATGGCGAGGAAAAGCTCCTCATGGATGGGTTCCTTAAGTTTGCCTACCCCCACGGGTTTCAAATTCACTACTACACGCATGAAGGTCCTGTAGCAATTACTGGCCAGAATGGTTTCATTGAAGTTCGAACTGGCAATGAGGTGCAGTACGGATATGATCGTTATTGGTTGTTCGAGGATGTCCAGAACTATCTTTTTGCCTTGGCTGAGTTTTCCAAACTGCCCCTCCAGTTTTCTGGTAGGGACACCGTGGCCGGATGCCCAGTTAAGCGCTATGTCTCGGCTGATGATTCCAACTTGGTCCTTTGGGTTCATGCTAAAACAGGAATTCCTTTCTTGATTCGTGAAGGCAAGAGCACCCTGGTGTCGGTAGGGAGCTTCACAATCCACCCGAACGATCCTGAATTGCTCACCTCTATAGAACTGGAACTTCTGTTTGCGCAGGATGCGGCTAGAGTAACGCTTGAGTTAGTTGACAACAGTTGGGTTCCTTCTCGCTTGGTTTTAAATGAAGCCCAGGGTGAGGTTAGCGTAGAGTTTTCAGACTGGTCCTTCCCTGCGGAATGGGTAGATAATCCGTTGCCCGAACTGGCCCAGCTCAGCGAACTAAACGGACGTTTCCTAGCAGAGTTTAACGAACAACGGTGGGATTTGGCGTTAAAGACCAGCCAAGAAATGCTTTCTTTAGCTCCCCAATTCTGGCAAGCCTATTTATACCGAGCCTTTGTTTATGAGGCACTAGGCAACTATTTGGGGGTGGTGGAAAACTACCAACAGGTCTTAATGCGGCAACCCGATAATCATTTAGCCCTCAACAATCTAGCATATCATTATTTTCTGCGGGAAGTGCAGATTTCGCAGGCGATACAAATGGCAGAACGGGCCGTGGCTTTAGAGCGTAAAGATGTTTATCTAGATACGCTAGGTTACGGTTATTATCTCGTGGGTCGTTATGAGGAAGCGAGAGAACTTTTTGAGGAGGCGTTAGGTACAGCTCCCCCAGAAGCTATTCCAGAAATCACCGAGCACTTAAATCTGGTGTTGGAAGCTTTGGGTGAGCTTGAAGAACATGAATGATCATTACTTTACTAGCCAGCCCCGTGCTGAGCACCAGCACATTGAGTTTGAAGCAGAACTACGCGGGAAGCGGTATTTTTTCCAGACTGATGCAGGTGTGTTCTCTAAGGACGAGGTAGACTTAGGAAGCCGAATCTTAATCGATATACTCCCATTAAAAGCCGGAGATACTGTATTGGATTTAGGTTGTGGATATGGCCCCATTGGAATGGTTGCGGCAGATTTAGTTGGCCCTCGGGGGCAAGTCTACATGGTTGATGTGAATGAAAGGGCAGTTGAGTTGTCCCAGAAGAACCTAGCCAAGAATGGGATCAAAAACGCCACAGTTATGGTTAGTAACGGACTTGAGGCAGTAGATAGTTTAACGTTTGACTGGGTACTGTCTAACCCTCCCATTCGTGCAGGAAAGAAAGTGATGTATCCTCTCTTGGCAGATGCATATAGTGCCTTAAAGCCTGGGGGGTGCCTTTTGGTTGTCATCCGCACCAAACAGGGGGCAAAAAGCCTGGCAACCTACTTGGAGGATCTGGCGGGCAACTGTGACACAATTGAAAAGAAAGCAGGATTTCGAGTCCTGAAATGTTGTAAACAGCTCCGCACCTGAATAGTTTTGGTGTGGAGGTGTTTTTATGCGGGCATGGTTTTTCAGTGGCCGGCAAGTCGCTTGGTGGGTGTTTAGTTGCTTAGCCCTGGGCCTTTTTTTAGGAACGACAGGAAGCCGTGTGCTTCCGGTGTCAACCGAGCGACTGTACCAAGGCATTTCTGGTAGAACGATCGTAATTGATGCGGGGCATGGGGGGATAGATCCTGGGGCGGTAAGTGCTAAGGGTATTTTGGAGAAAGACATCACTTTACAGATTGCGAAAAAACTGGAGACCTTATTAAAGCGAGCCGCAGTATATGTAGTGATGGTGCGCCATGGTGACCATGATCTTGCTGATTCTAGTGAGTTAAACCTTCTGAACCGTAAACGCCAGGACTTAGCTAGAAGGGTATATATTGCAGAAGAAGCTCAGGCAGATCTCTATCTTTCTATACATGCCAATTTTTTCCCTTCACCAATCTGGTCAGGGGCTCAGACTTTTTATTATGAGGAAGATAGCGAAAGCGCTCAGTTAGCCAGGGATATACAAGCCGAATTGGTTAGGCAGCTCGGACCCAATAATCGCGTGGCAAAAACTGGAGATTATCGAGTGTTAAGAGACCCCTCAATGCCGGCGGTACTGGTGGAAGTGGGTTTTCTTTCTAACCCGAGCGAAGCAGATCTCTTGGCTCAACCTGACTATCAGCAGCGTATAGCCAATGCAATTTTCGCGGGGCTTTGCCTTTATTACGGTAATAGCTACTGATTGTCCAAAATTGCCGATTATGGTAGTATTATTTAGTAGAACAACTTTTAGGAGGTTAATTTGTTGCACACGATTTGGCAAAACAGAGTGAAAGTTGCTGTAGAGAACAAAATCACCGCCAATACTTTAGCTGCTTTCAATACAAATGTAGATGTCGTGGTTCATCTAAATAATTCAAATCTAGCACCCCTACAAGCTAATGCTCGCATTGACATCGAGCAGGTTAAGGGACTCTTGGGTACTGTCATTACTACAGTATCAAATGAGAATGAGTTCCTAGCTGTGCTCATGGATGCTCTAGAGGCTGGCAAATCCCATTATATTGTGCTCAGCAATATGGAACTGCTGAGCTGGTTAGAAGAAGTGTTCCCTGTGCGAAAGGAAAGCATGGGTGGACAGGCGGGCATTATCGCCAACCAAATGGCAGGGCTTGGAGCTCATTCCATTGTTTACACTTCGCTCTTGTCCCCGAAGCAAGCATCCATGTTTTTCCCTGAGGTGGATGTGCCTGTGGCCAGTGACGATTTGGCCATTGTCAATGTGGGAGATGCTGTTAGACCAGATGATCAAATTAAGGAGAACTGGATCTTTGAGTATGCTAAGGGAGAACGCTTTGAACTCGGTGGACATGTTATTGTCACTCCGAGGGCTAATCGCGTCATTCTGGCTACTAGACCTGAGGGGGTAGTCATGGCCTTTACCCCAGAAATGGACAGGGTTCTGCCAGATTTAGGAAAGCAGTTGGATGTGGCCTTTATGGCTGGTTTCCATTATGCTCCAACCGAAAAGGGGCAGTTAGAAAAGTACTTAGAGGCCAGCATGAACAGCCTACACAGACTCAAGGAACACAATCCAAACTTGCGTTTCCACTTTGAGTACGTTCCCATGAGCGAAGCTGAAGCAGAAAAAGCTATGCTGAAAGCTGTGGCCAGCGAGATCCAGTCTTTCGGTATTAATGAAAATGAGATTAAACGTGTTTTAGAGATTTATGCCTATGAACAAGAGCGCATCGCTATAGAGGAACATGAGTCTTCCGTTACTCTGTATGATGGTGCCCTGAAAATCATGGAGGAGCTAGGGTTTGAACGTATCCAGCTACATAATCTTGGTTATTATGTGGTAGTTTTGAGGAACCCTTATTGTGTTGATTTAGAGCATGTCCGTGAATCCTGTCTCTATGCGTCGTCAGTGAATGCTATTAAGGCCAAGTATGGTGGTTATGTACTCCACGACAGTCTATCTGAAGCAGGGGATATTCCACTCTCTGAAATCGGCTTTGATCAGTTGGAGATCTTTGCACAGGAGATGAAGAATCGTGGAATAGAAGTACCTGAGAGTTTCCTGGAAGAAGGAATCTTGGAGTTCAATAATCATACAGTGCTGATCGTACCAGCCCATGTTGTACCTAACCCAGTTAGCACTGTAGGTATGGGTGACACCATTTCTTCTTCGGCATTTGCCTATGAGCAAAGTAAGTTTTAACAGGAAATAACAATTGGTTAGAGAAATAACAATCATAGTTAAAGATAGGGGGCAATAAATGTGCGCGTTTTAATTATGCATGCAGACGATCCAAAGGTTCAAAAGTCTGTCGCGTTATTGCAAAAGGCTTTAGAACAGGAAAATGTAAAGGTGGATCTTACATCGCCTGCAACCGTCGGTAGTTCACCGATTAGTACAGCACCCTATTCGCTCGTAACTGTTGTTTCAGGATATACCGGTTGGTGGAAACCGCAAATACCCGTGGAAATGGATAATTTGCTTAAACGGGCCACACGCCTAGAGGGTAAGAAGGGCTGCGCATTGGTGCAGGCAGGGCCATTGGGTTCTGCCAAAGCGTTGCGTACATTGATGGCTCATATGGAACGACAAGGGGTCATGGTGGAAGATTTTGACACCCTTGGTGGAGAGAAAGAGATGATCTCCATTGCTAAACGCCTAAAACGTCTACTTTAGACCGTCAAGATGACGGTTTATAAAATACAAACAAGGAGGATTTAGCATGTATCGTTTTAAACCAGAGCTGCGCATCCCTGGACCGGTGCCAGTACCCAACGAAGTCTCTTTACAAATGGCTAGACCCATGATTAACCATCGGGGTGCCTCATTCAAGGAGAAGTATCCAGCTGTTTTGTCCCGTTTACAACCACTCTTTGGTACTAAAAACCCCATTTATATGGTTACTGGATCTGGTACATCGGGTATGGAAACAGCCGTCAGTAACTTGGTTTCTCCTGATACCCCTGTGCTCTGCCTGGTGGGTGGGTTTTTCGGCCGCCGCTGGGCTGAGCTATGTACAGCCTACAAGGCCAAAGTACACACCTTAGAGTTTAGTTGGGATCGAGGCGTTGATCCAGATCAGGTAAGCGATTACTTGGCTAAACATCCTGAAATTGAACTCATTTTTGTAGTTCATAACGAATCCTCCACTGCGGTACTTAACGATGTGGAAGCTGTTTCTAAGGCTAGAGGCAATCATAATGCCCTTTTGGTAGTGGATGCGGTAAGTGCCCTTGGTGGTACTCCCTGTGAAATGGACGCCTGGGGATTAGATGTAGTTGTTAGCGCTTCCCAAAAGTGTTTGATGACACCTCCCGGAACCGCCTTCATTGCAGTTTCTGAGCGAGCTAGGGACTATATGGGAAAAACTGAATCCAGCCGCTATTATTTTGACCTCCGCAAGTATGCCCAATTTATGGAACGAGGCGAGACTCCATTTACTCCAAATATTAATAATGTCTTTGCTTTAGAGGAAGCCTTAAAAATGATGGAAGCGGAAGGTCTGGATAATGTCTTTGCACGTCATATCTTGATGCGCGATATGATGCGGGCAGGTGCCAAAGCGCTAGGCTTAGATCTTTTGGTAAACGACCAAGATGCCTCTCCAACTGTCACAGCCGTTAAACTCGATGATGCCGATCAGTTTAGAACCAGGATCAGGACTCAATATGGAGTTGAATTTGCCGGCGGACAGGGAATTCATGCTAACAAGATCTTCAGGGTGGGGCACATGGGTTATGCCACTCCATTAGATGTTTTGACCGCTTTGGCTGTTTTAGAAATTGATCTGAAGAAGTTCGGTGAGGCCACCAGGGCCGCCGAGCAGGTCATGCAAGCATAACAACAAGCGACCTTAAGGAGGAACGCTCGGTGATTTTCACACTTCGAGATGCTATCGACATTCTCATAGTGGCATATGTAGTTTACCGGGTGATCCGCTCAATTCAAGGGACACGAGCCACCACACTGGTAAAGGGACTAGCAGTTATATTTGCCAGTAGTGTAGTGGCTCGTTCGCTTAGTTTACGTACTGTGAGCTGGCTTTTAGAGCAGACTACAACCTTAGTATTAGTAGCATTACCCGTTGTCTTTTATCCCGAATTAAGGCGCGGATTGGAGCAAATTGGACGCGGCCAACTGTTTGGCTGGATGACCAATCGTGGTTTCGGACAAGGGGGAGTTGATCTACTAGCAATCACTAGTGCTGTGGGTAGATTAAGTGCTACAAAGACAGGAGCGTTAATAGTTTTTCAACGTCAGACTGGCCTCCACGAGTTTATTGATACTGGGACTAGATTGGATGCGCTGATTAGTACCGAGCTTTTGCTGAACATTTTTGAGCCGGGAAGCCCCCTTCACGATGGTGCAGTAATTATCGCAGAGGGCCGTTTGGCTGGTGCTGCTTGTGTTTTACCCTTAACAGATAGTCAGGTAAGTAGGGGACTGGGAACCCGCCATAGGGCAGCTGTAGGTATTTCGGAGCAAACGGATGCTGTAGTTGTGGTAGTTTCCGAAGAAACGGGTGTCATCTCTCTCGCGGTTGGTGGTCGCTTGCGTAGGTACTTGACAGAAACACGCCTAAAGGAACAGTTGGAGTTTTATTGGGGAGGGGGCGAGTCTTCATGAGCCCGCTCAAAAAGCTCTGGACTCTGTTGACCAAACCAGAGGTTTATTGGCGCCTCTTTTCTTTAGCTCTGGCCATCATGTTTTGGTTGCTAGCCGCAGGCGATGGTACCCTTGGCGAAACAGAGCGAACCTTAACCCTTCCGGTAGAAGTGCAAAATTTACCAGATGACTTGGTATTGGTAGATGCTCCAGAGGCGGTAAAGGTAAGAATCAGGGGACTTTCGCCACTTCTGAATCGGGGAGAAAGTGCTATTTTTGCTTCCATTGACCTCACTGGTGCGCAAGAAGGAACCGAAACCTATAATGTGGAAGTAGAAGGACCTCTAGGGATTGACATTGTAGGTGTCACGCCTAGCTGGGTCAGTATTTATACTGAAGAGTTGGCAGAATCTGTGTTTCCGGTTACCCTTGCATTCTTGGGGATTGAGCGAGCAGGGATGGTGGCAGATTTAAGACCCCAACCTGCAGTAATCACCATTAAGGGAGCCCGTAGTACACTAGAGCAAGTGGATCATGTAGTTGCATATCTTAACATTGATCAAAACTCTAGGATAGGAGACTCGTTTCCTGTTCGAGCTCTAGATGCTCAGGGGCGCAGCATCCCTGCGCTTACCATTGAGCCTGCGGAGATTACTGTAGTGCTTGCTGAGAAGGAACCAGAACCAAGTGGGGAGGAGTAAGCTATGGCGAAGTATTTTGGAACAGATGGTGTGCGTGGCATAGCCAATGTTGAACTCACACCAGAGTTAGCTTTAAGAATAGGGAGGGCAAGTGCCCTCATGTTAAGGGAGATAAGTGCTTCCAACTCCATCTTAATAGGACGAGATCCTCGCATTTCCGGTCAGATGTTGGAAAGTGCGGTTGTGGCTGGAGTTACCTCGACCGGTCTAGATGCCATTTTGGTTGGGGTAGTACCCACTCCTGCGGTAGCGTTTTTAACTAAAACACTGGGTCTCGCAGGTGGTATTATGATTTCAGCTTCTCACAATCCTCTCCAGGATAATGGGATAAAGGTGTTTGGACCCGATGGATTTAAACTGTCTGAGCAAGAAGAAGAACGCATTGAGGACCTTATCCCGGCAGACGATCATCCTAGACCCTGTGCGGGTAAGGTGGGGAAGGTAGATGCTAAACCCGAAGTTGTCCAGCTGTACCTGGAAGATCTGAAAAAACAAGTGCCGGTTAATCTGCAAGGACTCCACATCGCATTGGATTGTGCCAACGGTGCAACTGCACCTTTTGCGGCTAGGTTATTTAGCGATTTGGGAGCCAAGGTTACAGCCTCTTTTGACCAACCAAATGGTACTAATATTAATCATTTTTGTGGATCTACTCATCCGGAGAAAATCCAAAATCTTACTAGAGAGGTTGGGGCAGACCTGGGATTTGCCTTTGATGGTGACGGCGATCGAGTTTTGGCAGTGGACGAACAGGGAAACTTTATTGATGGCGACCAGATTCTGGCTATTATCGGACTTTACTTATTACGTCATAACCAACTCCCGGAGCGTAAAGTGATTGCAACTGCGTACTCCAACGGGGGCCTGCGCCAAGCCTTTTTAGCTAATGGTGGAGACGTACTATATGCCCGGCCTGGTGATCGCTTTGTATTGGAGGCCATGCTTGAGTCAGGTTGTACCTTAGGTGGAGAACAGTCAGGGCACATCTTGTTTCTCCAGAATTCCACAACAGGCGACGGTATGTTGTCTGCCCTGAAGCTTTTGGAAACAAGGCATATCCAAGGGCAGTCGTTGGCTGAGCTATCAGCCTGTATGGAAGTCTTTCCCCAATACCTAGTCAATATAAAAGTGGAGACGAAGGATGGCTGGCAAGAAAACGGACGAATCAAAGAAGCCATCCATCTGGCGGAGGAACAGTTAGGGCCATTAGGCAGACTATTTGTGCGTGCTTCAGGAACAGAATCCATGATTCGTGTTTTAGGCGAACATCCCGATTCAACCCTGCTGCAATCCGTTTTACAGCCAGTGGTAAGGGTTATAGAAGAAGAGCAGGGTGGTATCTGTGCTAGTTAAGGGTTGTGGGGTGGATTTAATTGAGATCCACCGCATTAAAAAGGCGCTGCAAAGGAAAGGTTTTCTTGATCGAGTTTACACCACCTTCGAACAGGACTATCTCAAGGATAAAGGTGTCCAGTCTTGGGCGGCCCGTTTTGCTGCTAAGGAGGCCGTCATGAAGTCGTTAGGCCGGGGCTGGCTACAGGGCGTTCCCTTTAACGCCATTGAGATCTATTCTAACACCTGGGGGCAGCCCCAGGTGCGCCTTTTCGAACCTGCGCTGGAAATCGCGGAAAGTCTAGGAATTACAGGTTTTGTGCTTAGCCTCTCGCACACCAAGGAGCTGGCCACAGCCTACGTTATTGCCTTCGGGGAGGGATAGCTGATGAAAGTTGTAACCGGTGCAGAGATGCGTAAACTGGAGAGCAAAGCTTTTGAAACCCTGGGTCTTTCTCCATTAGTGATAATGGAAAATGCGGGGAGTCGTATCTTAGAGACCCTCAGGAAAGAATTTGGTCCATTGGCCTCTAAACGCATTCACATTTTGGTAGGGCCAGGCAATAACGGCGGTGACGGGTTAGTTGTAGCTAGACAGCTATTAGTCACTGGCGCTAGGATAAAGGTGTACTTAGTAGGTTATAATCAGAAGTCTAGCAAGGAGAATCGTATAAATCTAGAGATTTTGGAGCGTCTGGGGATAGACTTTGTAAAAGTCAATGGTGGTCAGTTAGGAAAACTACGATTTAGCCTTGGTTTAGCTGATTTGATTATAGATGCTATTTTGGGAACAGGGTTTTCTGGTAGCCTGGATTCCGAGTTGGAGTCTTTGATCCGATTAGTCAATGAAACTCAATGTCCCGTAGTTGCGATTGATTGTCCCACGGGAGTAAACTCCACCACCGGGGAAGTTCAATCAACCGCCGTTGAGGCTGATTTGACTATTAATCTCGGTTTGCTCAAACTAGGTTGTGTCCTCTATCCCGGTCAGATGTATGCTGAAAGAAATGTTGTTGTCGACTTGGGGTTCCCCTTAACTGCGGAAGGCATCTCCCGGGAATTACTAGGCGAGCACGTGCTAGAGTGGCTTCCCCACCGCTTTCCTTGGTCGCATAAGGGAACATTTGGTCATTCTTTAGTTGTGGCCGGGTCAGTCTCCTATGCAGGGGCAGCGTATCTGTGCAGTCAAGCGGTTCTGCGTGGTGGCGGTGGTCTTACTACTGTGGCAGTACCAGAGGGGATCTACGAGAGATTTCCGCCAGATGAGCTTATCGTGGTGCCAGTAGCACAAACGGAGTCTGGAGCATTTGGCCACGCAAGCTTAACCAAACTACTCAGTTTATTGGAGAATAAGGATGTCCTTGCTATTGGCCCGGGTTTAGGTAGAGACGGGGAGACCATAAAAACAGTGCAGAATATTCTGGAAAGTTGGGATAAGCCTGCCGTAATCGATGCGGATGGTCTTATCGCACTGGACCAACAGTTTTTGGAAAAAATACCGCAAACAAGGCGCAAGAAATGGGTTATTACTCCCCATCCAGGTGAAGTGGCCCGCCTAGTAGGGGGTGATGCAGCCGCGGCTAATGCTGATCGGATTGGAGTAGCTTCCCGGTTTGCCCAGAAGTGGGATCTTGTTGTGGTTTTGAAAGGTGCTCCGACAATTATCGCTAGTTCTGACACGACTTATATTAACAGTACTGGTAATCACGGTTTGGCAACGGGTGGAACTGGAGATGTCTTAACAGGCTTAATTGCTTCCTTGCTCGCGCAAGGCTTAGAGCCGATTAAAGCAGCTGCTGTGGGAGTTTATGCTCATGGTAAAGCTGGAGATTTGGCTGGAGCGAAAGGTAAGCGCGGGTTAATAGCTAGCGATTGCTTGCAGTTTTTACAAGAGATTTTGCATTAGGATGGAGTTGATGCCATGAGTAAGCTCACAAGATCAGTGTGGGCCGAAGTCAGTCTTGATAATATCGCCTATAACGTGCGACAATTTCGAAACTGGATCGGTCCAAACTGTGAGCTAATGGCAGTAGTAAAAGCTAATGGCTATGGACATGGAGCGCTAGAGACAGCTTATACCATGATCGCTAACGGAACTAACTGGTTGGCTGTGGCCTTACCAGAGGAGGGGGTGCGCATCCGCAGGGGAGGTATCACTGCTCCTATCTTGGTTTTAGGCGCAGTAGGTGCTGATGAGTTGGATGTGTGCGTGGCTCAGGATTTAGCTGTCACTGTCTTTGAACCGCATATCGCCCGCCTGTTATCTAAGGCCGCGGTAGCTCATCAGAAAATGGCGAAAGTGCATATCAAAGTAGATACCGGAATGGGGAGATTGGGGCTCTTGCCCGAGGACTTTGGCAGTTTAGTTGAGTTGGTACAAAGTCTTCCGGGACTTGAGATCCAGGGCGTTTTTACTCATTTTGCTCGCGCTGATGAGCCCAGCCTAGAATATACTAGATGGCAATGGCAGAGGTTTCAAAATGTGAGGGAAGATCTGAAGGCAAGAGGAATTTCTATTCCTTTCTTCCATGCAGCTAATACACCGGCTACCTTGTTCTTTCCCGAGTCTCATTTGGATTTAGTTCGGGTAGGTTTAGGTATCTATGGAATGTATCCTGATGCCCGTAGACCTCTTCATCTAAAACCAGCTCTGAGTTTAAAGACACGGGTTGCCTTTGTGAAAAGGGTTCCCCAAGGTAGCGCAGTGAGTTATGATAGTACTTATGTCACCTGGAAGGAGACTTCTTTAGCGGTTTTACCAATCGGATATGCAGATGGACTGTCCAGGGGATTGAGTAATAAAGGCAAGGTGCTAATAAAAGGTCACTTTTGTCCCATTGTAGGACATGTTACCATGGATCACACCCTAATTGATGTGGGAGATTTGCCTGTTTCCATTGGTGATGAGGTAATTTTGTTGGGTACGGATGGAACCTCAGAAATCCATGCCCATACCTGGGCTCAACTTCTGGGGACTATCAATTATGAAGTCACTTGTATGCTTAGTAGCCGTATTGAGCGAGTTTATCTATAATACACTGAACTCCCGCATAAAATTGCTAAAGCGGGGGTGATCTGTGTTGAAGCAACTTTTCGTTACCTTACTGATAATTCTCTCTGTTAGTGTTGCTTATGGTGCTGAAAGGGAGGTCATTGTCCAGATCAAGGATCCTAGAGGGGATGACAGGGGGGCTGGAGATCTGCTGTATCCCGAGCATGCGGTTTACGTTCCTGGACTCTTTGATTTGCTCAAGTTTGAGCTTTCGCAAGAAGATGGGCACATCTGTTTTGACTTCCAGTTTGCTACACTTACTAATCCTTTCGGCTCTCCAGAAGGGTACTTTCACCAACGCCTAGAAGTCTACATCAGAACAGGAACTGATTTGGGTCATCGAGAAATGGAGTTTGGACAGCACATCCTTTATACTCATCCAGATCTGGGCTGGGATCTGCGTTTGAGCCTAGCTCCCTTTGGTGAAAGCCGGCTTTATCAAGGCGCAGAAGTACTAGCTTCGGGTGAAACCCTAGACTGCTTCGTTTTGCCCGATGAGAAGACCATTCGTTTGAAGGTACCGAGTAGTTTGTTACCCCACCCAGATCATGCGTGGGGTTATTATGTCCTAGTTGGTGCTTTTGATGGACTTGCAAAAGATTTTTGGAGAGATCTGGGAGAAGGAATATGGCAGGTAAAAGGTGAGGGAGTCCCCGTATTTGATCTTTTGGTTCCCCGCTTCAGTCTGCAGGGACAAAGTCAACAACTCGGTAAGGGAATATTGTATCCAGTATATAAACGACAGTTTGAGGTAATACCCTGGTTTGCTGGGGGATTAGCCTTGGTTGTAGTAGGTTTCTTTCTATGGAGGTGGACCCTTGGTAGAACCTAAGATGGAGGATGTTTTCGCATTATATGAACAGAAAGTAGCGCTGCTTTCGAGTGCCCAGAAGGAGAAACTCTGTGCTGCCAATGATGAAGGAATGACACCTTTTGTCATTGGTTGTGCGATCTTGCGGGCCAAGCAAGAACAGAGACGCAGTCGCATGCAAGGTAAGAATAAGCAGCTTTCTTTCAACTATATCTACCGGATTATTGAGGATTGGCTCAATCATGGCATTACTACAGATGAGCATTTTTATGCTTATTGGTCAGCCCTAACCGAAGATCAAAATAAAGCTGGGGGTGAACGACGACATGTCCAAACTAAGGAAAAAATCAGGAGGGAAGATTTTACTTATAGCAAATCAGAACAAGACAGAAGCCTCTTCTGGTTCTTGGATGATTAATCATGCTATAAGACGTAGTTTTGTTGGCGGCGAAAAATGTCCCCACTGTGGTGATTTACGCATAAGAAAATATGTGCGCCATCCTGTCCCATTACCCGAATCTGTTGGCAAAGGGCAGTGGCTCATATCTGATTGCACCTGCATAAAAAAAGAACGCTCGCAAGAGCGTTTAAAAAGGGAAAGGTTATTGGCCACCCAAGTGAGGCATCCACTCCCCCCGGGGTTGCGTACTCAAACCTTTGCTAGTTTCAAAGTGACTGAGCTGAATCGAGAGGCTTACGAAGTATGTCACGGTTTTGCCCGCAACTTTGCGAAACGTGAAGAAGGGCGAGGTCTTCTGCTGTTAGGCAACTCAGGGACTGGAAAGACTCATCTGGCAGCAGCCATCGCCAATGAGCTTAAGGATAAATATTCTGTAGTCTTTGTATATTTACCCACCCTTTTAGAGAAGATGCGGATGAACAATGTACCATTAGAGCCGCTCCTCTCGGCAGACCTCTTAATTATGGATGACCTAGGTAGTGAAAGACCGAGTGATTGGACGATGGAGCGACTGTTGATTATAGTAGATGGACGCTTAACCAACTTGAAGCCTACAGTGTTTACTACCAACTATGATCTGAAAGACTTGGATGCTAGGGTCGGGATGCGGACTGCGTCGCGCATTATGGGTAACAACTTTCACGTGTTTTTACGAGGCCCTGACTACCGGCTGTTAGGTCAGAATATCTTTAGTGGGCGTTAATTCTTTTTTCTACTACATTAACTAGTCGCGATACAGTAAAGGTCATTACAAAATAAATCATGGCTACAGCCAGCCATACTTCAAAGGGACGGAAGGTACGTCCAATAATAATCTGGCCTTTGCGAACTAATTCTTCGAGGGCAATAACAGAAACTAACGAAGAGTCCTTTAAAAGTGCAATGAACTCGTTACCTAGCGGTGGCAAGATTCTGCGGAATGCCTGGGGCAAAATGACAAGACCCATTGTTTGGTGGGGCGATAGACCTAAAGAAGCTGACGCTTCCCATTGGCCTCGATCAATGGACTGGATTCCTGAACGTACAATTTCTCCCACATACGCACCACTATTGACACTCAACGCCAATACGGCCGCCATATATGCTGGAATAGGGCGTTGAATTAGGCTAGGTAGGCCATAGAAAATCAAGAAAGTTTGCACTAAAAGGGGGGTACCCCTAATAACGTCAATGTAAGTGGCGGCCACATACTTCAGTGGCCCTTTAGAAATTCTCGCCATCCCAGTGATAGTGCCAAGGATAATTCCAAAAAACACGGCAATGGAAGTAAGTTGTACTGTTAATTTTGCGCCTTCAAGTAGCATGGGTATGGAACCCCATACTAAATCCCAACGAAAGTCCAAGTTCTATTCCCCTTCCCGAAAAAAGGTGCGCTATGGATAGCGCACCGTAATCATCTTACTTAGTTCACGCCAAACTAGTTAGCCCCAAACCATTTCTGATACAGTTCTTCATATGTGCCATTTTCCTGCAATTGAAGTAGGGCAGAGTTGATTTGCTCCAAAAGAGTAGTATTGTTCTTATTAATGGCAATACCGTAGTACTCGTTGTCAGATACTGGTCCCACATGTTGGAGGGGAGCGTTTGGATTAGCCTCCAAGTAAGCTTGAGCCACTGGCAAGTCTACGATTACTACATCTGCCACACCGATGATGACTGCTTGCATAGCATCTGGAACCATATCAAAACGGGATACGCTTTTTAGAGCACCTTCATCAACGAGATCGCTAGCTACAAAATCACCTGTAGTATTGATTTGAACTGCTGCAATCTTACCCTGCAGGTCATCTAAGCCGGCGATGTTCTTTGCATTATCCTTCGTCACAATGGTCAACACAGATTCAAAATAAGGGTCTGAGAAGTTCACGCTAGCTAACCGTTCTTCGGTGATGGTTACGCCGGCGATCACCGCATCATAGTTATTATTCAAGAGTGCGGGAATCAGTCCATCCCAACTAATGTTATCAATCTGAACGTCAAGATCTAGTACCTCACCGATAGCTCTAATTAGATCCATATCGAAACCCAAGAGCTCTCCAGTCTGTGCATCCACATATTCAAAGGGCATAAATCCAGCTTCTGTGGCAACCTTGAGAGTACCTGAACCTAGAGCAGTCAGTGACATAGATAATAATAACACAACAGCGAGCAATAATACAGGTAGTTTTTTCATTCGAACCATCCTTTCACGAAGTAGAAATTAGATACATTATACCACGTATGCAAGAATATGCAATAGCAAGTAATATTTATTCCTTGTTAATTTGGCAGGAACCCTTTTCGAGAACACGAATTAACTAGCTAGGAGGTGTTATGCAATGAAACATTTGATTATTACGAACGGTACAATTATTGCAGATCGCTTGATTGAAGATGGTACAGTTGTGACCATCGGTGATCGCATTATGTATGTAGGTGATAAAGAAGAAGGCGAAAGGATCAAGAAGGCTGCTATCCCCCACGTCTTTGAAATAATTGATGCTCAAGGCGGCTATATTGCCCCAGGTTTCATAGATGTACATATGCATGGGTCTGGCGGTGTTGAGTTGATGGATGGAACCACTGCTGCCATGGACACCATGGCTCGTTTTCTTGCAAAACATGGTACTGTAGCCTTTTTACCCAGTACAGTGACGGCAGTAGAGGATAAGACTCGACAGGTTTGTGAACTTGTTGCTAACTATGGGGGAGTTTCTGATGGGGCCCAAGTGCTAGGTATCCATCTGGAAGGACCGTATATCAACGAAACGTATAAAGGAGCACAGTATGG
Source organism: Bacillota bacterium (assembly GCA_012799255.1). Next base: position 38,630 of record JAAZLQ010000323.1, read on the forward strand.
CCCTGCTATTCGGCAAGCCAGCCTATCTGAGCTGGAAGAACTCCATAGCATTTTAGGCGATAAGTTACGTTTGGTTACGCTTGCACCTGAAGTGCCAGGCAGTCTTGAAGCCATTACATGGCTTAAGGAACGGGGAATTACAGTTTCGATTGGTCACTCTGATGCCACTTATGAACAAGCTATCGAAGGATTTAAACAGGGGATTACCCATGTAACCCACACCTATAATGGCATGCGCGGCCTGCATCATAGGGAACCGGGGGTTTTAGGTGCTGTGTTAGCTACTCCAGGTCTGTGGACTGAGCTTATCGCGGATCTGGTTCACGTACATCCGGGTGCCATAAGAGTTTTGCTGCGCGCTGTAGGTGAGGAGCACATCGTGCTTGTCACCGATGCGGTTCAAGCCACGGGTCTACCTGATGGTGAGTATGTGCTGGGAGATAATCGCATTTTTGTGCAAGATGGTGCAGCTCGCCTTGCCGAAGGCAATTTGGCGGGAAGCACGTTGACCATGTTGCAGGCGGTACGTAATATGATAGAACATATCGGCGTGGATCTAGTTTCTGCGTTTCGTATGGCCAGTGCCAATCCAGCCAAAACCATAGGGTTAGAAGGAAGGGGCTGGATTAGAGAGGGTAATCAAGCGGATTTTGTCATACTCACTCCAGAGTTCGAAGTGCAAAAAACCATAATCGGAGGAAAAGTTGTATACAGCTAGAGTGATTAAGAAAGGGGACTGACATGAACGTTATTGTAGTCAATAATTTTGAAAGTATGAGCGAAGAAGTGGCCAAAATGGTACACGGACAAATAACCCGCAAGCCAGATAGTGTCCTTGGACTTGCCACGGGAAGTTCGCCCTTAGGGGTTTACAAGCTTTTAGCAGAATACCATGCTAAGGGAACAGATTTCAGCAAAATCACCACCTTTAATCTCGATGAGTATGTGGGTCTGGCTCCAGATCATCCGCAAAGCTATCGTTATTATATGAATGAGAATCTTTTTTCTAAGATAAATGTCAATCCGGAAAAGACCTTCATTCCCAGTGGAATAGCGGAAGATCTAGAAGCGGAGTGTCAGCGCTATGAAGAGAAGATAAAGAACGCTGGTGGAATTGATCTGCAACTCTTGGGTATCGGTTCCAATGCCCATATTGGCTTTAACGAGCCTGGCACCGCGTTTGGAACAGTAACTCAAGTGGTGGATCTGGCTGAGAGTACGATCCAAGATAATGCCCGCTTTTTTGCATCTATTGATGAGGTGCCGACTCAGGCCATTTCCATGGGCATCAAGAGCATTATGCAAGCCAAGAACATTATTCTTATGGCAAATGGAGGTAGTAAAGCAGAGGCGATCTTCGCTGCTGTCAAGGGTCCTGTTACCACTAAGGTTCCCGCATCAGTGCTGCAGCTACATCCTTCGGTTACTATTGTTGTGGATCAAGCTGCAGCTAGTAAACTGTAGCCCCAAAGTCTGAGCGTTGGGAGTGGGCAAAGTGGGAAGAATGAAATGGTTGTATCCTGGTATGCGTGTCAAGCGGTGGTTAGCTCTCTTGGTTTTCGGTGTTTTCTTCGCCGCTACAGGGTTAGTTATCCTATTCAATACTCCTGTTTTTTCGTTGTGGGAGAGCAAGATCCTAGAATTAGTGGGGAAATGGAGTCTTAATACCTCTGTTTTCGGTATTTTACTTCTAACATTCGGCGCGCTATTTATTGCCATCGGAGTTCGTAACGTGATCCGCTCAGTTGTGGAAGCCATTCATCCTTCCGACGTACCTGATCTTGTGGAACATGTATATAAGACGCGGAACCTCCAAAAGGGGATTCATATTGTTACGATGGGAGGGGGAACAGGCCTTTCCACTATGCTGAGGGGCTTGAAAGACCACACCTCGAACATTACTGCTATAGTGACTGTTGCCGATGACGGGGGGAGTTCAGGAAAGATCCGCGATGATCTGGGAATTCTCCCCCCTGGTGATATCCGCAACACTTTGGTCGCCCTGGCTGATACCGAACCCCTCATGGAGACCCTGTTCCAATATCGATTTTCCTGGGGTGAAGGATTAACCGGTCATAGTTTTGGCAATCTATTTATAGCTGCAATGACTGATATCACAGGCGATTTCGAGGAATCCATTCGGGCTTTCAGCAAAGTACTGGCGGTGCGTGGTAAGGTTTTGCCCTCGACTTTGGATTCGGTATCCTTGGGAGCTGTGTATAAAGACGGAACAACGATTTTAGGGGAGAGTTGTATCCCTAAACAGGCTAAAGATATTGACAGAGTTTTCCTAAGACCAGCCAACGCCACAGCCCTTCCTGA
>JAAZLQ010000119.1 GCA_012799255.1 Bacillota bacterium
CGATCTATGCTTTCATAATTACTTATATCTTTGTGGTGCTGACCCGGAACTGGAAAGAGGAAACAATGAGCAGATGGTTTTATGCTTAAATTTTAAAATTTTAAATGTGACACAAATGAAGAAAAATAATCCACTTATTCTACACATAGAAACGGCTACAGAGATTTGTTCTGTTGCTTTATCTGAAGGAGATCGCCTCCTTCAGGTGATCGATTATGATCAAAGTTTTTCTCATGCGGAAAAATTGATGGAGTTGATCAATGAGGTGTTGGAAGGGAATCGTCTCAAAACATCCGACCTGGATGCTGTTGCGGTAAGTATTGGTCCGGGATCTTATACCGGACTCAGAATCGGGGTTTCTACAGTGAAAGGATTGGCATATGCAATGGAGATACCGGTAATTGCGATCTCTACGCTTTCAAGTATTGCATTGGGAGGCAAAAAAAGTGTGAATATTAATGGTTCATACAAGATTGCTCCTATGATAGATGCCAGAAGGATGGAGGTTTATACAGCACTTTATGACTGGGAAGGAGTGCGCCTTAACGAAGTACATTCTGAAATCTTGGATGAGAACTCATTCCGGGAATTTCTGGTAAAAGAGCCGATTCTCTTCTGTGGTAACGGCAGTAACAAATTTAAACCGCTGGTGGAAGGGAATTCTAATGCTCTCTTTTCGGATGCAACCCTATCTGCTAAAAATATGGTTCAGCCCGCCTTGATAAAATACAAAAACGAAGAGTTTGAAGATACTGCTTACTTTGAACCCTTCTATTTAAAAGATTATATTCCTGTAAAGTCAACCGTTAAAGGACTCTATTCCAATTAAATATATGAAAGAAGAGATTAAAAAAACAAAAATATTGGTATTGTCGGATCACTCTTTGGCAGGAAAAGCAGCCCGGGAACATGGTCAGTTAATAGCGCAACTGTTTCAGTCTGAGATGGAGGTGATTATGATGACCAAAAAAATTCTTCCGGAACAACTTTACATCTACGCTGAGGCTCAAAATGTGATTCTTTTTGTGATAGGAATCTCCGCTCCGAAAAAAAGAGGGGAGATAAAAGGAAGGGTACAAAGTTTTTTCACTGTCAGAAAGGGGATCTCTTTTATCAGACCATCCCGAATTCCTGTGTTGGTAGTGGGAGAAGTTTTGCCACTTTCTACAGGATATCAAAAGGTAATTCTTCCCGTAGATGTGGATAGACAAACAAAAGAGAAGGCGATGTGGGCAAGTTATTTTGTTCGTTTTTATAATAAACAGAATATTAAAGCGGAGGTTCAGGTGATCCATAATCAACACAAAGAGGAGGTCACCCGAAGGAAAGTAGAGAATAATCTGAGTTTTATTGAGAAACTTTATAATAATCTGGAGGTGGATTATACCATTATACCTCAACAGGCTTTGATGCATATAGATCAGGAGTCGCTTTCTTATGCACAACGGGAGGGAGCAGGAGTTACCCTGATTATGATGACTCGCTTTTATAGTTTGATTGACTTGCTCTTTGGTTCTAAAGAGTCCAAAATTATTGGTAATCCGGAAGGAATACCGGTACTCTGTCTGAATGAAAGAGATGATCTTTTTGTATTGTGCCAATAATTTTCCAAAAAGTTCCGTTTATATTAGGTTAATTCAGTATATTTGCAGGTTAAACCGCCTATTATGAAATACCGGATAATTCTTTTAATCTGGATCATTCCTTTGTTCGTTTCAGCACAACAAACATATCCTTTTGATCCTGTAAATCAGATTTTTGATCAGGATATATTGAGTGTAAAAATCACCAATCAAGATGCGCAATTTGGATTGC
>JAAZLQ010000269.1 GCA_012799255.1 Bacillota bacterium
GAAGAGGGAATAAAACCCCTTAGCGCTATTGCTGCCAGCAAAGAGCTTACGAATCCGCATCACTGTAACCCCCCTGATAGTCTTAGAATCTCCTATCAGTATATTCTTTCTCTACAAGCGGTGCTAAACTCCCTTCACTTGTTTCAAGAGTTTATCCCGGGGCACCAAAATCACCCGGCCACAAGTGGTACACTTCAGGCGCGTGTCTACCCCAGGTTTAAGAACCTCCCAAGTTTGCCCTCCACAAGGGTGTTTTTTCCTTAAAGTCAAGATTTGGCCTACTTCATGCATATAGATCCCTCCAAAATCTCCCTCTATTGCAATTATTATAGCATAGGTTTGCTGCGATTTATAAAAGGGTATCCGCTCCTTGCGAAGAACTATTAGAAAATGAACTGCATAGAAAGGATGACCTATTTGAAAAGGATTAATGTACTACTCTTGTTTGTGATTCTTTGCCTTTCCCTAGTTATCGCACCAGTGACACTCTTGGCCCAAGAAGATGATGTGGTTGCCAAAGTGAACGGAGTTGCCATTACCAGAGCCCAGCTTCTGGAGTTGCTAGAAGCAGAGTATGGAGCTTATGGATTGCAAGAATTAATTCAAAAGGAACTAATTAAGCAAAAATCCGAAGAGCTTCAAGTTAGTATTGACGAAGATGAGTGGAACGAGACCTATGCCCTAATTACAGCACAGCTAGGCGGGCCTCAAGGACTATATATGTTGCTTCTCCAAAACGGGATCACCGAGCAACAGTTTATCGAACAATTGAGGTGGAACATGTTAATCAGCAACCTGGCCAGTGCCGAGGTTGCGGTAACTGATGAAGAAGTTGCCACCTGGTTTGAGGAAAATCGCACTTACTATGATCAGCCAAAAATGGTTGAAGCAAGCCATATCTTAGTTGATACTGAAGAAGAAGCGAAGGAAGTTTTGGCACGCTTACAGGGTGGAGAGGCTTTAGCTGAGCTAGCAGCAGAACTGTCTCTAGATCCAGGAACGGCACCCAACGGTGGATATCTCGGACAGATCACAGAAGGGCTCACCGTTCCGGAATTTGAAGAGATGGCGTTTTCCTTAGCAGTTGGCGAGTTTGGTATCGCAGAGAGTAACTACGGCTGGCATATCATCACAGTTCATTCCATTCAAGAGGCTAAAGCAGCCATCTTTGATGAAATTGCCGACCTGGTTAAGCAGGACTTGCGTAGAACCAGAGCCTTAGATGCCCAGAGTTATATATCAAAGCTTGAGAATGAAGCTAACCTAGAAATTCTCTGGCGCCCCTAAATAAGTATGACAAAGCAAAGTGCCCGCATCCGAAATGGATGGGGCACTTTTTTTAGTTCTTCTGCCACCGCAAAATCGGTTGGCGGGCTGCCCTTGCTTCATCAAGCCTCTTTACGGGTGTGAAATGAGGTGCAGAAGTCAGCATCTCCGGGTTTTCTTCTGCCTCTTGGGCAATCTTGCGCATTACCTCAATAAATTCATCTAGCGTTGACTTAGGCTCAGTCTCTGTTGGCTCAATCATGATGGCCTCCTCCACATTGAGTGGGAAATAGACCGTCGGAGCGTGAAAACCATAGTCTGATAGACGCTTCGCTATATCCAAGGTACGAACACCTTGCTCTTTTTGCCGTACTCCCGAAAGTACGAACTCATGCATGCAAATGCGATCATAGGGTAGATGATAGACATCCTTAAGACGATTCATCATGTAGTTTGCATGTAAAACAGCTGTCTGACTTACTTCTTTCAGCCCCTTCGGGCCATGGGAGAGGATGTAGGCATACGCCCTGGCGTAAACAAGGAAGTTTCCATAAAAAGAGCGTAACCTTCCAATAGAGTGTTCTGGCGTAACAAAACGATACTGATCACCCTGTTTTTCCACTACTGGTCCAGGTAAGAATGGAGCCAGATCTTCAGAAACAACAATGGGACCAGCTCCAGGTCCGCCACCACCATGGGGTGTTGAGAAGGTCTTATGCAGGTTAAAATGAACCACATCAAAGCCCATGTCACCTGGACGAACAATTCCCATAATCGCGTTGGCATTCGCACCATCATAATAGAGCAAGCCCCCCGCGTTATGCACAATATCAGCGATCTGACAAATGTTCTCATCAAACAGACCCAAGGTATTCGGATTAGTGAGCATTAGTCCAGCTGTGTTGGGACCCACCAGTTTCCTTAGCGCTTCAACATCTACGCCCCCACGTTCATCTGAAGGAACTTCAACCACTTTATAGCCCACCATTGCACAACTTGCCGGATTGGTGCCATGGGCCGAATCGGGAATAATCATCTCTGTACGGTGACCTTCTCCACGCTTAATATGGTAGTTTTTGATCACCATGAGACCAGCTAATTCACCATGAGCCCCAGCCGCTGGCTGCAATGTGGTTTTGGAAAGCCCCGAGATAACAGCCAAGTATTCACCCAGATTGTACATAAGCTCCAAGGCACCTTGCACTGTCTCCTCCGGTTGATACGGATGGATAGCACTGAATCCTGGCAAACTTACCAAGTCTTCATGAACTCGCGGATTATACTTCATAGTGCACGATCCCAACGGATAAAAGCCCACTTCTATACCGTGATTCAGCCGGGATAGTTGTGTATAGTGACGCACAACCTCAAGCTCACTGACCTCTGGCAACCCAGGTGCTTCTACGCGCAGATGTTCTTGAGGAATCAGATCTTCTATTGGAACGTCTGGCACATCTAGATCGGGAAGCCTGTAACCTCTGCGACCTGGTGTTGAACGCTCGAAAATTAAGGGGACTTGTTGGTGCATGCTCATTTAATCAACCCCCCTAGAATATTGACAAAGTTGTCGATTTCTTCTTTGGTGCGGGCCTCTGTTACAGAGAACAGTACCAGTTCAGGAAGCTCAAACCGGGCCAAAGGAAGTCCTCCAATAAAGCCATAGTCTAGCAAGCGCAGGTTTATCTCTTCCCAATTTACCGCACCTTGAATTACAAACTCCCTAAAGGATGGTGCTGTAAACGGAGAAGACAAACCTGGAATGTCTAGCAAGCGGTTTTTCAGGTAATTAGCCTTTTGCAGACACTGATATCCCACATCCCTGAAACCTTGTTTACCCATGACACTTAAATAAACCGCAGCAGTCAGAGCATTCAAAGCTTGATTGGAACAAATGTTTGATGTTGCTTTTTCCCTCCGGATATGTTGCTCCCGGGTTTGCAGGGTGAGGACAAATCCCCGTTTCCCCTCGCTATCTACCGTTTGACCCACAACTCGGCCAGGCATACGTCTAATCAATTTCCCGGAAGTTGCAAAAAAACCCAAGGACGGTCCACCAAAGCCCATGGCGTTGCCCAGGCTCTGCCCGTCTCCAACCACTATATCTGCACCTAACTCACCAGGTGATTTAAGCAAACTGAGACTAATAGGATCGACTGCCATCACGAGCAGACCACCATGCTCCTTAATCCGTGTACTAAGAGCAGAGACGTTTTCCAAAAGGCCGAAGAAGTTTGGTTGCTGCACTACAACGCATGCAGCATCTGACCAAGGAATGTCTTCTAAACCGTTAGCATCGACTATCCCAGTTCCAGCATCGTAGGGTAAGTAGACGATAGCCACATCTTGATGACCCAAATAGGTCTCAACAACAGCTTTCCACTCGGGGTGCAACGTGCCGGGGAGTACCACCAGTTCTCTCCGGGTTGCGGCACAGGCCATCAACGCGGCCTCCGCCAATGCACTTGCGCCGTCATACATAGAGGCGTTGGAAGCTTCCATGCCAGTTAGTTCAGAAATTAGCGTTTGGTACTCGAAGACACTCTGTAAAACACCTTGCGTAATCTCAGCCTGATAGGGTGTGTAGGCAGTGAGAAACTCACCTCTGCCCACAACATGCCGGATTATGCTAGGAATTAAATGATCGTAGGAGCCAGCTCCCAAAAAGGAAACAAAACGGGTCGTGTCATTATTCTTGGAAGCTAGGTCTTTAATATGACGTACCAGCTCCGCTTCACTTAACGGTTTGGGCAGATCCAGATCGTCTTTGAGGATCATTTCTTGGGGAATGTCCTCAAAGAGTTCCTCTACCTGCTGGATTCCTAAACTCTCTAACATTTCCCGTTTTTCATCTGGTGTTAAAGGGAGATAACGCACGTTACTAAACCCCCTTCAGAAACTCTTCATACTCCTGCTGATTCATTAAATCGCCCGTCTGGGCTACACCGTCCACTTCAATTTCCACAATCCAGCCTTCATCTAAGGGAGATTCATTTACCAGTTCAGGGCTTTCCTCGAGCGCTTCATTGATGGCCACGATCTTGCCGCTAACAGGAGCATAAACATCAGATACTGCTTTTACCGACTCTAGGGCGGCAAAGCCTTCTCCCTCTTCAACATGATCGCCTACCTCAGGGAGATCCACGAAAACCACATCCCCTAGCTCGTTTTGGGCGTAATCACTGATGCCAACCCTAATGATATTGCCCTTCACTAGGACCCATTCATGTTCCTTGGTATACAGCAATTTCTCACTCATAATGATACCTCCTCATTTGATTTTATCTTAAGCCAAAAAGCGGCCCTTAATAATCCTGGCACGTGCCTGCTTCTTCCGAACTTGGA
>JAAZLQ010000112.1 GCA_012799255.1 Bacillota bacterium
AGAACACCGGCAAACTGCACTTTATAATTGAATCCTACCATGCTGCAAGAAAGAATTGGCGTGATACGGAAACAAAAAGGATTGAAGACCAAGTTGGTGAAATCGTTATTTGGGTCATGGAAGCTATTGAGGTTGAAAAGAACCTTAGGCTGGAGCGTCAAGCTGAACGAGTAAAATCGCAACAAGAGGAACTCTTACGCTTGGAAATGGCAGAAAAGAAAGAAAATGAGCGAAGAAAGCTAGAGCAGCTGGAGAAGTATGCACTTCAGTGGGATAAGTCTCAACAAATTAGGAGATTCGTTGATAGCGTGGAGTTGAGGCTTGGCGAAATAGAAGATGGCGAGCAGAGAGAGAAGCTAGCTTCTTGGATTCAGTGGGCTCGTGAGAAGGCTGATTGGCTGGATCCGTTAAGGGACAAAGAAGATGAGATATTAGGTAAGGGCAAGTCGATTCTGGATGTTGTTGGTGATTGGGAGGATTAGCCGATAGACGTAAGCCTGTCAGGAGGAGTAAAATGTATAGATTCCGCAGGACCCATAGTTTACTGGAGGGGCATAAAGAGCTAGAGAACCAGGAGATCTATTTTTCTGATGTGGCTTCCTTAAACGATCCAATGGAAGGATTTAGAGAATATTTCTGGGCTGGCGATACAATTATCTGGGTTAACTTCTTCAAACACTATCTTTTGTCACTTGAACATATATGTATGCTTGCTTATTTAAGTGAAGAAGGGGAATCGTTAGACGCAAAAGATATATCTGTTTTCATTGATGAGGAACGTCTGCCCACTGACCAATATCGAATAATGTTTAATGAGATTTGCGAACGTTTCTTTTCACCAGCAGTAAATGGATATATGGAATTTCTTGCCGCCCCACAGAGGGAAATAAGGCGTGACGAGCTTTACGTCCACCTGAGATTACTGCATGCATTAGCCTTAGACGCTGTTTTAGATATTCACACAAAACACAAATTACGGCCTGCTACCTCACAGTCTTTGCAGGATCACTGTCATGGGCTGCAAAAACTTGTAGATCTATTGCAGAGTGATAATGGAGACAGTCAGCAGAGCTGGGATGTGTTGACACAGGTTTTCGGCGTACTAAAGGAAAGCATACAGGAACAGGATTTGTTCCAGGCCTATCAAATAGAAAATCCTTCTGAACAGAAAAACTGGTTTATTTTGTTTGGATTTCCCGATGCTTACTTGAATGAGGTTGTTAAACTGACTTATCCTGAAGGTTATGTTGCCTGCTTCATGGACGACTGTACTAATGCTGCAGTGTGGGGTCACTATGGTGATGGCCACAGCGGGGTATGTCTTAAATTCAGAACACAAAAAAATGGTCGAGAAGAGGACTCTATTGACCTTAAATGCATAGTTGGTTGGGGGTCTAAGCCTATTTATGACTATAGGGCTTTTCCATTTCGCAAGATAAATTACACCAACCAATTTCCAACAATCGACTTTTTTAGGTCTCTTGGCCGTTTGCCGGTCGGACAACTAATGAGGCAATGGTATACCGATCCAGAAGGGAATCGAAGTCAATGCTCAGCGCATATGAAGGATAAGGATAGTGAAGATGCTTGGCGTAGAGATTATTGGGTCAATTTTGATAGTAGTTTTTTCGTGAAACTTAAGGATTGGGAATATGAGCGAGAACAAAGATTGCTACTAAGTAGTGGCTTAGAATCGTTCAGTGAGCCAGAAAGTCGCAAATTAAAGTATAGATTTGAAGATTTGGAAGCTATTATATTTGGGATGAAGACGTCAATTCAAGATAAAGTAAAGATAATGAAAATAATTGATTCCAAATGTCAGGTTAATAATCGACAAGATTTTGATTTCTATCAAGCACAGTACTCGCCCTCTTTAGGGAAAATGGAAATCCGGAAGCTTGACATATCGGTTTCGAACAAGGAAACGCTGGAGTTAGAGCAATCTTTGGTGACGGAGGGATTGGAGAATGAAAGCTGAAGGTTCTAATGGAGAAATCGTTTTAGAGGCTATTGTTCAAGCTATTCCCTACGTTGGGGGACCTCTGTCAACCCTTTATTTTGGTCGCAAACAAGAAAAGCGGTTTCGGAGACTTGAGCGTTTCTATACTGAACTAAAAGATGAAATAGCTAGTCTTCATCGTAATTCTGAAACAGGGATTCCTGATATTTCCAAACACAATCCCCATGAGTTATCTGCCATACTGGAACAACTAAACGAAAAAGTGGAGTCTGAACACCTTGAGTCTAAGCGTAGATTGTATAAGCAGTACTTTAAGAAGACCATGATGTATCCGGTTAATGGTAATTACGACGAGCGGAAGCTATTCCTAGATATTCTAGCAGCCTTGACTCCCCTGCAAATAGAATTGGTTGTATTTTTCTCACAGCAATCTGGGCCTGTCCAAGGAAGCTCTATATCCAAGCCTGGTGTTGAACAGGCCCTTATTTCAGGTTCTGTCGCTCAATTGAAGACATATGGCTTAGTTCAAAGCGCATTAAATAGCATTGTGTTTGGCGGGGCCGGAAATGCAATTCATGAGAGCTTAGCCCTTAGCGACTTCGGACGCAGATTTCATAGTTTTTGCTGTTCCGAAATTTGAGCAGATTAAATGGAACTAATACGAACAAAAGAGGTGACTCACCAGATGGATAAGTCCAATTTCACGGCGAAAATCATATCCGTCCAGCCGCGTATTCGACTGATCCGTTCATTTGATGAGGTCAGCCATAATTACTTGGGATACGCTTTATATCTAACCGGCACCATCGGTGAGGAAGAACGTGAATTCTCCATTGGTATCGGTAAGGCTGCCCACGAGAAACATCAGTTTAGTATTGGTGATGAGATAAGTGGAGCATGCGTACCTGTGGCAGATGAACGGTTAGAGCCGGCGGAGTTTTATAAGGTGTCTAAGCTGAAGAAACTCCAAGAGGGTACTGCTACTAATGCCGAGCCACCACCGTGGGAAGATCTCTGCCCAGAGTTGGAAACCTACAGATGGCGTGGTCACCGCAGACTTGCTGCTCGGACTTACTCCACTA
>JAAZLQ010000272.1 GCA_012799255.1 Bacillota bacterium
CTACGTTCCATGTTCCTCCTTCGGCTTCCTTCAGACCCCACCGTTACCAGTGACGCCCTTGCCTACGGATTGTCTTCCCGCTAGTTAGGCGACCGGGTTTCTTTCAACCCATCGGCTCAGCAGACATGCTGGGCACACGCGAAGGCGGAGCGAGCAACGCTCCGCCCATTGGTAAATGCCCAAAACAACCTCGAGACTATCTTCTACCGGCCCGTATTGCCTCATCATAGGCCTGCTGTGTCAAGCTTTGTAGCTCTTCCATGGTTTCTTTTGCAGTTCTCTTTCCATATGCAACAAAGTCAACCAAAGAGCGGAACCTATCACGAGCTTCAGCTGCTCCGGGGACGTTTACTTCTGGATAAAGAGTAACGCCTGGGGCAAACCCTGATTCGACATACCACTGCAAACCTGGAGAAATCCCCTGTGCACTCCCATCCTGGCCTCCTAAGACCGTATCAACAAAGGATCGAGTTACCACAAATGTCCCAACGGTATCGAAGACGATTGCATTAGCTTCATCTGAGGCAAGAAATTCGATGAATTGCCACGCTTCTTCAGGATGTTTAGCACCAGTTGGTATTACTGCGGACCATCCACCGGCCGTCTGGAATTTCTCGCCAGTCCGACTCGGCGACCAGCTGATACCATATTCAAGCTCGGGAGCAAGACGAGCAATCTCCCCTGGCATCCAATAGCCATTGACGATCATTGCTTGTTTTTCACGCATGAAAGCAGAACGAGGGTCTCCTGCTGAGTCCGCTCTATAAGACGCCAGGTTTTCGGGTCCGTACTTCTTGAAAAACGAGGCAACAAAATCGACCGCTTCGATCACGTGGGGATGGTCTATCTGGTATTTTCCATCCTCGTAATCGAACAGTGAAACACCCGCACTGGATGCCCAGTGTAAGACCTGCGAAGCCTCACCGTCCATAGGGTCGAAACCAAGTGTAGCTATGTTGCCGACACTATCCATTTGCGTAATCTTGTCAGAGTATTGGCCTAGCTCTTCCCAGTTTGCGGGAGGCACTTCAGGATTCAGGCCTGCTTCACGAAAGAGTTGTTTATTCCAGGCCAATCCAAAAATAAAACCCGCCTCGATTGCTGGAATTCCGTAAACCTTACCCTCCCAAAAGGAGCGTTGGAGTTGAGCAGGCAGATAGTTGTCCATATTGATGTTGCTGGCCTCAATAAAAGGTGTTAAGTCGGTTACTGCCCCACGCATGGCAAAATCAGGTGTCCAAATAGATAAACTTACATCAGGCGGAGCACCGCCAACGACTGCAGTTAAGAACTTCTCCGTAGTACCTAGATCAGTCGCGAGAATATTGATGTCAATATCCGGATATTTGGCCATAAAGGCATCGCGCAACCTGTGAACAGTTTCATTCCATGGGCCTGATGACCACGGAACCCAGAATTCCAGAGTGCAGCTTGTAGCGGCGCTACTTGCGAACAAGCTGCCAATACTTGTTACTAGAAGCAACGATAAGATACAAACCAATACCGTTCTTCTCATATCGATCTTCCGCCAAAATGCCATGATTGAACTCCCCTCTCATTAGCTAGAGATCATCTCTCGTTATAACCCTTGGGGTCCTACATCGCTTGCACTCAGATGTTGCTAACTACCCATATGTCCACCTTCCCTCTACATGATATGTGCCAAAGAGCATGAACACTAATGGTTAGCGTGATAGACAGCAGTGCCCTGATCTCATTCGTACGGTTAGAGCTGAATACGCCTTCCTTCCCTGGCTGCTTGGTAAGCCGATAGGACTGTTTTCAATGTCTCCCTGGCGTCGCACGCCGTGACCAGTGAAGAGCGTCCATACAAAATGCAATCTACAAAGTGTTCCAGAGCCTTTCTGATAGAAAAATTTTGCCAGCTGGAACTACTTCCCACCTCTACGTGACGGGGTAAGCCCCTATTGTATACCACTTTCAATGGAGAAGCCGGGTCCCCACTTATATGTAAAGACCCCGCCGTCCCATAGATGTCCTTGCTCTCAGCCCACTGATTTGCAGTAGCCGAATAAGTAAGAACAAGCTCTCCTAGAACACCGTTGCCAAATTCGAGTGTGACCGTACTTGTATCGTCAGCCTTATTCTTAGCGGAAACTACCAGTCGTTTTGTGGTGGCATTGACTGCTTTAGCGGGACCGAAGAAATACTGAAGTATGTCCACGAAATGAGTGCCAGTATCAGCTAGTACCCCTCCGCCCCCTTGCTCCCAAGTACCTTTCCAACTATTAGGATCATTCATTCTCTCAAATTCATCACCTATGCAGACTGCTACTGCCAAGAATGGCTTTCCAATTTTCTTGGCATCAAGCAACTGCTTGGCTGTTATGTGAGCAGGCAGGAAACGCTGATTCAGAGATACAAATAGCCGCCGATTGAGCTTCTCTGCCACCTCTATCATTTCGTCTGCCTCTTCGATAGTAAGAGCTATAGGCTTCTCTAGAATAACGTGTTTTCCAGCCTTAAGAGCGTCAAGGGTTATTTTGTGGTGTAGGTGGTGGGGCACACAAATATCAACAACGTCAATGTTGGGTTCGTTGATCAATTCTCGATAGTCAGATGTTACACGTTCGATCTTTCCACTCCTATACACGTCTGATAATATCTGTTCATTGGGATCGGCCAGACCAAGCAAGCGAACATTATCCATAGCTGCATAAGCTTCAAGATGAACCCGGGCAATACTTCCACCTCCGATGATCCCCATGCGTAAATTCACAGAAAACCCTCCCAATTAACATAGTTGGTTGAAATACTCTGGGCCACAAAAAATACAAGAGTTTTGTCGCCTGTATTACCCTCACATACGTAGTTGCAGTCTGTAACCACGTTTCTTACTTATAAGAACAAGATCCTGGGGTTGGTATGTAATTGCGGGCTATAGGCAACGGCGTTGCACCCTTGTCTTAAACTTTAGCATATTTTTCTATTACTGTCAATACTTGATTGTATCGAGCTATTTGCGCTGTCACTCTTTTTTCGGTTGAAGACACCTAGTTCGTGAACCCAACCTTGCTTATGGTATCGCTTATGCTTCAAAAATGTAGCTTTGGGGCCTTTGGTCACTCAAACATCGCTTTTTGGAGATCACTAACTAAACCTTTGCTCTAGCCATCTTTTGTTGGGGCAATACTAAGCCGAAAG
>JAAZLQ010000028.1 GCA_012799255.1 Bacillota bacterium
CTTTCTCCATTCGCCCAAGCAATCACCCCCTTAACCAACCGATCAGGTATTGTCCCTCCACTTAAAGCAGCAACTGAGCGTAAAGGCATTTCCAAAGTCATAGTCCACGTCATCAGCCAAAGGGGATCGTTTTCGTCTGTAGCTCCGGTCATCTTCCACAAAAACTTTTTGGCAAACCTCACGACCAAACGCCCTATCCTTGTTTGCTGTAGGTCTTCCAAAGTGGAATTATCATGGAAAAGCCCTTCCGAGAAATCCTTTTCGGGAAATGCTCGTCCGTAAACAATGGCAAACTGAGCTTGAGTTATGCGTGTACTCGGATCAGCTAGATGGTAATAAGCTGGAGCGGATTGGCGATAATTTGGAACCTGAATGTCCGCATCCGTGGCTTCCACATCTACCGTTGTGACTAGGTGGAGATCTCGTGATGAAGAACCGATTTCAATCCTGTACTCACCCGGTTCCACATGCCAATCGCGAACGTCCACATTATAGTAAGCGAAAGAGCGTTTGTTCAGTACAAACTCCACTGTTTTTGCCTCGCCAGGATGCAAGTATACTTTGGCAAATCCCTTTAGTTCCCTTGGAGCTCTGTACAAGGGTGAGTTGTCTCTGCCTACATATAGCTGCACAATTTCTGCCCCTGCTCGAGTCCCAATGTTCCTGATACTACACTTGACCGTTAGCGAATCGGTATCCCTGAACTGCGTGGAGGACAGCCACAGATCTTCATAGCTAAACCGCGTGTAACTTAAACCATAACCAAAGGGAAAGAGAACCTCCTTGTCGGCTGCGTCGTAATAACGATAGCCCACAAAAATGCTCTCTCGGTATTCAGTTTGGAATCGATCATAGGCGAAGAATTCAATAGGCAAGTAATCCTCAAGGCTCAGAGGATAACTTTCCGCCAGTTTCCCCGACGGGTTTTCTTTACCAAAAAGCAGATCTACCGTAGCCCCTGCCCCCGCTTGACCCCCTAAATAGGTATGAAGTACAGCTGCAACCTCATCGACCCAGGGCATGGTTACGGGTGCTCCTGCCGACAAAACCACAACAACATTGGGATTAACCTTGGCAACTGAACTGATTAGTTCATTGTGATTGGGAGGTAAATCTAGATGCGCACGATCGTAGCCTTCTGATTCATACCTGTCCGTCAAGCCCACAAAAACTAACGCTACGTCTGCATCTTCTGCCACGCTGCAAGCCTCATCTATCAACGCTGGATCAACTTCATCTGTATCTAAGGTATAGCCTGGAGAAAAATGAAACTCCACATCTTCTATTTTGAGCGCATCTACGACTGTATCGAGTTTCGTAGGATTGATCAAAGAACTACCTGTCCCTTGGTATCTAGGATGTCTGGCAAACTCTCCTATTACAGCGATGCTTTGGCCTTCCCTTAAGGGCAATATCCCGCTTTTGTTCTTCAGTAATACGGCAGATTCTGCAGCTATGCGACGGGCTAAACGGTGATGTTGCTCAAAATCACAGCAATGATCCCCTCTTGCTGCTTCAGCTTTGGCTACCAACTCAAGAACGCGGCGTACGCACCTATTGAGCTGCGTCTCCTTGAGGCGTCCTGCAGTAACATCCCCCGATAACTTTTTCGCGCTAACTCCATACGATGCGGGCATTTCCAAATCTAAGCCCGCTTTCACACTAAGGCTGGGATCATTAACAGCTCCCCAATCCGAAAGGACAAGCCCATCAAAACCCCATTCTTGACGCAAAATGGAATCGAGCAATCTGGGATTTTCACAGGCGTAAGTTCCATTCAGCCTATTATAAGCAGCCATAACAGTCCAGGGCTGTCCTTCCTTTACCGCTTTCTCAAACCCGGCGAGGTAAATCTCCCTCAGAGCCCTTTCATCTACTAATGAATCGTTGAGCATTCTCCACTTTTCCTGATTATTGGCCGCATAGTGTTTTAGAGAAGCACCCACACCCTGAACTTGGACTCCTTGGATCCACGCCAGCGCTAGTTCTCCCGTTAGAAAAGGATCTTCTGAAAAGTACTCGAAGTTACGCCCACAGAGGGGAGAACGCTTAATATTTATCCCCGGCCCCAAAACCACAGACACACCCGCATGAAGTGCCTCTTTGCCTATCGCTCGGCCCATAGCAAAAAGCAGCTCCCGGTTCCAAGAATTCGCACTGGTAGCTGCCGGGGGGAAACAAGTGGCTGAAACGCTTTCTCCTATTCCGAGATGGTCACCGTCAACATCCTGTTTTCGCAAACCATGAGGACCGTCTGCCAGCATAATGGCTGGGATACCCAAGCGCCCTATAGGAGCGGTATGCCATTGATCTGACCCCGAGACTAGCGTAATCTTCTCTTCTCTACTCATAGAGTCAATGAGCCGGTTTATATCCATGGTTCTCTCCCTTCCCTTACCTAGCTTGCTATTCTTTCATAGCAAGCACCGTTGCGATACCATCTACGTGTTCCATAATATGTAATGTTCGAGCGAATCGGCAAATTACCTTCATACCAAAAACGCCCCGCCAAGGCGGAGCGTTCTGTCAACCATTAAGTTAGAACTTGTTCCAAAGTGGTCGTAATATTCTATGCATTGTCAGCGAGGCAACCGCAATAATTACTCCTTTGACCAAGTTGAAAGGCACGATGGCAAAGATTACCATGGTCCTTAGATCTACAACTGCACTATTAACAGCAGCAGCCATATCCACAAAAGCATCTACAGGAAAACCTAAAACCGCTGCATACGCTGGAACAAAGACAAAGTAGTTGAGTACTCCAGCAACAATTGCCCCAACCACCGTCGCCAGAACAGAACCCCACAATACTCCCGATCTAGTACGCCATTTGTCATACACAACTGCCAAGGGGAGTACATAAGCTGCTCCAACCATGAAGTTGGCTAACTCGCCCACACCGCCAGTATTACTTCCTACAATGATTTTCAAAAGGTTTTTGACAAACTCAATCATTACCCCGGCAGCAGGTCCCATTGCAAAAGCGCCAATAACTGCTGGTACGTCACTTAGATCGATCTGTAAGAACGACGGAAAAATGGGTAACGGAAAGTCTAGGAGCATTAAAACCATACCCAGACCAGACAACATGCCAATCTTCACCATGGCACTTGTGGCGAACAAACTACTTCTCGACTGACTAGGATTTCGGATCACAACTATCCCTCTCTTCGTGATTTTTTGCACGAAAAAAGCAACCCGAAATTCCCCAGGTTGCTGACAAGCACATAGAAGTTTGCACTCTTCTCTCATCCAGACTATACTGTCGGTTTTGGAATTTCACCAAATCAACAATCGACTAGTCGATTGCTCGCGGACTTTACCGCCGGTAGGGAATTTCACCCTGCCCCGAAGAATTTCTTTAATGCAATTTTCAAGTTTAGTATACCCCAACATTCGAAACCCGTCAAGGTCTAAATGTTATTTATTTCACTCACTTCCCAAGATCTACTCAAGCACCAGCCGGTTCAAGCAAACGGTAGATAATAAACTTCTCATAAGTATCCTGAGCACCTGGCACTCGAATCTTGTTTATTTTCTGAAACGGATATTCCTTGATCACCTGCTTATACTCAGGTAGCGGATAATAAAGAATCAGATCAATAGTGCGCGGATGGCTCTTTACTGACGCCATAATGTTGGCCAGTACTTTCTTAAACACTTTGCTAGAAAAAGGATTAAAAAAATAAAAACAGTTGTCCTGCGGTTTAACCTCATAATGTTCGGCCAAACCGTATTTCAGACGAATTGGGGCTACTATATGCTTCGCTTTCATGCGGTAACTGCTCTTATTATCCAGTGCCTCTTCATAGGTCTTATCATGAGCCTCAACGCCCACAACCGGAACCTGAAAGCGTCGATGAATATAAAACGTCACCCGGCCCCGACCACAACCAAAGTCGACAACATGATAATGTTTCTTTATTTTATATGACCGAAATAGTGTGTCCAAGGCCTCATATGGAGTGGCTTCATAACGGTGATAATGGTCTGTCCTGGCCCACTCCCTCAAACCTGATGTCCTTATACCTAATTCTCGGTCATATCTCTTCGCACTCATTGCGCTACTCCTTTCAAAAATTTTCCAGTATCTTTTTAGCGCCCTCCACACCTTTGAGAGCGAGAACTTCCTTCGCTGGAGTACGATCTCCAGTACAAGAGATGCGGCGCGGCCCCTCTAAGGTAATCAGCAGAAAACCCAAGTCCCCATACAGCTCGATAATCCTACCGGTGGCCTGATTCGAGGCCACTACTGGCCCTGGATGCTGGGATAACCAGTGCGCCAGACGAACTTGGTCTTCCCAGGCAAATCCACCTTGAGCATACTGAGTAAACTCCACATCATAGGGAGGATCAGCGTAAACAAAATCGTTAGGCTGCAACTGAAGACTGCCAAAATCTCCACACCTAAACTCCCAGTTCTCTAGAAGGGGACGGTAAGCTAAGAAATCCTGGGCGTAGTTTATGCGTTTATAACGCCCAAAGGGAACATTGAACTTCCCTTTCTTATTGAAACGACATAGCCCATTGTATCCAGTCCGGTTTAGGAAATAAAAAAGTTCAGCCGCTTCTTGGCTGGCGATATCACCTTCACTAATCAACTCATTAAACCTACTCCGGTTAGCGTAATAGACCCCTTTGTCATTGATCATTTCAATGCTCACCACGAAGCCTTTTTGCAACCAACGGTAGAAATTGATCAGATGGGGATTCACATCATTCAATAACGCTTTGTCAGGTGCAAGACCCAACGACACAGCTAAGCCGCCACAAAATGGTTCCACAAGACGTCGTTCAAGATATCTTTCCCAGAAGGGCTGTAACTGGGGAACTAGCCACCTTTTTCCCCCCGCCCATTTGAGAGGCGGATTCAGCTTTGCTTTCAGATCCGACTGCATACCAACAACTCCTTACAACACTTCATTCTGCATAGGACATCTTTACCCTGTTTTTTTGCCCTTCATGAGAAAAGCGTCCATAATGGACGCAATCCCACAACCCTTATCTTCAAACTACTTGTTACTTACCGTACTTCTCCGCAATCTTCACCAAGACTGAAACACAATCATCCATCGCTTGGACACAAGCATATTCTAGTTTGGAATGGTGGTTATGGCTTCCAGTACCTAAATTCGGGCAAGGAAGTCCCATAAAAGAAAGTCTAGCCCCATCTGTACCACCCCGCACCGGAATACTATGGGGAACTCCTCCCACTTCTTCCACCGCTTCATAGGCAGTGTCTATCAGATGCCAGTGCGGCTTGATTTGCTCGTACATATTCGCGTAGCTATCAACAATCTCCACAGACACTGTACCCTCGCCATAGAAGTCATTTAACCAGTGAGTAACTTTTTGGAGTCGATCCTTTTTCGCCCGGAACTTGGTGGCATCATGATCTCTAATGATATAAGTGAGGGTAGCATGTTCCACACTGCCCTGCAGATCTATCAGATGATAGAAACCTTCATACCCTTCAGTATGTTCAGGCCTCTCGGTTACGGGCAGCAGACTGTTGAACTCCATAGCTATAAGAGAAGCGTTTTTCATTTTGTTCTTTGCAGTTCCTGGGTGAATGTTCTTACCTTGTATTGTGATTTTGGCAGTTGCTGCATTAAAAGTCTCGTATTCAACTTCGCCGAAAGCTCCCCCGTCCACAGTGTAGGCGAAATCAGCACCAAAACGCTCCACATCAAACAAGTTAGCGCCTCTGCCAATTTCCTCGTCGGGAGTAAATCCGATCTTGATCGTTCCATGCTTAATGTCTGGGTTCGTAAGCAGAATTTCTGCCATGGTAAGAATCTCTGCTATCCCCGCCCTATTATCAGCACCCAGCAAGGTTGTACCGTCGGTGACTACAAGATCCTTACCCACATAATCTTTCAGGGTTTCATACTCATCAGGGCTTAAAACAATGTTCTCTTCAGCATTAAGTAGAATGTCTCCCCCGTCATAGTTCTCCACTACTCTGGCCCGAATATTTCGAAAGGGAACATCCCGAACCACATCCATGTGGGCAATAAAACCAATGACCGGACCTTCCCAGTTCTCGATATTCGCTTCAATTGTGCCAAAGACATAGCCATTCTCGTCCATATTGGCGTCCTTAATACCCAGGCTCAGCATTTCCTCAACTAGTGCTCGTCCAAATTCAATTTGCTCAGGAGTACTTGGGCAGCTATCACTGGTGCTATCTGACGCCGCTTCAAACTTCGTATACTGTAAAAGCCTTTCGTATGCCCTCATTTTTATCCTCCTTGTTCTGATTCAAAACACTGCAACATATAGGTACGTAATAAGTTAGCCACGGTCTCAAGATTTCCTCTTGAAAAACGCAGAGGACCACTGCAGGGAATACCTTTTTATGGGAGAATTAGGTAAAAAGCAGTAGTAATTACCAGGGAAGGAGATGAGGCGGAAAAAAGAACAGAGATGAACAAGGTTGTAGACACTTTTCTTAGATTGCTTCAATGGAGGGATCTTAGTGAGTTGGTTTACTGTATCAGTGATTGTTGCATTACTGTCTTTTGTCACCGCTGCATGGCTCTATATCTGGGTAAACAAACAAGCCTCAGGAACGCAGAGAACTCGGGAAATCGGACTTTTAATCCGCGAAGGGGCA
>JAAZLQ010000177.1 GCA_012799255.1 Bacillota bacterium
GAACGATGATACTGAACGACCATAAGAGAGATGAGTTGCGGTTTCGAACTAGCAAAATCTCGGCTGAAAGAGCAAAAAGTATTAGAACAATTCCATACATATTGGGTGAAACGTTTGCGAGCCTAGGGCCGAGGTCATGTTATCTCCCGGTTGGAGCCCACCAAGCCTCCAGCATCGGTCGTTTGTTCACTAACGTGGCAAAGCCCCTTGTATGGAACATGTGTTTGCATAAATTGAGATTCTGTGATACTATCGTATAAAAAGACGCGGACTACAATGAGTTTTTCACACTTCAGTTGCTGCTTCTTGTCAGGGGGACGCGGTGTGGGATGTGAAGTATAGACTGTTTAGTATTTGGACACATAGTCCGTCGACTAACCGACACGGCCTGTGATGTTCTAATGCCATTTAAGGGGTGGTATGGATGACTATTTCCGTTTCTTTCTTTGCAGGAGCAGGGGGACTCGATATGGGTATTGCCCAAGCTGGCTTTGACATCAAGTTGACAGTGGAGATTGAAGAAGTATACTGCGATACCCTGCGTAGAAATAATCCGAACATGAATGTACGACAAGGCGACATTATGGATTACAGTAAGGAAAGGATTTATCATGAAGCCAATATTCCAGAAGACATCGAGATCGATTTGATGTTTGGAGGGAGTCCGTGCCAGTCGTTCAGTACGGCAGGTAATAGACTCGCTTTTTCAGATCCGAGAGGTAAAGCTATGCTGAAGTTTGCAGACTTGGTAAATGAGGTTCAACCAAAAGTGTTCCTTTTGGAGAACGTGAGAGGCTTGCTTTCTGCAGCACTACGACATCGACCTCTGAATAGACGTGGTGAACAGTTTCCACCCTTAGAGCCTGATGAGATGAGAGGAAGTGCCCTGAAACACCTATTGAATCATTTCGGCGATTACGATGTTCATATTAGACTAATTAACGCAGCTGATTATGGTGTACCTCAGAAGAGGGAACGCGTTTTTATAATTGGTACCAGGAAGGACTTGGAATTGAATTATCGTTTTCCAAGGAGAACGCACTGTAAGAAACCAGAAAAAAACAAAAAGCAATGGGTGACTCTAGGACAAGTTCTGAAGAATTTGAATGGCACTCGCCACAATTATGTTGGATATTCCGAGGAAAGACTAGCGTACATGCGGTTGATTCCGCAGGGAGGGGGCAACTGGCGTGATTTGCCGGCTGAGCTCATTCCGGTGGCTATGGGAGGTGCTTATAAGTCTGGTGGTGGAAAGGTGGGGTTTTTTAGGAGGGTAGATGTCAACAAGCCATGTCCAACATTATTGACTTCCCCGATTCAGAAGAGTACAAATCTGGGTCATCCCTACGAAGATAGACCGCTAAGCATTGAAGAGTATCTGGCCATCCAAGAGTTTCCTCCGGGTTATCGTGTCTCCGGAACACTCCAGCAGCAATATACCCAGATCGGGAATGCAGTACCGGTCAAGCTTGCCAGAATTATGGGGGAGTCTATACGCGAAACACTGGAGCAGAAGAGCCAGCTAGCTATCGCAAATTGTTGAACTATCTCCCTTCTTTCGTCACATTCTTTTTTGCGTTGTAATGTAGTAAAAGGCATTGAGGAGGCGCTTACATGGATCAAAGGACCAGGGAGCGTATAAGAGAACATATCCATTCAGCTATGTCATCTGTGGTTAAGAGACGGGTGGAAACGGATCCTTTCTTGGAGACTATGGTAGCCGAGAGGAATCCATTTGGATATCACTTGGTTCCCATGGGGGTATGGAAGGGAGCAAAATTCGAAAGATCGTTTGTTACCACGCTTGGGCAAGGGATCTTCGAGCAGATCGGCAGGATCATCGCCGAAGGCACAGGATCATTTGCTGAGAATCAATATGTTAGAGAGATTGAGATCAATACGTTCCGCGTTGAAACAATCGACAGCATCATACAGAATCAACGTGGGCAAAGGGGCAAAACGTCAACTCCACCAAACTTGTCAGAGGAACTTGAACGGTTAGCCAGTTTGCACAATGATGCCTACATGAGTTTTTGGATAAAATCCGACCTATATATTCGTCGCCCCAGCGGTCAAGAGGAGTTTTATTCCTTTAAAACTGTTAAGCCCAATATTGATCAGACAGCAGAAGCCAAGAAGAACCTATTGCTCTTAAGAACTGGAGTTCCAGATTGCGAAGCATATTTTGCGTTGCCATACAATCCTGCTGGAGATGGGAAATCGTATAGGTTGTCAGGTCACGGTATCCCTTATAGACTGTTTGATATGGACAACCCGCAACATGTGTTGATCGGTTCGGATTTGTGGAATAAAATTGGTGATAACGAGAGTACATATGAACAGCTTTTGCAGATTTTTGCAGAAGTCGGGGAAACCACGCGGAGTGTAATATCAACTCGTTACATGGAAACATAAAACAGTCAATCCTTAAGAAGACTGAATATGCTATTTGCAGATATGAGCCCACACCGGCCCCCCCGTCGATGGGGGGCTATTTATGGTGGGTCACGCATGACGAGAACTTAGCGGTGAAATCCGCTGCGAGGGCTGGTAGTTGCCCACCGTTAGCCAAGCGCAAGGTTGTCCGTCGTTGGGTGGGATCTAAAGGAAGCGTGATTCGCCGCGAGAGTGCATAACATCTCACTATTTGGAAGAGGTTAGGGATCTTAAAAACCCTCGATAACCGACAAAGTGATGATAGCCAGTCGGTGGATTGAACAAGGGTATAATGCTGGCCTTGTTCTCCACTCTGTCGGTTTAGCTTCTTCCACCTATTACAGTAATAGGGCTCGTCAATCAAAGACTCTGTTTGAGGATAAGTCAGAGCCACTGGAAAGTCGCGTTGGACGCCGGATACTAGGCTACTCCTATACCTATACAGGGCAGAAGGTCTTCGACGAGCAGATTAAAGAATTCATCATGGAGGAGATCTCCGGCGATGGGTATCCGTATGGCTATAAAAAGCTTACGGCCAGCATGCAAGAGGACTACGAACTGAACATTAACCATAAAAAAGGACAACCATGTGATAGTTGAAACACTAAGCAGATATTCTCCTAAAATGGGGGATCAAACCGATCATCGAAGCTAGAATTCACCGAGATTCCCTGATCCTGTGCACCCAGTTTGCTCTTAAAGGCTGGTATGAACGAATAAGCCCCTCTGGCGATGCACCCACCTCGGAAGCGATTATTGATCGAATCATGCATAACGCTTTTGAGAGCGTGATTGACGGGCCGTAGGGAAAGTGGACTGGAAATCCAGCGAAAGAAGCCAGCGGGTTGACTATTCTCAGCTGGAGGAAAGCATCAAGACAGGCGGTACAGACATTATTGTGCTCAATTATGATAAAGTTGGATACGCCGGTCTGGACAACGTTAAGGAGTTGGCAAAGAGAAATGGTGTTGCGTTCATTGAATCAAAGTTCGGATACAGGTCGGTTCTGTATGCACTAGATCGTCAATTTTCTGGTTTCTGATTCTTGATAACGGCTTGAGTGCACACTGCAGCAGAGCAGTGGGCAGTTCCTCAGTCAAGAGATGTCGTTGAACTGACTGCTGTAACGTTGGCGAAAGTCTATATGCCGGCAAAAATGCAACATCGGTGCCAAGAGTGTATTGCTGCAAGAGGATCGCTCATAAACGTTGTGGGGACAATTGAGCTGTCTCGCTTACAGGGGGTGTCGAGAGATGGCCGATCATCTTACTTCTGAAAAGCGAAGCTGGAACATGTCCAGAATTCGCGGCAGAGATACGGCGATAGAAATGAAAGTCCGCAAGTACCTGTTCTCAAAAGGATACAGATATAGAGCCAATGTAGCCGATCTGCCCGGCAAACCGGATCTTGTCTTGCGCAAGTACAACGCTGTCATTTTCGTTCATGGGTGTTATTGGCATAGACATGAGAACTGCCGTTTCGCTTCTGTACCCAAGACAAGGCAAGAGTATTGGCAGACAAAATTCGTCCGAAACGTGGAAAACGACAGGAAAAACTAGGCGGCTTTGGCAGCATTGGGTTGGCATGTAATTGTTATCTGGGAATGTGAGATCAACAGGAACTTCGAGGAGACTATGCGAAAGTTGGAAACAGAGCTGGCAAGCAGACAAACCTGACTTTGAGGTATGCCAGTCGGTACGGAGGAGTGCAGACTTCTGCCCTGCTGTCTGACTGGGGTTCAAGGCCGGCGTCATCGGACTCAAAAGGCCAACAAGAGATAAGTCCGCCCTTCACCCTGGGTTGTCCAATCATTGAAGAGAGCTGTTGTTCGGTTCCATAAAGTGTCAGCATTTTATACCTGCTGTCACTTTTTTTATTTGATGACTCAATTCCCTTTGCTTGGCGGTGTTTAGGTTTAGATCGTTCTACAACTTTTGACTGTACAGATCGCCTATTGCTTTTTCTCTTGGGAGTGTTGAAGGGAAATGAGTATGAATTCTAGAATTAAAAGTATTAAGTTATATTTTGTCGTATCTTATCCCCTAATCGTAAAATGACGATATTTCTCATTATAGTTGTATACACTGCTTGTACAGGGAACATGCATTTTTGCAGCTTTAGGCACTCGTGAAGGTTTGGGGGCATCACGACCAGCATGATATTATCAATGCATTTTCGTTGTAAGGAGTGATGCACGGTGAGCACAAGCGAAATATTCAGCGCTAAATACGATGTGTGTAGGAACCTCATTAAGAAACACCGCCAGCATGGAGTGGACTGGCAGAACCTCCGATTTGCCAATCAACTTGATGAGAGAGGGCTATGCGAGTTCTTAGACAGGGCAAAGAAGGAACATTTGTGGCCGGAGAATCTCGACGTACAGATTTGGTACGAGCTGGTTCGATCTGAAGAGCATGCTGAACAGAGGCGCATAGCACTTCAGGAACGGAATTTTGATTCTAGGGTCATCGATTCCCGTCAGGATAATGCAGTAGAGGTTCCAGCAGACCCGCGCTCTGCGTGGCAGCTTTACAGGAAAAACTTACGGAAATCCGGCTTTTCATCTGATGCCATAACCAATATAGAGAAAGCTACAATTGGGATACTGCGCCGACTCAGCACTGACACCTCCGAAACCGGACCCATAAAGGGCTTGGTAATTGGCCAGGTTCAATCAGGCAAGACAGCTAACATGGCCGCCTTAATGGCTATGGCTGCTGACCACGGATGGAACTTCTTTATCGTATTGTCGGGAACGATCGAAAACTTGCGTATACAGACTCAGCGCCGCCTTCTAAATGATCTTAACCATCCAGGCAATCTACAGTGGATCGGCCTAAATCACCTGAGCCCAAGGGGTTCATACGGCGAGCGGGTCATGGATCTCCACTTTGAAGATGAGTCAGTCGCAAGGTACTTCAACGTCTGTCTAAAAAACAGCCGCCGGTTGGAAAACCTTATCAGGTGGATGCGCCAGGATCCTCGCAAGGTGCATCAGATGAAAGTGCTCGTAATAGACGATGAAGCCGATCATGCAAGCATAAACACAGCCGACGTCTGCGCAAGTGAGCGCAGGAAGGTTAATGATTTGATCGTGAAGCTTGTTGAAGGACTTCCGCTGCGGGAAGGGCAGGATGCTACTTCCGTACAGGCGATGAACTATATAAGCTACACCGCGACACCGTATGCAAATTTCCTCAATGAATCCACTCCAGAATCACTCTACCCTCGCCATTTCATCTGGACTCTGCCAACATCTGACGAGTATTTCGGCCCAAAACAGATCTTCGGAAGTGAGGATATCAATGATTCTGACGGGCTGGACGTCATACGCTCGGTTCCCGTCAGTGATCTTTACACGATAGCAAAAATACATAGGGGAGAACAGCTGTTGCTGCCGGAATCCCTTAAGGATGCTTTTTGCTGGTTGCTGTGTGCCGCTGCGTGCATGCGGCACTGGGAGTACAAGAAGCCTGTAAGCATGTTAATTCACACCAGCCGTAAACAGATGCATCATGACAATGTTGCAGAGGCACTGCGCAGCTGGCTTGCGTCAACGCCTGAAGAACAGCTCGTTAGCAGGTCTCGGACTCTGTGGATTGAAGAAACCAGTCGTTTCACGACTGATAGCTTCAAGGACGCATATCCTGATTATCGTCGATTAGATCAGCTCAGGGATTATCCGATGTTTGAGGAGATTGAAGAGCATATAAGAGTTATCTCCAAAGATATGATGCACATCTACCTTGACGAGGATGATGAGTTGCACTATCACGACTACGTTCATCTGTGCATTGACAACTGTTCCTACAACAGCGTTACTGTAGAAGGTGAGTATGTAAGGCTGGCCTACCCGAACGAAGAACGCGAACCTGCACCGGTGTTTGTAGTCATTGGAGGAAACACTTTATCACGCGGATTGACGATAGAAGGGCTGGTGAGCACTTATTTTGTCCGTGATGCCAAGCAGGCGGACTCATTGATGCAGATGGGGCGCTGGTTCGGGTATCGCCGCGACTATGAAATGCTGCCTCGGATATGGCTTACAGACGATCTGATTGATAAGTTCACATTCCTCACAACACTGGAGCTGGAGCTGCGTCAGGATTTATACCGATTCATGAAGGCAGGTGCGGATCCGGCTGAATATGGACCAAGAGTAAAAAACACTCCCAGACCTTCTTGGCTGCGTGTCACTGCTGCCAATAGGATGCAGAGTGCCATGGAAGTTGACATGGATTTTACAGGCACTAGTACACAAACGATTTCATTCCCGAACGATCGAGCTGTATTGGAAGAGAACATAAAGGTTGCCGAGGGTTTTCTTAACAAACTCGGTGCGCCCAAAACATCCAAGAATGCGTTGGTTTGGTCAGGTGTCCCGTTTGCGAAAATATCCAAGGAGTTGCTTTCACCCTTTCGTTTCGGGGCCCATAACAGGGTGTTTAATGAAATCGAGGTTTTTTCTGAATGGGTAGAATCTGTCAGCAGTGATGAAGGCTTGACGGACTGGAACGTAATCGTTGCCGGCGTCGGTTTGGCCAATGATGAGAAAAGGCACCCCAGCAAATCCTGGTTCCTAAGGAATGGCAGTGTCGGCAAAGTGAATCGTACGAGAAAAGTTTCATCAGCATCCAGAACCAACATGATTAATATAGGTGTGCTCGGGGCGCCCCGAGATCTTTTGGCTGATACGTGGGATCGTCTGCCGCAGGACATCAGGACTGCAGCTGAACAGTCAACTGATACTGCGTTTTACAGGGCGGAGAGAAGCAAAGTAGGGCTTGATAAAACGCCCCAACTTATCATCTACAGAATAGATAAAGATTCACGGCTTACTCAAAAATCAAAGTCAGGCCAGCGGGCAGATCTTGAGGCAGAGGCTGACATAGTAGGTATGTGGATTCATATTCCCGGCAGCGCCAGTAACCGTGGAAGATATGCCAGGGCTGTGACCATCAGGCTGGACGGAAGCCAAACACAAAACGAAGAACTTCATGATTTGGAGGAATAGTGCAGTGAAAATCGAAAGACCGCAGCATGCTCGCATGTCTGAGAGCGGGAGCTCTCTGCTCAGATTGATACAGAACCATGAGGCCCCCGTTATCGATCTGCTTGTGCGCGAGTCGATCCAGAACAGTCTGGATGCTTCTGCAACTTCCAAACCGAAATCACATGTTGACGTACATTTCCGCATGGATGACTTCGAGCCTCTCAAGCTCAGCCGTCATTTTGAAGGCATTTCACACAGCCTGAAGAGACGTTTCGGGGAGAATAGACAGCAGTTTCTCTCGATAAGTGATTTTGGAACAGTCGGCCTCACTGGCCCGATGCACTTTGATCAAGTGAGCAATAATGACTTTGGGAATCTGTTGAAACTCGTTTACGAAATCAGTAAAGCGCAGGAAAAACAGGGTGCGGGGGGTTCCTGGGGTCTAGGAAAGACTGTGTATTTTAGAGTGGGGATTGGTCTGGTACTGTATTACAGCCGAATTAAAACAAAGGGGGGCTTTGAGTCAAGGCTGGCAGCCTGCCTTGTAGAAAACGAGAAAGCAAAGGATGCTCTGCTGGGTGTCAGCGGTCACTTGGAACGCGGCATCGCATGGTGGGGTCAGCCCTATAAAGACGACTTCACTGTGCCGCTCACTGATGAAGCGGAGATCAAAGAAATATTGGATATATTCTCGATTTCACCGTATATTGGGGATCAGACCGGGACAACAATTATCATACCCTTTATCTCGGAGGAGAAGCTGCTTTCTGATACAAAAAGCACCTATTCGGATCCAGGGCGTAACACCCGTACCTATCCATGGCTGGAAAGCCTTGATGAATATGTCAAGATTGCTGTACAGCGTTGGTATGCCCCTCGATTGATGAACAGGAGCTACAAGTTCGGCAGTTATTTAAGGGCATTTGTAAATGATGAGCTGATTTCCAAAGACATGATGTATCCAGTATTTCAGGTGATTCAAGGTCTATACAACATGACTGAGGCAGTTGCCTCCAGGAGTCATGAGGATATTCTCGCCCAATGCGGGTCGGAAGTCCATCTTGAAAACGTGTCTTTGAATAAAGTGTTTAAGCGCGGAAGCAAGGCAGGACAGATTGCCTTCGTAAAGATGTCCAGGAAAGAGTTGAGGATGGATCCTCCGCATAATAACAGAAGTCCGCTGGTTCATCTGGGGAGAACTCAGGATGCCGGGGAAAACAATCCTCCGATAATTGCTTATACGCGCCAACCGGGGATGATCATCTCATATGAGACGGTCGGCCCATGGGTGAACCGTATACCCGAAACCCCGTCTAACGAGTTTCTCATTGGGGTTTTTGTTCCCAACAATAGTAACAGCCTGCTGGATGAGTACAGTGGGATTTCCCTCGAAGAATACCTGCGCGGCAGTGAACAGGCTGATCACATGTCATGGTCGGATTACTCTGTAGGATCTAGACGTCCTGGCATAATTGAAAAAGTGCAAAGATCGGTTTCCAACAAGGTGCAGCGCGCTTATAAGGGACAGACGGCTAATACGAACATCAGGCACTTGGGCGGTCTCAGCAAAGCGTTGGCTGATGCGCTGCTGCCTCCTGAAGGGTTTGGAAGGAAACCTTCCATTACCCGCAAAAGCACTTCAGGCGGATCAGGAAAGAGGGTGTCCAGGAGGGGCTTACATCCTACTTTACGACTGCTTGGCAGTCCAAAGTTTGAAGACGGAAGTGTCTTAACCGAGTTTGAGCTGTCGTTTGGCCGCAAGTCGACTGCACTTGAGCTTGTTGCTGTTGCCCAGACAGAGGGGAATGTATTGTCTGCCGAGGATTGGGAAGATCCGGGGGAGATCGGGACGGCATTCCCAATCAGTCTCACAGGCTTAGAAATTCGCAGAATCGAAACAGGTAAACGGCAGCGCCCGTGTGAACCGATCGGTTTTAGGCTAAGAAACACCGGTGCCAGGAAAGCTGAGTACGAGGATGTGCTGATGCGTATAATCCACACAGGGAGACGCGGGGTGCCTTACGGTGTGTACATTAGAGTGCCTGAGGCCTCAGGTTATACCTTGCAGGGAGTGATTGAGCTTAGAAGTGATGATTCTATGGTGATGGGCGGTTTGAAAATCATTGACAGGGGAGAAGGTTTGCAATGAGCGTGTCGCTGTCTTTGTTTCCCATACTAGATGAAAATATATATATGAAAATAGGTTTTGAAGCTTCACCCTTTGAATTTTATTACTACTATCAGGGAGAAAAGCGCCCCCTGGAAGTCAAGGGATTAGGGGACGGAACCAGTTTTGGGCTCGTGGATCCCAAAGGTGA
>JAAZLQ010000173.1 GCA_012799255.1 Bacillota bacterium
CAAGAGGGCATATGTACTTAATGCACCAGCAAAGTCCATACCCCTTTGGAACATGCCGATGGCAAATCCACCTAAAAGGTCAATAATGATAATGATAATACCAGCAATAGCATCGCCTTTGACGAACTTAGCGGCACCATCCATGGAGCCGTAGAAATCTGCCTCCCGAGCAACTTGAATCCGTCGATGGCGGGCTTCACTTTCCGTAATTAGCCCAGAGTTCAAATCCGCATCGATACTCATTTGCTTACCAGGCATCGCATCCAAGGTAAAACGGGCTGCAACCTCAGCAACACGCTCTGATCCCTTTGTAATTACGATAAACTGAACTACTACAAGGATTAAGAAGATAACAAAACCAACTACATAGTTTCCGCCAACAACGAAATCCCCAAAGGCTACGATGATTTTTCCTGGAGAGCCCGTAAGCAAAATGAGGCGGGTAGATGAAACGCTGAGAGCCAACCTAAAAAGGGTGGTAATCAATAGCAAAGACGGGAAAACCGAGATCTCTAGTGCTTCCCGGATGTTCATAGCTATTAACAGAATCAACAAAGAAAGACTTATGTTGACTGCCAACAAAAGGTCCAGAATAAATGGAGGCAAGGGCAAGACCATCATGACCACAACTAGCACTACAGCAAAGACAACAAAGAGCTCGCTAACCCGACCCACACTCCGAGTTGCCAAAATCGATTTGGCCATCTGCCCACCTTCCTTTCTACGATGATTTATACTGTTTTCTTACGTAAACGATAGACAAAAGCCAGCACTTCTGCCACTGCTGGATAGAGATGAGCTGGAATCTCCTGGCCAATTTCACAACTGTCATAAAGAGCCCTGGCAAGTTCACGGTTCTCGACAGTAGTAATACGATGCTTCTTAGCTTCTTCCTTGATCCTTTGCGCAATTAATCCCATACCTTTAGCAACCACCTTAGGTGCCGTCATCTCACCAGGTTTGTAAGTTATGGCAATAGCATAATGGGTGGGGTTGGTAATAATCACATCAGCGCTAGGAATAGCTTGCATCATTCGCTGTGTGGCCATTTGACGTTGACGCTGGCGAATCTTAGAGCGGACCAAGGGATCTCCTTCCATCTGTTTATACTCTTCCTTGATCTCCTCTTTAGACATCTTTATACTATCTTCAAACTCTCGCCTTTGCCACCAATAGTCTGCAGCTGCAATGATCAATAAAAACAGGCCAACTTGCATGCCCATCTGATAGATACTATCAACCATCAAACTTGTGCTGTGCTCCAAGTGAAATAGTCCCAGATGAGGTAGCCATTCTAAGTTGCCGCGCACCAACTTGTAGACTAAATACCCCACAAGACTGACTTTGGCGACAGACTTCAGGAACTCAACTAAGGCACGTTTGGAGAAAATACGCTTAAAACCCTCGATCGGATTAATCCGAGAAAACTTCGGCATTAAAGCTTCGTTTGAGGCCTTAAAACCCACTTGCATGACCTGACTGAGAAAAGCAATTACCAAAAAGCCTAAGAAGATGGGGCCTACTATAAGTCCGAACTTCATCAAAGCAACAAGGAATAAATTGTGCAGACCTAGTGTATCCCCATCCCAAGTAGCCATGTTTTGAAGGAAGTAATGTACCGTTTCCTTCAGATGTTTTACAATATACGGACCTAAGGCCTTGAGCATCAAAATACCCGTCAAGACTATTAAGGCAGTCCCTACCTCTCCACTCTTGGCAACTTGTCCTTTTTTCCTAGCCTCTTCCCGACGCTTTGGTGTCGCCGGTTCAGTCTTCTCACCCGCGAAGAGTTGGAGGTTTACCCTCAGATCTAACAATTAGCTCCCCCCTAGCGCCAGGAGCCCCTGAAAATACTTGAAGAGCAATCCATCAGTGGCAAACATCTGACTAATAATGTGCACCAGAGTGGGAAACGTGAAGTAAACAACCACTAAGCCAACGGTGATCTTAATGGGAAAACCCAAGACAAAGACGTTAATTTGCGGTACCGCCCGAATGATTATCCCAAGCCCAACATCTGTAAGGAGAATGGTGGCCATGGCCGGCAGGGCTATTTGAATACCAATGATAAACATCTGTTTCACCAAGTCCATCATTAACCAAAAGCTTGGTTCCAAACGGATAATATTGCCAAAGGGAATTACTTCGAATGAGTGGGCAACTGCTTGAATCAGCCATAAATGTCCATCCAGCGCAAAAAATACTAATACCGCGACCACATGATAAAACTGTGAAAAAACGGGAACTTGCCCGCCAAGAGCCGGATCGAAAACTGAGGCCATACCAAAGCCAAGGGGCGTATCCACATAGTGACCGGCAAAACTCAAAATTGCAAAAACCAAAATAACGGCTAAGGCAAGTACGAGTCCCACCGCAACCTCTTGCATAGCTAGTAAGGCTAACGATGACAATGCTTCAATGTTCCAACTAGGATCAAGCGGCGGTAAGGTAATCAACGAGCAAAGGGAAGCAAAGCCTACTTTGACCAAAACGGGTACATTTCGCATATTAAAAATGGGCACCACAGCCAAAAAAGTGCCTAAACGAATAAACGCTAAGGAGAAGCGGACGAAATCAAGTACGGATATCAATTTCGCAGCCCTCCCTCCTACCTGATATAAGATGGCAAGTCACTTAAGAGACGTTCAGCGAAGTCGACCAACACCCGAATCATCCAAGGACCAAAAATAACGATGGAAGCCAAAACTGCAACGATCTTTGGAATAAAGGTGAGAGTCTGCTCTTGAATTTGGGTTGTTGCCTGAAAAATACTCACCAACAGACCGACCAGCATGCCAATGCCTAGAGCCGGTCCAGCCACTAGTAATATCGTTAAGACTGCGTCCCGAGCTATACTGACAATAGCTAGATCAGTCACTTAGTTCACCATCCTCACGAGAAACTCATTAACAAAGAACGTACAACAAGATGCCACCCATCAACAAGTATAAAGAGTAAGATCTTAAAGGGAAGTGAAATCATGATTGGCGGCAACATCATCATTCCCATGCCCATCAAGGTGGAAGCCACCACCATATCAATGACTAAGAAAGGTATAAAAATAATAAAGCCCAACTGAAATGCTGTTTTTAGCTCAGAGATCACAAAAGCAGGAATCAAGGTTAAGGTATCAATATCCTCTGGCGTTTGCGGACGCTCATCTCCCCGCAAGGCCACAAACATCTCCAAATCCTTCTCCCGCGTATTGTTAAGCATAAATTCTCGAATTGGATCTAGCCCAACTTCCCACATTTCCTCTAAGGCCAATTCACCCTGGAAGTAAGGAAGTAGCGCGTCATTATACACCGAACCAAAAACGGGAGCCATAATGAATGCGGTCAAAAACAAGGCGAGTCCTATCAGAACTTGGTTGGGTGGAACTTGGTTGGTACCAACGGCGTTACGGATGAGGGAAAGTACGATAACAGTCCGGGTGAACGAAGTCATGAGGGTTAGAATGGCTGGGGCCAAGGTTAGGATTGTCAACAATAATAGCACTTGCAGGCTAACGGCCACATCACCAGGTCCTTCTGCAATCCCGATGCCAATATCAATACTGGGAAATGGAATTGTGGTCTGTAAAAACCCCATTACTCGGTAACCTCCTCACTAGTGTGCTGTGAATTAAGCTGCGCATCTAAGACAGTTATACCCTGGCCAGTTACACCAAGTAACAAGCGTTTTTCTTCCCACTCCACAACGTAGAGGGCCCGGTTGGAACCTAAGGAAAGGGCTTCCTTAACTTTTAAAGATTTCCCGCTTCCAGCTTGCTTTCTCCCATACCACCGAGTAGCGTAAATTGCGGCTGGAATAGTAAGCCCGAGAGCAAGAACGACACGGAATAATCCCCAAATCATGGTCTTATCCATTTCTCAGCTTCACTCCCGAAGCCTTTGGGATTTAGGCAAGATTTCTAGAATCCTGACACCGAAATTCTCTTCCAAAACCACCACTTCTCCCTTGGCGGTGGGGTTGTTATTGATGTAAACATCAACCGGTTCTCCTGCGTGACGCTCTAAACGAATTACGGATTGCTTCTTTAACTCGAGAATTTCATTTAATGTTAATGTCGTATGGCCCAACTCAACTGTCACCAATAAATCAATATCTTCTAGTAGATTGATCTCCTGCTCTTTCTCTAACAGAGGAAGCTCGTCGATCGGCGTAAACACAGCCTTGGTAACTGGTGATGTCGGTCCTTTCAGAAGTTTACTGCCCATTGATGCCCTCCCTTGACTGCTTGGTTTGGATCCTGTTGCTATACGCTTGGCAAGTGGTTCGAACTTGTCCAAATCCGGAACAACTACGCAAAACTCCAACCCTCGACCTCCATACAACAACAAGTTACGAACAAGGTACGTTCTAGCTCCTTTAGCTGGCAACGAAAATAACCCTAAGTCCACCTCTTGAGCCTGGTAAACTATATAGGGTACTCCAACCAATTCGGCCATGTGCGAAACCCAGTTTTGACCCATCATCTGTGCTGTTTCAAGTGGAGATGCTCCTAAACGTTGTGCTAAAACCTGTGCATCGGCAAGGGACATGACAAAGACTAGCTCCTGACCATCCACGTCTGCCGCCACAACAACTGCATTTTGCGCAATACTCTCCGCCAAGCCCTTCTTGAGACGTTCAAAGTAGGGGCCCTCTAACTCCATTTGCCCTGGCGATAGACCACTAATCCATGTTGCTGTAGAACCAGCCGCAGCAGAAAAAAGATTCAGTAGGCCATCCGAAGGAGACTGGGAACTATTTGAATGTAGTAAAGCTTCTATTTCGCCTTGGGATAGGATCGAGCTTTTCATGGGAACTCCTTTCTTAGCTTGGCTACTGAACAATGAGGTCAATGAAGAAAACGTTCGTCACTTCGCCTCTGGTGATAAACTCATTTACTGCTGTCAGAATGTCAAAACGTAGTACTTCCATACCCTTTTCAGTACTTAGCTCCTCGGCTGTCCGTGAACGCAGCAAACTGATCAGTTGATCCCGAATCTGGGGTTGTCTGTTTTCTAACTCAGTAACTACCTTCTTGTCACTGGCTTCCAAGACAATCTCAGTACGAATAAAACGGCGTTGATTACTTGTGGATGCAAGATTGAGAGTGAACTCTCCCACAGGGTATGTAGGTCCCATTTCCTTTTTTGCAGTTGCTACTTCTCTACCAACAGCTGCCTGCGAACTGCTTCCACGAAAGATTAAGTATGTGGCAAAGGCGCTTCCTACAGTTGCGATGATTACAAAGGCCACCGCGGCAATAATTAATTTGGCATCCACTTCTACTTTCTTTGCCATTGCTCTACCTCCCCTTAATTAGGCTCATAGTCCCACAGATCAATGTTTAGAATCACTATATCCACCCGGCGGTTCATAGCACGATTAGCGGCAGTATCGTTCGGGCGAATCGGTCGATACTCAGAATATCCTGCTGCTGATAATTGATTGGGATCAAATCCCTGCTCTTCAACAAGGTAGCGAATTACATTGGTAGCTCGATGAACACTTAACTCCCAGTTAGAAGGAAAACGACTGGTTCTAATCGGCCAATCATCTGTATGCCCTTCTACCCGCAAAGGATTTGGTACATTTTTCAGTGTTTCAGCTATCCTGCGTAAAGTAGCCAACGCCTCTGGTTTAAGTTCCGCTTCGCCGAGGTCAAAAAACACTTGTTCGGCAAAACGTACAATCAGACCACGCTCTTGTAACTCCAGCTCAACGCCTTTGATCCCTTCGATTTGAATTAGCTCGCTCAGTTCATGATAGAGGCTTTCTAGTTGCTGTTGCCCTACCTCTGAAAAATCGAAAGAAAACGGTCCTGGATCTTCAAGTAAGCTTTGCCCCTCATTGAAAACTCCTAAATAGTTTTGGAAAGCGTTTATTATTGAGCTAAACTTCCCCTCGTCCACAGATGAAAAAGCAAAGAGTAATACAAAGAAGGCCAGTAGCAAGGTTACCATGTCAGAATATGTGGTTAGCCAGGACGCGGAGTTTCCAGACTCTCGATGGGGCCTTCTACGCATTCATCGTCACCCCTTCAGCCGAGGTTCTATCTCTCGAGCCTGCTCGACCTGAAGCTTGTCTCTCCAGTGGTGATAAGAAGGCTTTTAACTTCTCTTCTACGATGCGTGGATTCTCACCTGCTTGAATGGACAAGATTCCTTCGATCATCACTTGCTTCATTACAACTTCCTCATCACTCTTGATGCGAAGTTTTCCTGCGATGGGAAGAAATATGAGGTTTGAAGCAACAGACCCATAGAGAGTGGTAATAAGGGCAACGGCCATACCCATACCGATTTGGTCTGGATCATCCAAAGCACCTAACATGGCAATCAATCCAATTAAAGTACCAATCATTCCATAGGCTGGGGCCAATGCACCCATTTGCTCAAAGATTCGTTGACCAATACCATGCCGTTCTTCCAGAAAGACTAGCTCAATCTCCAGGATGCTACGGACCAACTCTGCGTCAGTACCGTCAACCACCATCTGGATACCCTTTTGGAGGAAAGGTTCGTCTATAGCCTGTGCCTTTTCTTCAAGGGCCAACAAACCCTCTCGGCGAGAGGTTTCAGCAAAATCCACAAGTGTATCGATGATACGGATACTATCATTCGTTTTCTTGGAAAAGGCTACTTTCAGCAGTGGAAACACGCTAAGAACCTGACTCATAGTAAAGTTGATCATGATGGAGGCGAATGTGCCACCAAATACAATTAGAATACTGGAAAAACTCCAGAACAACATGATGTCTCCTTCCATGATAATGGAGACAATTAATAAAACGACACCGATGATAATTCCTAACAGTGTTGCCAGATCCATCTGCTCGCACTCCGTTTCCTTGATGGACTAGTGGGGCTGCATTGGCAGCCCCACGGGTTGCTACCCTACCTACTTAAGTCCAAACTATCGTTTCAAGTTCACTAGTTCCTGCAACATTTCGTCCGAGGTGGTGATGATCCGCGAGTTAGCTTGGAAACCTCTCTGGGTAATGATCATCTCAGTGAACTCTTCGCTGAGATCCACATTGGACATTTCCAACGAACTAGGAGAAATTGCTCCGTAACCGGGCATACCTGCTGCACCAATTTGAGCAGTCCCCGAGTTGGGTGTATCCACGAACATGGTGCCACCTGACCGCTGTAATCCTGCGGGGTTAGCAAAACGTGCCAAAGCTACTTGTCCCAAGGCCCGTGTTAAACCATTCGAGAAACTACCTACAATGACACCGTTTTGGTCAATGGCATAGCTCTCAAGCGCACCACTGGTGTAACCATTTTGGCTCATGAACTTACCAGAAAAAGTATCAGCGTATTGAGTGAACTGGGTAAAGTCTAGCTCGACGTTAAGGATCTCTGCGTTGAGGGGATTTAAGACCAGAACATGCTGATCAGTGTCTCCACTGAGGCCGAGAAAAGAACCATCTTTGCCAAACTGAATAACCGGCTTCTCCTGGGGAGTAGTGGCCGTCAATGAATGTTCGCTTGTTAAGAGCAAACTACCGCCATCAGAAGAAGCACTCACGATCGCTCCGTTCTCCAATGCTCTTTCAAACTCAAACTCGTGGGTTGTGCCAGCGATTGTCCAGACACGACCATCAGTGCTAGTGGCAACAGGTGAACCAGTCGCGTTTCCATTCTCGTCAACCAAACGGAGGTTCTCACCCTCTACCACATATTTACCGTTGTTTTCAATGTCACCGGCGCTCGCTAAGGGGATCAGCTCACTGACTAACAGCCAGCTAGCATCCCATTCCCACTCATTATTGCCCATTTGAGTTAGGTCGACGACAAGCGTTTGCTCTCGGCCG
>JAAZLQ010000319.1 GCA_012799255.1 Bacillota bacterium
GAAAAGCTGCCAAGGCAGAACTGGCAAAAATAGTAATTAAGATAACGATAATACTAGGCCAAAGTACTCTCTTACTCTTGTTGGGCATGCTCTACCCCTTTCTACGTACTGAATCTCCGTGGCGACCGCTAACGGTACCACACAGGTCAACTTGTTGAACTTGGCTCGCCATGGGCATGTTAACTGCAAATTCCCCTGAACGTTTTATCAGATCATAAGAGTGGCGCTCAGGACGAATTCCCAAGCTAATAAGTACTGGATCGGAACAAGCAACTCCTGCCCAAGCAAGGGTAATAATATTTTTCACATCTGCATCCTGACAGCTAACTAAAACTGGTGGAACAGGATAGAGCCAGGGCGTAGCTTTACGCGTAACTTTCGCCACCTCATTCACTCCCCAAGTTTTAATTAATACTCTTCCACCGGCATAGAACGGTAGAGTTCCTCCCCTTCGTACCACCGAAACTCATTGGCAGTATACTCTTGAATCGTCTGACGCAAGGGTTCTTTTTCATGGGGGAAGGTCAATACATGAAAAGTCACTTGCTCTAAATATTCGGTATCCACAACAGTTATCCCCTGGGTGAGCAGCTCGTTTTGAATTCTACCCGAGTGGACATAATCCACTGTGATGCTGATTTTTTGTGCCGGAACCATGCGAACAATACCGGCTTCTCGCAGGGCTTCCCTTGTTGCCCCGCCGTAGGCACGGATCAAACCACCCCGTCCTAAAAGAGTGCCGCCAAAATAACGGGTCACAACTACAACAACATCAACTACCCCGTGCGACTTGAGGATTTCCAACATAGGTAGTCCAGCGGTACCACTCGGCTCGTTATCATCACTATACTTTTGAATCTCTTGATTGATTCCTAAGATATAGGCAGGCACATTGTGGGTAGCGTTCCAGTGCTCTTTGCGTACTTCGTCAATAAATGCTTCAGCAGCTTCTTGTGTTTGCACAGGCTTAATCCGGGCAATAAACTTTGACTTCTTTTCAACAAGAGTTATCTCCGCTTCCCCTGCCACAGTCCTATACTCTACCAGCATACTACCACCTCGCCATAGTGTTCAACATTATTTTGCATCTTCCTTCCAGTTCTGCTATTCTAATCAAAGAGGAGAGGATCTACATGGATATCATAAAACAGCTTGCAACTGAGCTAAACATTAGACCACAACAAGTGGAACAGACGGTGAAGCTTCTTGATGAAGGAAACACTATTCCTTTCATTGCCCGTTATCGTAAGGAAGCCACCGGTGAACTAGATGAGACCGTGATCCGGAATCTGTCAGAACGCCTTGCCTACTTACGTAGCCTAGCAGAGCGCAAAGCCGAGGTGTCTAG
This sequence comes from Bacillota bacterium, assembly GCA_012799255.1. The sequence continues at coordinate 1,349 of JAAZLQ010000319.1, forward strand.
GTTAATTGAGGCGCAAGAAAAACTGACTCCAGACATCAGTGAGGCCATCTCCAAAGCCACTACTTTGCAGGAACTTGAGGACATATATCGCCCATTTCGGCCCAAACGGCGTACCAGGGCCTCTATGGCAAAAGAAAAGGGGCTCGAGCCACTCGCCCTCAAACTATTGGAGCAGGGATCTGAGAATCCGAAGGACATGGCGACAGCATTTCTCAATGAGAAAGTCACAAGCATAGATGAAGCACTGCAAGGGGCGAAGGATATTTTGGCTGAGCAGTTTACAGATGATCCAGCCAACCGAGCCCTGATCCGCAAGTTTACCTATGACACCGGTCTGTTAATGAGTGAAAAGACCGCCAACGATGATATCCCAGAGGCTCAGGAGTTTCAAATGTACTTCGATTATTTCGAAGATGTGGCCAAAATACCGCCCCATCGCATACTTGCTATTAACCGGGGAGAACGCCTCAATGTGTTAAAAGTAAAAATACAAGTGGATGTGGAAAAAGTCCACTCCTTGTTGAGCAAGGAGATTATTACAGATGCGTCTTCGCCAGCCACTTCATATTTACGTGCGGCCATTGAAGACGGTTATGAGCGGCTTTTAGCCCCTAGCCTTGAGCGCGATATTCGCAATACTTTGACAGAAAAAGCTGAGGAACATGCTATCCAGATCTTCGCCAAGAACTTACGGGATCTCTTGATGCAAAGTCCTGTCCGTGGTCGGGGCGTCTTAGGAATAGACCCCGCTTTCCGCACCGGGTGTAAGGTCGTCGCGGTTAATGAATTTGGTGATCTCTTAGAGTATACCACAATCTATCCCCATGAACCGCAGAAGCGCTGGGCAGATGCCTTAGCGACTCTAAAGAACCTGGTAGAAAAACACCGGCTAACCCTAATCACCATCGGTAATGGTACAGCTAGTCGAGAAACAGAGCAATTAGTAGCCGAGTTGATTAGAGAACATACTCCTGATCTGCAATACTTAGTAGTTAATGAAGCGGGGGCCTCTGTCTATTCTGCATCAACACTAGCCAAAGAGGAGTTCCCTGATTTAGACGTATCCATCCGCGGCGCGGTTTCCATTGCTCGCAGGGTGCAAGATCCCTTAGCGGAATTGGTTAAGATCGATCCGAAATCTATTGGAGTAGGACAGTATCAACATGACGTCAACCAAAAAGCTCTAACTACTACCTTAGGAACCGTGGTGGAAAGTTGCGTAAACCATGTAGGCGTTGAGCTCAACACCGCTTCAAGTGCTTTGCTTAGCTATGTTTCGGGACTTTCAGCTAAAGTCGCCAATGAAGTCGTGAACTATCGAGCAAGCAACGGAATTTTCAAGAAGCGCGCAGAGCTGAAAAAGGTAAAGGGTCTTGGACCTAAGTCCTTTCAACAGGCAGCAGGCTTTTTACGAATTGCCGACGGAGTAGATCCTTTGGACAACACCGCGGTTCACCCAGAGTCTTATCCTCTGGCTAGGCAGATTCTCGAGCAAATTGGTTGTGAAGAGAAGGACCTAAAAGACCGGAAAAGCCTGGCTGAAATTCGAGAAAAACTCAAAACGCTCAATGCTCAAGAGGTCGCCCAAAAACTTGACGCTGGGGAACCAACCGTTCGCGATATTATTGATGCCTTAGCGCAACCGGGTAGAGATCCTAGAGACGAGCTCCCCGCCCCTTTGTTTAGGGCAGATGTTCTCAGTATGGAAGACTTACGGCCTGGCATGGTCTTAAAGGGTACCGTGCAAAACGTGGTAGATTTTGGAGCTTTTGTGGATATTGGGGTGAAAAAGGCTGGTCTTGTCCATATATCCCAGCTCAGTGACAGCTATGTCCGGCACCCTACCGATGTGGTTCAAGTAGGAGATATTGTAACAGTAACCATCCTTGATGTTGAACCGAAGTTAGGAAGAATTAGTCTTTCAATGAAAACCCAAGCATGAACAAGATAACAGCTAAAGAGCAGCCTAAGATAGGCTGCTCTTTTACTACTTTACACTTGTTTTTATCTGAGCTTAAACTCTGCATAAATGTGCTCGTACTCATCTAATACTTTGTCTACCCCAATATAGAAGCTCGTGTTTTCTACTACTTCATCTGCTAAATTGAGCATGGGATTATTCTTGAAATCATCTGGCAAATACTTCTCTGCAGCCTTGTTCGGGCTGGTAAACTTGGTAATATCGGCAATCCTGGCACCTACTTCCGGCCTCATAATGAAGTTTAGGAACTTATAGGCCGCTTCTTTGTTAGGTGCCTGCTTAGACATTACCCAAGAGTCGATAAAGATAGGCATACCCTCTGTGGGGAACACAGGTTGAAGGTTACTGTTGGCAGCAACACCTTTCACTGCTTGGTTAGAATACATAAAGCCCGCTACTGCCTCGCCACTGACTAAAGAGTCTTCAGGTGTATTGGTCTCAAAACGCATAATATTTGGCTTCAATGCGAAGAGTTTTTCCCTAGCTTCTGCTACTTTTACCGGATCCGTCTCGTTGTAGTCATAACCCAGTGATTTTAGGACCACTCCGATTACTTCCACAGACCAGTCCACTATCACGATGTTGTTTATCAACTCTTCCTGCCACAGATCACTATAAGTAGTGATGGGCTCCGCCCCTAACCTCTCCACTTCACTGGGATTTACCAGTAATAAGGAAATGGAGATAGCATAGGGAATCGAATACTCGTCTTTTGGATCGTAGTAATTACCGTGATAAACCGGATTAATGTTGGCGTAATTGGGCAACTTAGATTTATCCAAGACTTCTAACATGCCATTTTGCCGCATGATATCGACCATATAGTCAGTAACCACTGCCAAATCATACTGATCGGGATTTGCTTCCATCAAGGACTGCATATCTTCATTCGATGTTACCTCTTTATAGTTCACCTTAATACCAGTTTCTGCTTCAAACTCGTCTATAATGGCCCTAGGAATAAAGTCTCCACCCCAAGTCATGAGGTTGATTTCACCGGGTTTTTCTTCTTCCTTACCCCGATTCATGAAAAAGAATGCTGCTACGACAACTACGGCTAATACAGCAACAATAAGAATGATGTTCTTATTCCTCAATTAGAAAACCCCCTTATCTGGCTTTTTTTAGTTATCAGTTGGCTAAGACCAACTATAAAAAACGTTCCTACTAAAATCAAAGTGCACATGGCGTTGACTTTTGGCGTCACACCAACCCTCATCATGGAGAAAATGTGCACTGGGAGAGTGGTGGTGCGGGGTCCTGACATATACGTTGAAATAATCACGTCGTCTAAGGACATGGCTAGCGACAAAAGTGATGCTGTTACGATGGAAGGTGTGACCAAGGGCAAGATAATGGTCTTGATCACCTGCCATTTAGTGGCACCAAGATCCCTAGCAGATTCTAGTATGGAACGATCGATCTCCTGCAGTCTAAGCTGAACCATGACATAAACATAGGGTACACAAAAGAGTGAATGGGACAACACTAGCGTTAAGCGTCCGAATGGTAAACGTAGTGCATTAAAGAAAAAGAGAAGTGATACTCCCAAGGCTATCTCGGGAACAAGTAAGGGTAAGAACATTGCTCCCTGAATCGCTTTTTTCATTCTAGCAGTTACCGACATGGAAACAACCGCCGTGAAGGTACCTAGCACAGCTGAAAAGATGGCGGTTAAGATAGCCACTTGAATACTGACCCTAAACGCTTGCACGATTACCCTATCTCTAAACAACACCCTATACCAATCTAAGGTGAAACCTGTCCATTGTGCCGTTGATGGGCTAGCATTAAAGGAATACAAGATCACACTTAGTACAGGTAGGTACAATAAAACGAAGAATAGGGATAGATAGAAAATGCCAAATCCATTAGCCTTGTCCTTCATTGAAACAATCCTTCCCTGTTTTCCTTAGTGATCCTTCCATATAAAGAGATTACTAGTAGAACAAGCACAATCATACCAATGGAGAATGCTGCAGCTAGGGGCCTATTTCTTCCCCTGGTCACTTGGGTATTAATCAAGTTTCCCAAGAAAATTGTATTTCCACCACCCAACAAGTCAGAGACGAAGTACAAACCCAGGGCAGGAATAAACACTAGTGTAAAACCTCCGGCTATCCCTGGTATAGTTAGGGGAATTGTGATGTTCATGAACGTTTGCAACTTACTTGCCCCCAAGTCATAGGAGGCTTCTAGTAACGACCGATCAAGCTTATCTACCGAATTATAGATGGCAATGATCATAAAGGGAATCAGCATATAGGCGGTACCAACTAAACTGGTTCCAAACCTATACATCATGGGTAACGGGCGCTCAATTATGTTCAGAGACATTAGCAGATTGTTTATGATCCCGGTGTTACCCAAAAGGATCATCCACCCGTAGGTTCTCAGTAAACTGGAGATCCAAAAGGGAAGCATAATTAGGCCGATCGATAGGGCACGCTTCTTAGGTTCCAGATTTGCTGTTATGTAAGCCACTGGATAACCAATAATGAGCGTCACCAGGCCTGTTAAAAGGGCCAAGAGCAGAGAATTGAGGAAAACCCTTAAGTAGATTGGATCAAATACCCTTTGGTAGTTTTCTAGTGTAAATTGGTAGACGATGTTACCCAAATGATCTCTTGATAGAAAGCTTAGAATCAGTACAAAGGTGAGGGGTATGCCCACTAGCAAACCCACCCAAACGAGAATGGGTATGGCCAGTAAGTTCTGCCTTAACGTTTTCATGTTAAACGCCTCTTCCTTCCCAAGCCTCTTCCAGTGGAAGCAAAATCGCACCGTTTTCCTCCCAGGATATATGGACGATATCCCCTACCTCACATTCACAATCAGTCTTCTGATACTCAACCACCGTCAAGGTATGGTTGTCAACCTGTAGTTCAATCCTAATTTGAGAACCGGCGTAATGGATGGAGAGAACTGTGCCAACTAATGCGTTGGGAATCTCTTCGCAAGAAATTCTCATCTTATCCATAAGGATAGCTAGTATAGCTCCTCGCTCGCCATTTTGCAATTGACCGGAGTTTCGGACTTCTACTACATTCTGGCCCAACCTAACCTTAGAATGGATGTCATCCCCACCTAAGACCTCAACTCGAACTATGTTACGATCACCGATGAAACTGGTGACAAAAAGGTTGCTAGGATTATTATAGATGTCCCTGGGGCTTCCCAGTTGCTGTACTTCTCCTTGATCAATGACAACGATGCGGTCGGACATGTTAAGAGCCTCATCTTGATCATGGGTGACATAAACAAAGGTGGTTCCCGTCTTTTTTTGCAAATGAGCGAGCTCGGTCTGCATATGTTTGCGTAATTTTAGATCTAAAGCACCCAAAGGCTCATCTAAAAGGAGCATATCAGGCTCATTGATTAGGGCTCTGGCAATGGCAATTCTTTGTCTTTGACCACCGGACAATTGATGAGGCATGCGCCCTTCATAACCGGACATCTGCACTAAATCAAGAACCTCCGCAACCTTGTCCTTGAGTTCACCTTCCGACAAGGATTTCTTTACCCTAGGACCATAAGCAATGTTGTTGTAAACGTTTAAATGGGGAAACAAAGCGTAGTTTTGAAAGACAGTATTTACGTTGCGTTTGTTTGGTGCGAGATCCTTAATCGACTCACCATTAAGTAGAATGTCCCCCGATTGAATGCGTTCAAGTCCTGCAATACACCGTAGCAGTGTTGTCTTACCGCATCCAGATGGTCCGAGTAAAGTCAAAAACTCCCCTTGCTCTATGTCAAAGGAGATATTCTTTAGAACATGGACATCACCATAGTATTTGTTTAAGTTGACTAAAGAAAGTAACGGTTGTCTCACAGAGTGCTTCCTTCCCAAATAAGATAAGAAACTCTTCTTAAGGTCAGTATAGTTTAGTTAATACTCTATGTCAAAGTATCTATTTGATGAGTCGAACCCCTGAAAACAAAACAGCCCAGTGCGAAACTAAGGCTGTATCCGTTCCAGATTTCAGTCTACTTCTTAGCTACTCCGCAAGGCTTCTACTGGGGGCATCTTCGCAGCCTGAAGGGCTGGGTAGAACCCAAAGATCAGCCCCATCAAGAGAGCCACAACGAAGGATACTAAGGCAGCTTGGGGATGCAAACCACCTAGATTACTCAGTTTAGGGTAAATCATCTCCGCAAACAACAGATCCAATAAACTTTCTGTCGTGAACGTAGCTACAACCAGGCCAAGAACTGCACCGAGAACAGAAAACACGAAAGACTCGTTTAACACTTGCCTGATAATAACACTTTTGGAGGCTCCAAGCGCTTTCCTTAATCCTATTTCGCGGCTTCTTTCTACTACACTTACGAGCATAATACTGAGAATTCCAATGGCGCTAATCAAAATTGCAATGAAGGCAAAGGCTCCTAGGAAGAGTGTGCTCATGCGGATCTGTTCTTTGATATAGTAATTCGAATCCTTGAAATACTCGCCCCGAATCGCCATCTCTCCCCGGGATCGTTCAGCTAGAAGTACTTGAACATCTAAAACCGCTTCATACACTTGACCGGGGTTTGCTTCAATGATGATCATGGGATAGGTCTGCAAATCCGGTTGGGTTACTCCTAAGGGGAAGATAAGATGGGCTGGAGTAATAAAGAGCTCTAACAGGGGCGACTGGGGCTTATAGACCCCGATTATCTCAAACTCCAGCTTTCCCTCACCCAAATCAGCAAGATCAATCGTCTTGCCTAATGGTGACTGATTCGGAAACAGTTGATCCGCGATCGTATCTGAGATTAAGACTACACGATTCTTTTGTCTTTGATCGCTCGTAGTAAAGAAATGTCCTTCCACAAGTTCCAGATTCATTGCCTGTGCATAACTTGCAGTGGTCTCAGCACTTTGAAAAACACTATAAGCTATACCGTCTACCACAATATTACGTTGCCACTGTTCTTGGTAGATAAAGGCCGAGTTAATGTACTCGCTCTCCATTAGTTTATCTAGGTCACTAACACGGAAGTCACTGACAGAACTCATAACCACGCCGCCACCGGGAAACTCTTCTTCCTTAGAAATTGTGATTCTGGCCAAAGAATCTCCAAAAGTTTGATTGATGGCATCTAGGTTATCGGTGGCCTGCAGATTTAGCGATAAGATGACCGCGACGATCCAAACCCCCAGTCCCACTTGAAGAATAGTCAAGAGGGAACGTAGGGGCCGTTTTCCCATAATCCGTAGGGTAAACTGTAAGGTTTCCAAACGACCTCCCCCTTCAGTCAGTACGTAAGGCATCTACAGGATTGATGCGGGAACCAAGGTAGGCTGGGTAAACCCCAAAAAAGAGGCTCACACCAAACCCTATGACAATACCTAGAGCGATCCGTGTGCCTAACATCCCAACAATGAGATCACCGAGGATGCCCTTCAAGATTCTAGCGAGGCCGAAGGACAGGATAATTCCCAAGACCGACCCCAACATCCCCAAGGAAAACGCTTCCATCATAAACTGTCTAAATACTAGACCGCGTGAACTCCCCAGTGCTATGGATAGCCCAATGGATTTGGTCCGTTTGAGCACCCTAGCTAACATTAAGTTGAGAATATTGATCACTGCAATCACTAGCCCCACCGAAGCCAAAATTCCAATCAACAATGCGAAACGCTGTATTTGCTTTTGTGACTCCCTAAACTCAGCAAGTGAACTACGTACAGCTACCCGTTCTCCCCAGATAAGTCCAACTTCGTTTTGCGCTCGTTCCAGAGCAGAAAAGATATCTACCCCAGGATCAATCCCGATGAAGACGTTGGAAAACCTAGTTTCTTCCCCGCGATAAAAAGGATAAGCGGTAATAGGTGCGTAGGCTGTGCGCCCTTCGATAAAGGAATAGAATCCTTGCTCTTCGTCGGGTGGCGCCAAGACACCAATGATAGTGTAGAGAATGGTCTCTTCTGTGCCTTGAAGGGTAAGCGGTATCTGCTGACCAACTGGATCCTGCTCCCTAAAAAGATCCTGAGCTAGACCTGCAGTAATAACCAAGACCTTGTTTTCATATTCCACATCTTCCGGCAAAAAAAAGGTACCCTGTTGTAAATCCTGACCTTGAAAAGCAAAATACTGGGGCAAGGTTCCGGTGATGTAGATTTGATTGGAGTCAAACCAAAAATACATGGTTTCATCGCTTTCCTCGTCTTCAGGCAGAAGGGGCGTGGTAACTGACCAGCCCATTTGAATATACGGATGCATGGAGGGTGGAAGCTGTTTCTGCAACACTGCGATCTCGTCCAAAGAAACACTCCAACTTGCACTCTCTAAATCGCTACCAAGCAAGGTTAAGGGAGCACCTTGCCTCATGGCCGCTTCAGTCTTATCCATGATTTCTAAAGTGCGAAAGTGTTCCGCATTTTCTAGATCGCCCAATTGATCTTCGACCGCTAAGAGCATTCCTAGGACAGTGATGATGACCCCCACACCTAGAGCTATCGCCATCACCACCAAAATGGATTCGAAGAGTTGCCGTTTCGAGTGGCGGAGAGACCATTGAAGTTGATCAAGAAGGGACAAATTGCCACCTCCTAGCCAAGAATCTCAAATACGAGTAACGTTAAATCGCGTCCACACAAGCTCCACAGATCAAGTACGCTCCGTGCGTAGCCAAGCTGGGCATGGAAGTAATTAAGCTCGGCCTTCCGCAATATTAGAGCAGCTTCTTCCATTTGAAGCTCGGTCACTAATCCTGCCTCATACTGTCTCTGACGCAGACCCCAATCGTCCTGGGCCTCAGCAAGATGTTCTTTTCTAAGCTCTATATTGCTCTTTTGAGATGCAATCGCCTGCAATGCCCTGAGAAACTCTTCCCGGACAGCATTTTCTTGCGCCTCGAGTGCATGCTCCGCTTTAGCTACCGCCAACTCCAGCTCTTCCAAAATGATCGCGCTCGGATAGAGGACTTTGGAGGCGGTCACGCCGATTTGCCAAGGTAGATCCGTAGAAAGGGATCCGGTTGCTTCCAAATCCCAGCCCCTAGTTTTTTTCTCTGCTTCCAGTTGATCTTGGACAAAAACAAGTTCAGCCCGGGCGTTGCGTACAGTATGGTTTGTAGAAAAGAGTTCATGCAACAACTCTTCTTCTACCAAGCCAAGTTCTAAGTGTCTGGGATCAAGTACAGGATTGTAAGTACCACTTTCAGTTGTTCCCAACAGGATTGCTAGCCTTAACTGTAGTTGATCCAGTTCTTCTTGCATAGATGAGAGTTTTGCCATTTGATCTCTGAGTTCCCGGCGCAGTGGCAACTCATCGTAGTTAGGCGTAAGCCTAGCGGCTTCGAGAGAAGTTTTTAGGTACTCCAGATAAGCCTCTTCATAATCTTTCAAGTCGATGGCTTGTCTAAGCTGAATAAATAGATCTACAACTTGAAGCACTAGGGCGTTAGCTTGGTTCTTCATTTCTTCCTCGGCCGATAGCACGGTTTGCTTTGTGGTCGGAGGCGAGAATAAATCATAGCTAAAAGTCAAACTTCCTGTGGGTTTCAGTTCAATCGCTTGGGGATCGAGTTTGACGGAGATGCTACCTGTTAAATCAATGGTTTCTCCCAGGGGCATGGTCACAGTAACGCTGCCCTCCGGGTCTGCAAACACACCAGCTTGAACACTAAATGGCTCTATTCTTGTAGTCACCTGGGGAAACTTCTGCAGTCTTTCGCGTCGTTCTGCTATGGCCTGCTCCCACGAAAAAAGTGAGTAGCTGGTGTTCTGCCCAAAGGCTAAATCTAGTGCTTCCTTTAGAGTAATCGTCCTCGTCTGATCGGCCCAAGCAACCTGGAAACAACCCAAGAAAAAGCCAAAAACAAGAATGCCCACTAAGAGCTTGGGCCTCTTAATTTCCATTCGATTCACCCGCTTCTTCGTACTGACCAATGGCCTGCAATAGTTTAATTCTAGCCAAGCTGTAGTTGAGTAAGCTTGAACTATAGTCTTGTTCCATTTTTGCTAGGTTTTCTTGTTGAGCCACAATCTGGGCATTACTAACCACACCAGCGGCGTACTTACTCTCTTCAGCTTTTAATGCTTGCCGCTCTAACTCAAGATTCCGATCTGCCAACTCTAAAGAGTGGGCTAAATCTAGCAACGCGTAGAAATCAGTGCGGATCCTGAAATAAAGGGCCTGCTCTGCCTGCTGAAGCCGAATTTCAGCTTTTTCCTCATTAACTAGAGCTTGCTCCAGCTCCACCCTTGGCGTAAATGGGCTTCGGGCCACCAAAACCGTCTCTTGAGCCTTGTGAAGGGCTTCTTTAGCGGCGATTACCGCAGAATCCAAAGGTAAGGCCAAGTCATAACAGGTTGCAAGATCTAAGGTAAATGGAACAAAATCAAGGAGCAGCCGTTCGGTTAAGACCACTTTTTGACCAAAGGGTAGGCCTAGAATCTCATTGAACCGCATGGCTTGTGTTTCCAAATCGACAATGGCCTTTTCATAGCGATGGCTGGCATCGAAAAGACTATTCTGTGCCCGTTCAATATCTAAAGAGGACAAAAGACCTGCCCTAAACTTGTTTTCATCCATAGCCAACTGGCTCTCTGCCCGTTTCTGCGCCGTCTTGGCATGCTGCACCATGTTTTCGCTTTCTAGTAATTGTTGGTAGCTGGTGCGAACAAGACTTTTCAGTTCTTGTTTCTTCTCGGCGTATGCTTTATCTGCATCTTCCCATTCTTTTTCTGCTTCCCGTAACATCTCTTCATCTCCCACAATATGGGCCCTTTCTAGCTTGGCCCTGGCCGCTTGCCAATCCAAGGTAGCAAGCTGAAAGTTTAGGTTTTGTGCTAAAGCAAGTTCTACCGCATCAGATACCCGCAGTTCCAATACGCCACCCTCTGCGAAACAGGCTGAGGCAAGCATAAGGATGAGAACTAAGGTTCCAAATGACTTTAGTTCAGTTTTTTTGAACATCGCGTTCCCTCCTTACACTTGCATCCTTGGTTGGGAAATTACCTGGTCAGCTACGATTTCTCCATCACGCAGTAGCACCAAACGCTGACCGTACTGGCTGATATTAGGATCATGGGTAACTATCACCACAGTTGTTCCTTGTTCGTTTAGGTTTTGAAGAATGTGCATAATCTCTGAGCCCTGATCTGTAGCCAAGTTACCTGTTGGTTCGTCAGCTAAAATTAGAGTAGGGTTATTGGCTAAAGCCCGGGCAATTGCCACCCTTTGTTGTTCTCCGCCTGATAGTTCAGTGGGCAGATGGTTCAAACGGTGCCCCATTCCCACATCAATGAGGAGTTTTTCAGCCCGCTGTTGTCTTTCTTTTCGAGGCTGTCCGGCATACATTAAGGGAACCATCACATTTTCTAAGGCACTCAGTTCTGGGAAAAGATTATAACTCTGAAAGATGAATCCAAAATGGCGGTTTCGAATCTGAGCCAACTCTTTATCCCGCAATTGAGTAATATCCAAGTCTTCCAGATAATAGGCACCGGAACTGGGCTGGTCTAAGACTCCAAGAATGTTAAGGAGAGTCGATTTCCCGGAACCGGAGGGACCCATAATTGAAAGAAATTCGCCTTTTTGAATTTCTAAGTCAATATTGTTTAAGGCTCGAACTTCTACATCACCCATGCAGTACTCTTTTGTGATACCCTCGAACCTAATCACAACGCATGCCCTCCTTCAGGCAAGATCTCAATCTGATCTAAGTGGCGAAACGCATCATAGGAGCTAATGATTACCTTCTCACCAATTTCTAGTCCCCGCAGGATCTGCACCGAATTCCCTTGTAAGAGCCCAAACTGCACATCCCGCCTTCTGGCTACATTTCCTTCTACCACATAGACAAAGAGCTGCTGTCCGCTGGTTAAATAGGCACCACGAGGTAAAAAGGGACTATTTTGGTGGAGTTGCAGATGAATATTGGCCATGACAGTGCTATTAGGCCGTAAATGGGAAACCTCATCTAAGAAATTAACCCGTACAGCAACGGTTGGTCCATCTTGCCCCTGTTTTGCCTGGGGGGCGATATAAGAGACTTCTCCGGTGTATTCTGTTTGGCCCAAGCTAATGCTAACTAAGCTGCCGAGCCCAAAGCGTTCAGTGTGCCCGGGAGAAACTTGTAACTCCACTACTTGACTCGAAAGATCCGCAAGTTCGCCCAAATCTTGATGGGCAGTGACTATCCGATTGTTTGGTATTTTCAAGGACAGAATCCGCCCAGAAACCTCTGCAGTCACAATAAAATTGTCGATCTTTCCCTGTGCCTTAGCCAGCTTCTCTTCGTTAATCGCTATTGTCTTTAAAACAGCGGTTTGATCTGCCGCATGTCTACGTGCCAGCAATTCCATTTCCCGTTCACTTTGCGTGATTCTGCGCTTGGCGGTTTCCACATTCTGCTTGGCTTTCTCTAGTTCGACCCGGGGAATGGAACCATAACCATACAGAACCTCCTGTAATTCGAGATGGGCTTCCGCATTAACCAATTGTTCCTTGGCTTCAATAACTTTCATGCGCTCTGCTTCCATCTCCAGCTCTTGATCAATACTCAATTGGGCAAGCTTGGCTTTTGCTTCGCTCAGGTCAGTCTCGGCCACATTTCTTTCATTGACCGCTTCTTGAGAATATAGACGCAGGAGTGGTGCGCCCTGTTTTACATCTTGCCCCTCTGTGACAAACACATCTTCTATAGTACCGGCGATCTTAGCTTCAATTACCACCGACCTTTCAGGAACAATAGTCCCTCGGGCGGTGAGAGTTTCTAAAAAGTCCTGGGTACCCACTTGAGCATAGGTATAAAAATTCAAAGTAAATCTTTCTTGTTTAGGAATCAGGAAGTAGTAGGCTCCAAAGCCAATAAGACCAATGGCAAGGATTGTGAAGAAAATCAGATTGAGTTGTTTTTTTGCACCAGATGATCTGCGCTTCTTGCGATTTTTAAGTCTTTCTGGCACGATTGATTCGCTCATTGTGTTTTGACCTCCTTCGACGTATCTTTCTCGAAAGGGTTCGGCGTTCCTGTTGTGAATTGTTGGGTACTAAACTGAAGGGATTTACATAATTTTCCATAGATGTAAGTGTTTTCCTTCAGAAATCATGCATAATCATAAACTGTACGATCAAAAAACCCATCTGCATTAAACATTTAACAGATGGGTTCAGAATTAACGTACTTCACGGGCCGGAACACCTACCACAGTGGTATAGGGCTTTACATCCTTTAGCACCACAGCATTAGCACCGATTTTCGCACCTTGGCCAATTCTAATTGGACCGAGGATTTGGGCTCCTGCACCAATAATCACATCGTCTTCGATCGTAGGATGGCGTTTTTGACCAGAACTTGCGCCAAGACCGCCCAAGGTAACACCATGGAAGATTGTGACGTTATTTCCCACTTCTGCAGTTTCACCAATCACTACTCCCATACCGTGGTCAATAAACAAGTTTCTACCTAATTTTGCGCCTGGATGAATTTCTATTCCAGTAACTCTGCGCGCCCGCTGTGAAAGCAACCGGGCCAGGATAAAGTGTCCCCGCTTATATAAACGCTGTGCCAAATGGTGATATATCCTTACCTTTAGGCTCGGATAACACAGGAGAACCTCAACAAGGCTTTTTGCTGCAGGATCTTCTCGTAAAATATGACGTGCTTCAGCCAAAATCAATTTGAACATTGTTTTACTCTCCACTATACAACGGAGTTGAAAGATATCTCTCACCAGTATCAGGTACAATCGTAACCACAGTTTTACTGGTTCCTAGTTTTTGGGCTAATTGCAGGGCGGCAAAAACATTTGCGCCTGCAGAAATCCCGCACAAAATACCCTCCTGGCTAGCCAGTTTCTGTGCTGTCGCAAAAGCATCTTCATCCTTAACTGTAATTACTTGGTCTATGATACTGCGATCTAAAATAGGGGGAATAAAGTTTGCTCCAAGCCCTTGAATTTTATGACTACCCGCATTTCCACCCGAAAGCAGTGGTGAGTTCTCGGGTTCCACTGCCACAATCAAGGTGGAACTATTGTTTTCCTTTAGTCTCCTCCCTGCCCCGGAAATCGTTCCGCCTGTTCCCACTCCAGCTACCAAGGCGTCAGGAGATTTATCCAAATCACGGAGAATCTCCACTCCCGTTGTTTCATAGTGGGCTCTGACATTATTCTGATTTGCAAACTGATCCGGCATAAAATAACCATGCTGAGCTACTAACTCCCTAGCTTTATCTACTGCACCTTGCATTCCTGCTGCTCCTGGAGTCAGGATAATCTCAGCTCCATAGGCCTGGGCCAGTTTACGCCTTTCTACGCTCATCGTTTCGGGCATAACCAGAATCATCCGATAACCTCGAGCAGCAGCTAACATGGCTAGGGCTACTCCAGTATTGCCGCTGGTGGACTCAATAATCGTTCCCCCCGGAGGTAGAAGGCCTGCTTCTTCCGCCGCATTTAACATGTACAAGGCTGGTCTATCTTTCACGCTACCGGCCGGATTGTGGGACTCAAGTTTAACCCAAACTTCTGCCATGTCTGGATTCACTAGACGCCGGAGTTTAACCAGTGGCGTGGTTCCAATTATCTGTTCTATTTTCTTGTCTCTCATCTTCGAATACTCCTCTATAAATAATTTGAACTAAGGAAAAGCAGAAGCCTCATCCAGTGCGCAAGAACAAAAGCTTCACACTGTGATAAGGCTCCTTTCTCACAAGAGACCATGTTCAGAGAAGTTTAGTCTTTAGGCTAGAATTTCTTCAATCTTATTGAAAGTCTCTGAGCTTAGTTCAATGTCAACTGCTTTCACGTTCGCCTCAATTTGCTCTGGGCGAGAAGCTCCAACGAGTGCACTGGCCACGTTGGGCTGGCGTAAAACCCAAGCTAGGGCCATCTCTGCCAAAGAAATACCTAGTTCACCGGCTAGATCTTCTAGTGCATCAACTTTGGTCATGACTCCAGAGGAAATTAACTCCTGCACCGCTTTGTTAATGTCCGGATTAGAGGCTCTGGTTCCCTCGGGAATTCTTCCACCTCTGTATTTACCAGTTAAAACTCCCTGAGCCAAGGGAGAAAAGACTATTTGACCGATACCGTGGTTTTCACTTAAGGGAATGATCTCAGGTTCAATGTATCGATTAAGCATATTATAAACGGGTTGGTTAACCACAATGCGGTCAAGTAGGTAGCGGTCGGCAATTCGCACTGCCTCTTCAATTTGAGCAGCAGTCCACTGACTTACCCCTGCATAAAGTACTTTGCCCTGGCGGATCAGGTCATCAATTGTCCGTAGGGTTTCTTCTACTGGAGTCTCTGGATCATAACGGTGGCAGTAGAAAATGTCTACATAATCCAACTGCATCCGTTTTAGACTTGCATGCAACTGCTCAAAAACATGCTTGCGTGATAAGCCTCGGTCATTCGGACCATCGCCCATGGGCCAAAAAGCCTTCGTTGTAATGATGTAGGACTCCCTGGGAAAGACACGTAACGCTTCTGCCATTACCTTTTCCCCCTGCCCTCGCTCATAAACATTGGCAGAATCAAAGGAATTAATCCCCAGTTCATAGGCACGTCTAATGGTCTTGATGGCAGTGTCATCCTCAACGGATTTTCCATACGTCAACCAACTACCCAACGAGATTTCACTTACCTTTAGGCCTGAGTTTCCTAATCTGCGATACTTCACGATATCATCTCCTCTCTCGATCTGTTAGTAAAAGCGGTGGAAAGCATGAGCTTAATCCGATTTAGTTGATTAACCTCACTGGCACCTGGATCGTAGTCTATAGCTATAATATTACTATCTGGGTAAGCTTTTTTCAATCCCCTCAACATACCTTTCCCTGTTACATGATTAGGCAAGCAGGCAAAGGGCTGCATACAGACGATATTTTTCACCCCGCTTTCTATAAGCTCAACCATTTCTCCAGTCAAAAACCATCCTTCACCCGTTTGGTGACCTAAAGATATAACCTTAGAGGCATTCTTGGCCACCTCTTGGATTAATCTTGGCGGCTGGAACCGTTTACTTCTAGCGAGTGCTTTTTTCGCGATACTCCGATAGAACTCAATGATGTTGATGAGGGTATGACAGGCCAGCTGTTCAAGCTTTTTCCCAGCCAGATAGCGATACTTAAAATCGAACCCAAAGAGGGAGTAGAGGAAAAAGTCGATTAAATCGGGTACAACTGCCTCGGCCCCTTCTGCTTCCACTAGACTCACAACATCATTGTTAGCTGTGGGATGATATTTGACTAGGATTTCGCCCACCAAACCAACCCTCGGTTTTGTCTCCTGCGTGGTTTCAAAACAATCAAACTCTTCCACGATGTTCATTATGTTCTCCTTGAATCGCCGAGGAGAATATGATCTGAGTGATTCCTGACAGATTTGAGCCCACTTCTCATAGAGTGCATTAGCAGAACCTGGTACCTGTTCATAGGGTCTGACCCGATAGAGACATTTCATCAAGAGATCTCCATAAACTAAGGCAATCATCGCCCTATGAAGCAAGGGGATAGTGATCTTAAAGCCCGGATTTTTCTCAAACCCTTGAGCACTTAACGAGATCACGGGCACTTGAGAATAACCAGCATCTTTGAGAGCCTTGCGTAAAAAGCCGATGTAATTTGTGGCCCTACAGCCTCCACCGGTTTGACTCATAATGACAGTGGTGTTGTTTACATCGTACTTTCCAGAGTTAAGGGCCTTCAAAAGCTGGCCCACTACAATAATCGCAGGATAACAGGCGTCATTGTTCACATACTTTAAACCTTCATCGATTGCGTCTTTGTCCATTGCAGGGCAAATCACCATGTCATAACCGGACAGGCGGAACGCTTCTTCTAAGAAACGAAAATGAATCGGTGCCATCTGCGGGACAATAATCGTATGATTTTTCTTCATTGTTCTAGTGAAGATTTTTCTTTCAAAACCATAGTTG
The DNA here is from genome assembly GCA_012799255.1 of Bacillota bacterium. Next base: position 18,215 of record JAAZLQ010000319.1, read on the forward strand.
GACTCAGTTGGCTTGTGACCTTGTTTTTCCCGTTCTAAGACTGCTGCTTGTAAGGAGCGTAGTCTAATCCTGGCAGCTCCCAGATTGTTACCCTCATCAATCTTTAAACAGGTGTAAATCCTAGACCGGCTGTTCATTAACTCCTGGACCTGATCTGTAGTAACCGCATCTAAACCGCAACCAAAGGAGTTTAATTGTACCAATTCCAAGTTTTCCTGCCCGGCAACAAAACTAGCTGCCGCATACAATCTCGAATGATAAGCCCATTGATCTACAACCCTCAGTGGACGGGGTACTTTGCCTAAATGGGCCACAGAATCCTCAGTTAAGACTGCCATCCCCAAATCATTGATCAAATCAGGAATCCCATGGTTGATTTCTGGATCCAAATGGTAGGGACGGCCTGCTAAGACAATTCCCCTTAGCTTATGTTTCTTTAAGTAAGCTAAGGTTTCTTCCCCCTTGCGTCTCATGTCCGCCCTGTAATTCGCCAGTTCAGCCCAGGCCTTGTCCACTGCGCGTTTTATTTCTGCAAAGCTAATATCCATGTGGGCAAATTCTTCAGACAAGCGCTCGGTGAGCCGCTTCTTATGGTAAAAGGGTAAGAAGGGATACATGAACTTAATGTTGTTGTCCTGTAAGTGTCCAACATTGTTATAAAGCACTTCAGGATAAGAAATTACTATTGGGCAATTGAAATGATTATCGGCATGCTTTTGTTCTTTCTGCTCGTGAGTGAGGCAGGGATAAAAGATGAGATCCACGCCTTTTTCCACTAGATCAACTATATGGCCATGGGTAATTTTCCCAGGATAGCAGACAGACTCTGAGGGAATTGTCTCCATACCCTTTTCATAGATAGCCTTTGATGATCTAGAAGAAAGCTGCACAGAAAAACCTAGCTCAGTAAAGAAAGTATGCCAGAAGGGATAATCCTCATACATATTTAAAACTCGGGGAATCCCGATAAGACCACGCTTAGCTTTAGTAGGTTCTAAAGGCTGATAGGCAAAGAGTCGTTTGTAGGAATAGTCGAAGAGATTCGGTAGATCCCTGTTTTTCTGTCCTTGGCCTGCTCCTTTGCTACAGCGATTGCCAGAAATATAACGGCGCCCTTGGCCAAACTGGTTAATGGTTAACAGGCAATGATTGGCGCATCCTTTACATCTAGTTAGTTTTGAGTCCAAAGATAAGTTTTCCAACTCCTCACGGCCTAAGAGGTTGGATTGATACCCTTCCACGTATCTTTCTTTAGCGATTAAGGCGGCTCCAAAAGCACCCATAAGGCCTGAGATATCTGGCCGCACTACTTCACACTCCGCCAAACGTTCAAAGCTTCTTAAGACTGCATCATTATAAAACGTTCCGCCTTGAACCACAACTTTTTTACCCAAATCATCTTTATTGCGCAGTTTAATCACTTTATAAAGGGCGTTTTTGACAACCGAATAGGCAAGACCAGCTGAAATATCTCCCACTGTTGCCCCTTCCTTCTGGGCCTGCTTAACTCGGGAGTTCATAAAAACTGTACAGCGTGAACCTAAGTCTACAGGATTTGGCGCTAAAAGTGCCTCAGCTGTAAACTCCTCGATACTCAGATTAAGAGAGTAAGCAAAGGTTTCTAAAAAAGAGCCACAACCAGATGAACATGCTTCGTTTAAAAGGATGTGGTCAATTGCACCATCTTTAATCCTCAGACACTTCATGTCTTGCCCGCCAATATCGAGAATAAAGTCCACGCCCGGGAGGAAAAAATCTGCCCCCTTATAATGGGCCACCGTCTCAATTTCCCCAATATCTACTCTTAAAGCGGCTTTAATTAATCCCTCACCATAACCAGTAACGGTGGAATTTTTGATTTTGGCACCAGCAGGCAGAACGTCATATAACTTTAACACTGCCTTACGTACTGACTTAAGGGGATTACCTTCGTTACTGTCATAATAGCTATATAAAATGGCACCCTCATCATCAATAAGTGCGGCTTTAGTTGTGGTTGAACCCACATCTAGTCCTAAGAAGCAGTTTCCTTTATAGTGTGCGAGGTTTTTTCTCGTCACCGCATGCTGATTGTGCCTGGTACGAAACTCGACCAATTCTTCTGGACTAGAAAACAAGGGTTCTAGCCGTATAGATTCTTCCATAGAAATGTCCTGTGCTTGTTTAAGGCGTTCCATGAGCGTGGCAAAGGATATTGACTTCCCGTTAAAGGCAAAAAGGGCCGCCCCGATGGCAATATAGAGCTGAGGGTTTTCCGGAAAAATCACTTGACTGTCTGTTAAGCCTAGAGTCTCAATGAAACGCTGCCTTAGTTCGGATAAAAAGTACAGGGGACCACCCAAAAAGGCCACATTGCCTTTGATCGGTCTACCGCATGCTAAGCCACTCACTGTCTGTACCACAACTGACTGAAAAATAGAAGCAGCTACGTCTTCCTTGGCAGCACCTTCGTTTAAAAGGGGCTGAATGTCAGTTTTAGCAAAAACCCCACAGCGAGCGGCAATGGGATAAATTGTGGTATGACGCTTTGCCAACTCATTTAAGCCGGCTGCATCCGTCCGCAGTAAGACTGCCATTTGATCGATAAAAGAGCCTGTACCACCCGCGCAAATTCCGTTCATGCGCTGCTCGATTCCGTCTTGGAAAAAGGTAATCTTGGCGTCTTCTCCCCCTAATTCAATAACGACGTCTGTTTCCGGGAAAAAGGTCTGGATGGCTTTGGTTCCAGCTATTACTTCTTGCACAAACTCAACTTGTAGACGATCCGCCACAGAGATACCACCAGAGCCTGTAATAGCTAAAGCGACCTCACAGTCCCCAAATCTCTCAAACGCTTGGGTCATGAGGCTCACCACAGACTCCTTAATATCAGAGTAATGCCTTTGATATTTGGAATAAATCACTTCTAGCTGATCGTTGAGGATGACAAGCTTAGCTGTTGTGGATCCAACATCAATCCCCATATGTACTACTTTTCTCAACTAAAAGGGCCTCCATTTCGTTAGAGTCATTAGCTATCATTATTAGCTACTTAGTAGCCGAATTCCTTGCTATCTTGCCATTCTTTGGAACTAACTGACTATCTGAGATGATCTAAACCTAAAGACTGACGGCAAAAAGAGCCGGGCTAGCTGTTGCTAAACCGGCTCTCCATTTAGATCCTTTTTTACTCATCGTTTGGCATAGGCAACAATCGCATCTCTAAGAAACTGAGCAGAGCCTTCTTTATGCTTATCGTAGTAAGCAGTGAAACGCTCATCTGCCACATACATCTCAGCTAAGCCTGCATGAGCCTCCTTAGAATAAGATGGCCAGTAGAAACTTAACCATTTGCGGTGTAGTTCAGCAATTCTCTGACCTTCTGCCCCTTGAGGCTCTTCTTTGCCCACAGCTGCTGTAAGGGATTCAATGATCTCTGTGGCTAGTTTTTCTTGCTCGGCATACTGTTCCTCGCTTAAACCCATCAATTTCGCATTAGAAGAGTCCACTACTTCATCGCCGTATTTCTCCCGAATTTCCTTTCCGTACTTCTCTTCATTCTCCTTAATCAGCTTTTCTTTGAAACCAACAAACCTTTCCTGGTCAGTCATTGGTCTTCCTCCTTCAAGTGCAGCAATGGTCTGTTCCACATTTCGAATCAACAGATCCAGTTGCTGTCGTCTTTCTAGAAGCTGTTCACGGTGATTGAGTAAAGCTTGTCTTTCTTCAAAACTAGGTGACTCCAACAGATCTTTGATGGTGCGCAAATCAACTCCCAATTCTCGATAAAAGAGAATCTGCTGGAGACGATTCACCTCTTTTTGCCCATAGATTCTATAACCAGCCTCATTGGTCATTGCCGGTTTTAGCAGATCGATCTGATCGTAATAGCGCAGGGTACGGCCGCTTACCCCGGCTAGATCACCTAGTTGCTTTACTGTATACTCCATGAAATCACCTCTCAAATCTAGAATAAAGCTTGACGTAACGTCAATGTCAAGCGAAAAATAAGAGGGTTTTTACGCCCTCTAGTACGCTCGATTCAAATCAATAATACTACTTACGAAAACTCGTCCTGTTCAGCTTTTTCGGATTCCATTCGCTCTTTGAATAGCTTTAAGTGATCATGATCCTCACTCATGATGGCACTCACCAACTGTTGACTTTCTGGATCTAGTTCATCAATACGATCTTCATAAGCGTGAACCCCTTTATCTTCGCCATCATAAACTTGCCTCAATAAGTGGGCCGGACCTCGCATTGCATTAAACTTCGCCGACATGCTAGCCATTGCTCCCCCCAAGCCTGTACCGGTTATTGGGGTTCCACCGAGTTCTTTAATACGTTCAGCAAGAAGCTTGGCATGCTCTTCGTGGTCCTTGGCAAACTGTTTCAGCATAGTCATTACTTGCTCATCGCCCTGCAAATCTTCCGTTTCGCGGTAGATGTTCATTGCCATAAGTTCGCCTTTAAGTAGTTCATTCAGAGTATCTATATACTGTTGATTAGCCATTAAGACTCTCCCTCGCCTATTTTTGTTAGTATGCCGCATAATTCCCATACCATTCGAGTAACAGGCGAGGCTGTTCTCCTTTTATACGCAGGCGAGATACCGTTTGAGGTTTTCTAAGGCAATGGGAATCGCTTTGAGGGGATCTTCCATTCCTTCGAATTCAATCGATAAAACTCCAGAGTAGTTCGCCTTTTGAACGATTCGTAAAAGCTGCAAGATGGGAACTGCACCGTGACCTAAAATAGCTCCGCGCAGATAGTTTCCTCCCCTACTCATAAACCAACCTTCACCTGGATTGGCTTCATTACCTGATTTCACGTGGAAATCCTTAGCATGGATGTGGAAGGTGTAGGGCATGAGCCGCCCCACGGCTTGGGCGGGATTTTCATCTACTACTAAGAAGTTGCCCATATCTAGCAGGACCCCAAAGTTGGGATGGTTAACACCATTAACGAGTCTCTCCAGACGGTCACTATCCTGACAAAAGTAACCATGATTTTCCACCATAGTCTTAATGCCTAGTTCTGCACCAAATTCAGTAATGGCGCGACAACCTTCGATTAGTACCGGAAGGGCATCATCAAAGCCGCGTGCACCAATCTTTGCAGCAGACCATCCCCAGCTTGAATCATGGCGCATACCCGGCGCGCCAAGGAGCTGGGCCACCTTCACTTCGTTTTTGACCCTTTCAATCTCCGCCTTAAGATCTCCACCCGAACCATTCAAAAAGTCTGCCCAAATGGTATAGTTAACCACCTTAATCCCTACTTCGTCACAAAACTCGCGCACTTTTGGGGCAAATGAGAGGGCGCTCTCACCAGCGGGAAGATTAGGAAAACCGGCAAACTCAATAAAGTCAAAGCCCATTACTTTAGCCTGTTTAATGACCTCAAAAATATCAAGGGGGCTTTGGCGATAACTATAAGAACTTACTCCAATTTGCATTCATCTTCACTTCCATCCTACCTGAACTACTCTACAATTCTCATCTCTACATCCAAATCCTCTAGAAAAAAGAAGGTGGTGTCGGAACAATGATTTGTCCGAACACCACTTGGGGTATTAGCTAATAGGTTTGGGACTGGTTTCTGACATGGTATCTACTTGGCCATCCCATGAGACAGCCATATCTAGCCGGTGGGGTGTTCTCGAGTAGACAAGACCACTAAGACTTGTAACTATCGCCCAACTAGATCACGAGCTGAGTCGGTTGGTATATTGAGGGGCACCAAGACTTTCGCAAGACAGCCAATATAGATACCTATTTTGGTACACCAACGTAGTAACAGCAGAGCTTAAAAGCTCCGATGGCTTGTCCCACTTTAAGTGAAAAGCCATTGCTATGCCGTAGAATAGATTGGTGCATAGCACTAGAGTTTGTATCCCCCCTTCCTTATTAATGAATCCACCCTCATATGGAGGATTCAAAGCATGCTAATCGAAGTTATTACCGACTTCTGCTACTTTTAGAAGTCTTCAACCAGTTCTTCAACTAGTTCTACTACATTGTTTGGTTCCGATAGTACTCTTGGTATATCATTTGGAGCAGCTGTGGACATCAATGTTGTGGTCAATAGTAATGTCAAGACAACCACCGTGGTAAGAAAAACCTTTTTCATTAATATCCCTCCTTTTCTTGATGGTAACATGGCTTGCGCTAAATGGCACCCCGAAGAAAAGTCGTTTTTTTGGGAATGGAGGTAGTGTGGCACATGTTTGAGTCCTTCGACCTAACGAAATTTGGAGAATATCTTCGAAAACTGAGAACATCTTTAGGTTATACCCAAGAGAATGTGGCGAACATGTCCAGACTCGCTACTGATACCCTCCGCAGAATAGAAAATGGTGAGGTTATCCCCAGGTATGACACCTTAATCCACTTGTCCCTTGCTTATAAAAAAGATCTCTTAGCCGTTCTGGCCTCATATAGCAATGCTAACGCACTCTTTTACTTTTACTACCGTTTCGAGGATGTGATCGTACTTAACGATCTTAGGTCCTTGAAGCAATTGGAAGAAGATTTCGAGGAATATATGGGCAGCGATAGTGATAGGAGTGTTCTCGTTAATGTTGCTGTGGCTGAACAGTTTAAGTTGATGCTATCAGGTGCTAGTAAACATTTTTCACCAAACCGCTCTGGAGATTTTGAGGATTTTTGTGCTGCAATGAAAATAAGTCATTCCACCTTTGAACCAGAATTGTTCGCTCAATTTAAGTACACGGAATTCGAACTACGGATTTTATTCATGATTGGGACTTGCCTCGCCCAAGACAAGATTCGCCTGAGTAATGACATCCTGCTATTTTGCCTAGAACGTTTGGATGGGAGTATACATGCCACTTTTCACGAAAAGCTGCTACGAGTCAAAATATACACCAACTTATCCTATAACTATCACAACTTGGATGAACACGAAAAGGCTATATATTTTGCCACACAGGGAATTGATTTCTGCAACAAGAACTATCTTTCACACTGTCTTGCAGCTTTGCTATATCGAAAAGGAATGGCAAAGTTCTACTTAGGTGAGCCGGACTATCTAGAAAGCCTGCAACTTTCAATTTGCATGCTCCACATTCAAGGAGCACACGAACTGGCCGAACGTTATAAACAGGTCACTTACGAAACTTATGGGATCACGCTTACTGGAAACATTGACAGTTCCTGCCAACTAACATAAGATCTTCCTAATAATAGTCATGTCAGAAAAGAGGTGGCTTCATGATTAAAGTGGTTAACAATCATAATGATCCTCGTATCAACCTAGCCGTTGAAGAATACGTGCTCAATTACTTAGAACCCAGTGAGGAATACGCTATTTTATGGCAAAACGAACCCACAGTAGTAATCGGTCGTAATCAAAATACAGTAGCTGAAGTAAATGGTCCCTTTATCAAAAAGCAGGGCATCAATGTGGTACGCAGATTGTCGGGTGGCGGTGCAGTCTATCATGATTTCGGCAACCTAAACTTTACCTTCATCGTTAACAGTGAAAAAGATGTGGTTAGCAATTTTGAGTACTTCACCAAACCAGTGATAGCCGCCTTAGCTAGCTTAGGAGTGAAAGCAGAATTTTCAGGCCGCAACGATATTACTATTGATGGCAAGAAGTTTTCAGGCAATGCCCAGTACTGGTCAAAAAATCGCCTACTTCACCACGGCACCATTCTCTTTAACTCGGACTTGTCTGTAGTGCAAGAAGCGTTGAATGTAAAAGCAGATAAGCTACAATCCAAAGGGGTTAAATCGGTGAGAAGTAGGGTGACCAACATCTATCCGTACCTAAAAACCCCGATTACAATTGACGAATTTAAAGAAACATTGTGGAGATACCTGATTCCCGGTGGTGAAGGTAAAGAATATATCTTAAACGATGAGGAGTGGGCGATTGTCCACGAGATTAAAGAAAAGCGCTATGCTAAGTGGGAATGGAATTATGGTGCTTCCCCCGAATGTGAAATGGAAAAAGAGGCTCGTTTTACCGGAGGCAAGCTAGAGCTTAAACTAAATGTGACGGATGGATTAATTCGGGATATGGCAATTTTCGGAGACTTCTTTGGGGAAAAAGATGTGACCGAGCTAGCTAACATGCTTAACGGCAAACAATATCGGGAAAGTGTTATTGCAGACTTTTTAGCAGAAATACCATTCGAAGAATACTTCATCGGAATTACTAGAGATGAGTTTATCAAATGTCTTTTTGACTAGAATAAAGCGGGTCAGAGTTTTTCTCTGCCCGCTTTGCTTCATCCTTATTGTCGCTTAAAAATGTGAATCGCTTGACCCAAAGCAACGTGGGCTGCCTCCATTACAATCTCCGATGAGGTGGGATGGGGATGGATAGTCATGGCGATTTCATCGAGGGTTGCTTCTAACTCAAGGGCTAACACCGCTTCAGAAATCAAGTCGGTTGCTTGGGCGGCAATAATATGCACCCCGAGGATTTCCCCGTATTGTGCGTCCGCCACAATCTTAATCAAGCCATCTGTTTCACCTTCAGCTAGAGCTTTGCCGTTGGCAGCTAGAGGGAAGGTGCCAACTTTGAGATCATGACCCCTTCGCTTTGCTTCGGCTTCAGTGAGACCAACCACAGCCACCTCCGGGAAGGAATAGATGCAAGCAGGTACTTTATCATAATTGATTGTAGCAGTTTTACCCATGATGTTTTCAACCGCTACTAGACCCTCTGCTGAGGCAACGTGGGCCAACATCTGCTTGCCATTAACATCTCCAATAGCGTAGATACCGGGAATATTGGTTTCTAGGCGCTCGTTAGTGCGAATGCCGCCTTTATCCATGGCTAAACCTAACTTTTCTACGGCCTGCACGTTAGGCCGTCTGCCTAGGCTTACAATGACGCGATCACCTTTAAACTCTCTAGTTTCTCCATTGATTTTAGCTACAACTGTGGAACCCTCAAAGCGCTGAATATCTGCTTCGTTGTAAATCTCCACGCCCTTCTTTTTCAAGAGACGCACCATATATTTCTGTAAATCTGCATCGAGACTACCCAGTACGGTGAACTTCTCTAAGACGGTTACTTTAGATCCTAGTGCGTTAAAGAGGGCAGCAAATTCCATGCCCACAACCCCGCCCCCAACTACGATCAATTCCGCGGGGATTTCTTTTAGATTCAAGGCCCCGGTGCTAGTTACCGCAAATCCACCCTCCAGTGATGCCTCTAACCCCGGTATGGGTAAAATGGTTGGGCTAGATCCAGTGGCAATAATCAGATGTTCTGCTGAAATCTTCTCTCCATTGACCAAAATAGTGTGGCGATCAAGCACTTCTCCGTAGCCGTGTACCACTTCCACTCCATTTTGCTTCAAAAGATTTTCTACTCCTGAGGTAAGCTGACGTACTACTCCATCCTTGCGCTGTAGCATGGCAGCCCAATCGATTCTAATCTCCGCTTGACCACCTATGCCGATTCCGTATTTTTCTGAGTTCAAGATATCCTGGTACACCTTAGCACTTTTGAGGAGGGTCTTAGTAGGGATACAACCCTCATTTAGACACACACCACCAATTGGTCCACCTTCAATTAACACGGTTTTTGCTCCCAATTGCGCCGCCTTAATGGCAGCAACGTAACCACCAGGTCCTCCACCTAAAATAGCAATTTTATACTGTGTCATCAGCTTCCCCCTAGCCTAGTAAGAGTAGCATTGGTTGTTCCAGATAGCCTTTGAAACGTCCAATAAATCTGCCCGCATTGCCACCGTCAATGAAGCGATGATCGAAAGCTAGTGTTATGGGAAGAATGTGGCGGACTGCGATCTCATCGTTATCTAGAACCACTGGCTTCTTGGTAATACTTCCAATCCCAAGAATGGCAGCTTCCGGATACTTAATCACCGGAATGCCAGATAAGGCTCCTACCGCACCGTAGTTAGTTAAGGTGAAAGTTCCACCTTGAATCTCATCCAAAGAAAGGGTACGTTCCCGAGCTTTGTCTGCCAAAGTCTGTACTTCCTTGCCTAGTTCTAGTAAGCCCTTTAGATCCGCGTTTTTGATCACCGGAACCAAGAGTCCATCTGGAGTATCAACGGCTATACCAATATTATAGTACTTCTTGAGGATAATCTCATGGGTCTCCCCGGCAAAACTGGCATTAAAGAGGGGAAATTCTTTTAGGGTCAGGGTGACTGCCTTGATAATAAAAGGCATGTAGGTGAGTTTGGAACCCTCCTGTTCAGCTAGAACTTTAGTTTCTCGCCTGAATTTCACTAACTCGGTCACATCAAACTCATCCATTACTGCCGCATGGGGGATTTCTTGCTTGGATAGGGCCATATTCTTGGCCACCGTTTTACCTAAAGTTGTGAGGGCAATTCGCTCTTCAATTGTCTTAAAAGCAGGTGCCGTAGCCGTTACTAGGTTGGGCTCTACCGCCTCCACGGTGTTTTCTGCCGCTCTCCTAATATCTTCTTTCATCACCCGTCCAGCAGGACCTGTACCTGCAACTGTGGTTATGTCTACTCCCAGATCCTTCGCTAACTTACGGGCCACAGGTGTGGCTAACGCTTTTCGTCTCTCTGGTGCCCAATCTTCAGTAGTGTGTTCATTACTTGCCTCAAAAACATTCGATGATGTTTCTAAAGCCCCAACCACTGCGGCATTATCCTCTTCCACCGGTTCAGCCTGTGGCTCGTCAGGAGATGAGGAAGAGCCGTCATCTATTGTAACAACTACATCACCTACGTTGATTGTCTCTCCCACTTCACCAAAGCGGGCCAAGATCTTACCATTGGTGGGGGCAGGTATTTCTGCATTTACTTTATCTGTTTCTACTAAGAACAAGGAGTCGCCCTCTTTAACCTCTTGCCCAACTTCAACAAACCACTTTAGAATAACACCTTCCGCAATACCTTCACCGATATCTGGGAACTTAAACTCAAGCATGGCAAAACCTCCTGACTTATGAGCAAGTCTTAGTAGTGTACAACTTTTCTAATACCCGTGGCTATGCGATCAGCATCAAGGAAATAATGGTGCTCGCCGCGGGGCAAGGGAATAGTGACATCAAAACCAGCTAAGCGGGTAGGAGGAGCCTCCAAATATAAGAATGCCCCTTCGTTAACCAGCGCAATTAATTCCGCACCCGGTCCAAATGATTTAGCTGCTTCATGAACGACCACGAATCTACCGGTCTTCTGTACCGAATCTATAATCGTCTCCCGATCAATTGGCGAAATGGTTCGTAAATCAATGATCTCCACATCAATTCCTTCTTCGCGCAGGATTTTCTCCGCATTTAACACTTCATGGACATAAGCTCCCCAAGTTACCACAGTAACATCTGTACCCGCTTTCAAAACCTTGGCTTTACCAATTGGTATTGTATAATCCTCCTCGGGCACTTCTTGTCGAAAAGCCCGGTAAATCTTCGATGGTTCCAAGAAGATCACAGGATCATCATCACGAATCGCTGAGAGTAACAGCCCCTTAGCATCATAAGGAGTAGAAGGAGTGACCACTTTGAGGCCGGGAATATGGCCTAGCAAGGTATCTAAACTCTCCGAATGATGTTCCAAGGCTTTAATACCTCCCCCATGGGGCATGCGAATGACCAGGGGAAGATTACGTTGTCCCCGGGTACGGTTGCGCATTCGAGCCACATGAGAGACAATCTGATTGTAGGCAGGATAAACGAAACCGGAGAATTGGATCTCCGCAACGGGTCGCAACCCATTGATAGCCATTCCTATGGCTGAACCTACAATGGCTGACTCGGCGAGAGGAGTATCAAAACAGCGCTTATCACCGTATTTTGCTTGTAGTCCAACGGTGGCCCGAAAAACGCCTCCCTCAACCCCAACATCCTCGCCAAAAACAACGACACTTTCATCACGAGCCATCTCCAGATCCAAAGTGTGATTGATGGCACCGATTAGGTTCATAAGAGCCATTTATTCCACCTTCCCCTCTAGATACTGAACATACTCTTCATATTGTTCACGGAGGTGATCTGGCATTTCTTGATAGTGATACTTAAACAGATCCTCTACCTTTGGGTCACCTGTGGCCTCAATATTCCGGAATACTTCTAGGACGTTTTCACCGTATTCTTCATTTAAAGTGTCATCTTGTTCTTCACTCCACACGCCCCTAGTGATCAAATAAGCTTTCATACGCTTGATCGGATCTTTGGGTAGCCATTTCTCCACTTCACTGTCTTCCCGGTACTTGGTAGGATCGTCGGAGGTTGTATGGGCACCTAAGCGATAAGTGTAAGCTTCAATCAAAGTGGGACCACCGCCTTTGCGAGCCCGATCAATTGCTTCTTTGGTGGCAGCATACATGGCAAACAGGTCATTGCCATCAACTAGAATGCCTGGAATTCCGGCGGCAACCGCCTTTTGCACGAGAGTTTCAGCCTTAGTTTGTTTTTGCCTAGCAACCGAGATGGCGTATTGGTTGTTCTGGATAATGAAGACGACAGGTGCAGAAAACACACCTGCGAAGTTCAATGCCTCACTAAAATCGCCAATAGATGTTCCCCCATCGCCAATATAAGCCACAGTCACATCCTCTTCCCCTTTAATTGTGGAAGCCATAGCGATGCCTACCGCATGCTGCAATTGGGAACCAATGGGAACTGCAATGGGAAGCACCCTCACATCCTCAGGAAAATTACTTCCCCATTCGTTACCGTACCAATACAGATAAACGCTCCGCAAATCTACACCACGCTGAAGCCATGCACCCAACTCCCTAAATGCAGGCACAAGCCAATCATTTTTCGCCATGGCAGCTGCCGAACCTACCTGGGCAGCTTCTTGGCCTGTATTAGGAGCGTAGGTGAGCATCCGTCCTTGCCTTTGGAGTTGAAGCGCTTTGTTATCGGCGTTCCTCGTCTTCAGCATCATCTTATATAATTCTAACCACTCTGTATCACTGAGATCAGGGACAAGATCTGGTCTAAGAATTATGCCTTTCTCATCCATAATCTGCAACATTTGACCCTTGAGGGGACCATACTGTTCAATTAACATAGTAGCCCGCCTTTCTAAGAGTGTAATTATTACCAACTTACTTATATTGAGCATAACAAAAATGAGAATGATTTTCAATCCAATCTATACAAATAGTTCCTCTAAGTTACGTTTTATTTTCCCCCAAAAAAGGACCGGAACTATGTTCCGATCCTAGATCTGGGCTACGATTGACTTAACTGGGGGTTTTCTTTGCCACTAGTGTCTTTAACTGGCCGAACCGACTAACTTTGCTTTCACTACCCGGAGCTTGCTTCTTGATCTGGTTTTCTAGAAGATATTGGAAATAAGGTGTGCCTTTTTCAGGATAAGTTTGCGGCTCCCGAATCAACCTGAAGAGACGCTCTTTGTTTTGGCTACTTCCCACAGCCACCCCGCGCTCCCTAAAGAGCCTAACTGCTACTTCATAACCCCTTTTAATCATCTGGGGAATATACTCAACTTCAAAGGTTCCGATATTATAGATCAAGGGGTTAATGGTTAAGATTCTGCTCTTCATTAAGGCCCGATCTTGAAGCCGATCCTGATACTGACCCCGCATCATGATATCTAAAGATTGACTGAAGATCTCTAAAGGACCATCTGCTAAGATCGTGTCGCGACGCATACCAGCATAACCAAGATTTACTCCCAATACCCTCTGGGTTTTACCCAGGCGAACACCAATATTCAAAGGATAACCATCCCTAAGACCACCGTCCACATAACAATCCTGATCATTATCAAAAACTGCTGGAACAAAGATTCCCGGAATGCTAATACTGGCCCGTACTGCTTGAGCAATGGTGAAATCATCCCGCAGAGGATAATCAGTGTATTTCCCTTCGCCATCTAAACTGAGCCCCAAGGCCTGATAATCACAAAATACTGTCTGTTGGCCAGTATTGAGATTAACTGCTGGAATAAGCAGTTGACATTTCTTTAGTTCCTGAAATCGCTTGATTGGCAGACTCTGATCAATGATTTGCTCTAAAGACTTTCCCCGTACAACTCCGACAAAGCGTTTCAGATCCCAGGTAAGCAAGGCTAAAATGACTCCGGGCCAATTTAAATCCACAATCTTACCCTTCGTCCGACTATATTCCAAAAAAAGATCCTCCAACTCCTGAGCAGTTAAACCAGTGGCATAAAGGGCGGCCACAATAGAACCCCCTGATGTTCCAACCACCACATCCGGTTCTAAAGCATATTCTTCTAGGGCCTTTAAAACACCAACATGGGCGGCAGCACGCACACTGCCCCCCGATAAGATTAGACCTAATCTCTCACTCAAGTGCTAACCTCCTCGCAGTTTCATTACAGATTGGGAAGCGTGTGTGGAGAAAAACATCAATCTGTTTGATTACAGTCTATGTGCCATGCCCTAGCCCGGTCACCACAGCAAAAAACCTCCCACTTACGCGGGAGGCTCTCAAAAAATCAAGCTAAGCTTTAGAATGAGGTATTCAAAAATACTGCTGGCTTCCTAACTAAATTGATTTGGTTCAAGGGCCAATAACGCCAAATTGCCCTACCAATAATTAATTCTCGGGGTAGAAAACCTACTCTGCTAAAACGACTATCTTCACTATTATTGCGGTTATCGCCTAGAACAAAATAAGTACCTTCCGGAACAATTTGTGAGACGAACCCAATTCTAGCCGGTGCCAGGGTATAGTCTTCCTCGACGGGTTGATCGTTGATATACACGACACCTTGAATAATGGCAACCTTATCACCCGGTACACCAAGGATGCGCTTCACAAACTGCTCACTGGTATTGGACGGGTTCTTAAAGACAATAATCTCGCCCCGTGCGGGCTCCACAAACCGATAAGAAATCTTGTCAACTAAAAGCCTCTCACCATGGTGTAAGGTGGGAAGCATTGAATCCCCGTTTACTGTGTACGCCCTAGCGATAAAAATCATGATAAAAGCAGCTATCAGGACTGCTGAGCCAACTGTTTCCAAGAGTTCTCGAATTTGGCTTTTAGGTTTTTTTCGAACTACTGGTTTCAATCTGTCTACCTCCAAAATTTTGGACTAGAAGCAATTCTATAAAGGTTTCCACGTTTACAGCAGCAAATCCTGCCTCATTATCTCCCCCACCTAAAGTTTCCAGAAGCAAGATTGACAAACTTCCTTATAAAGGCGTACAGATTCTCGGAAGAGCTTTTCATCGCGAGTGCGCAAAGCTTCGTCTATGCGCACTTTCAAGGTAATTCCCCACAAAATCAAATCCACTTGCTCTCGCACAAAAGAAGCAAATCCCGCAGCAAGCCCCGGAGGAATAGCCTCATTGGGTACTACAATTTCCTCATACCAGTCAGGAGTGGATTCTCTAAAAACCAACTGTACATGCAGAAGACCCGAAAAACTTTGCAGAACATCCCAGGCAACTAAGGGATCCGAAATGGAGACTTCTCTGGTTTTTTGCGTTTCTCTACGCAAACCACCATTCACTAGAGTAAGGTGCTCTGATTCACTCCCTAACTGCAACTCAAAACCGACTTCTTCCGTTCCCATCTGGGAGATAAGCATAGTATTTGGCAAGTAGTCTCTGGTTGTGACGAAAACAAGTCTTTTCAATAGTTCTGGATCCGCCCAGATCTTTTCTAAAAGGGCCTTGCTTGACTCATGTTTCAAGGGAACCTCACAAAAACGGCGCAAAGCATATTCTTTGTGTATGACCATCTCGCCCCTCCTAGCCAAAGAAGATCACTACACTATATGCAAAAGCTAGTTAAGAATTCTCCTAGTTTAGTTCTCCTCTAGGGTGACAGTAAGTCCATCATAGGCCAGATAAACCCCATCAGGAAGAGATTTACTTACTTCATTATGCTCAAGCAAATGGGAAATATGGGTGAAATAGGTACGTTTCGGATTTAAGTTATGGACCAGATCTAGAGCCTGGGCCACATGCATGTGGGTAGAATGGGGTTCAAAGCGAACCACACCTAGGATCAAAACATCTAAACCCCGTAACAGCTCTAAAGAGGTAGGGGGAATAAAATTGCAGTCGGTAAGGTAGGCCATTTTGCCAATACGGTAACCAAAAATGGGCAATTCACCATGAAAAACCGGAATGGGCTGGATTAAAACATCTTTAACCTCAAAGGCATCTTCTACCACAATTGTTTCCACCTGTGGTTTCCCTCCGCCTTTTTGGGTTTTACGAAAGACATAGGAAAAGACATCTCTAAGCTCTTTGATTGTCGGTTCACTACCATAGACCGGGACACTTTTTTTGGTAAGGTGACTGAAAACTCGTAGATCATCGAAGCCAAAGACATGATCCGCATGGCAATGGGTGTAGAGCACTCCATCCACTTCTTGAATATTAGCCTTTAAGGCTTGAAGCCGGAATTCGGTGGCAGTATCAATTAACAGACTCGTCCCTTTAACTCTCACCCAAAGTGAGCTACGAGTACGTTTATTTTTCGGATCCGTGCTGGTGCAAACAGGACAGGTACAGGTTAGAACCGGAACACCGTGTGAAGTACCACTACCTAAAAATGTGAGCTCCATAATACCATCCTTTCCCACCTTGACCAGAACACTTGTTCTGCATTATAATTTATACGAACAGATGTTCCAGAGGAGGGGTGTCATGATCGTCTACTGTGGCTTACGCCACTTTTATATTCGAAATTTTGAGCCGCCTCTTATCGCAGGCTCACAGACAGACGCTTACTATATTTTAACACACATTAAAGAAGTCTGGGACTTTTCCCCCAAACTCAAAGATCACGGTTTCACTAATCAAGCCAAAGGACGGGCAGTTTTGCACCTGGACAAACCGATTATAAAGGTTGACATTGACTTGAATAATTTCGCCACTTTCGCCAAAAGATGGCATGATTTTTCCCGCCAATACACTCACGAACTTGAAATAGAGTATCCCCATTCTTGGTACTTACGTTTCGAGCAACCAGCTATTTTTAGGCAATTCATCTTGGATTTTAGTGCAAGTTTACACCAAGAGGAAGGTGGTGGTATTTGGGGTGCTGGGAACAGCAAATTGGTGGCCAAATTGGCGGCACACAATCTCACAGGTCATGAGCGGGTGGTTCTCCCTGAACAAACAGAAGATTTTCTCAACAAACTTCCCTTACATCGTTTGCACCTCCCAGAACTCACCAACTTAGAAAAGCTGGGCGTAAAAACGATCGGAGAACTTGGCAAAATACCCTTAGTTGAGCTCGTAAGCCAATTTGGGTCAAGGGCTTCGTCCTTACAAAAGTTGGGAAAGGGACAAGATCTTGTTCCCTTCCAAACTGAGCACACCCAAGAATATAGCTGGTCTCTAGATTGTACCACCTTAGAAGAATTTTTAAGGCCTTTAGATCCCCAAGAGCTAAAACCCTATCTGCAAGAAGGCATTAATACGTTAGCGACCACATTGCAAGAAAAGCACAAAGTAGCTGGTGAAATACGAGTGGAAGCTATCCTAGCCAGTGGAGCTAGTTTTCAAGAAAAACGTCAAATCAAAGGAGCAACAGATGACGCCAAACGTTTAAAACTGGTGCTAGAAAGCCTTCTTCCTCT
Source organism: Bacillota bacterium (assembly GCA_012799255.1). The sequence continues at coordinate 35,733 of JAAZLQ010000319.1, forward strand.
GGAAACTATAGCCCAAATTAGCATTGTGCTAGGCAATCTTTCAGCTTCCCCCTTGGCCCAATTAAATATGTTCTGGGATCCTCAAGCGCCACAATTATGTGAGCGTGAACTACCTGCTCAAGTAGGTATCGAGCTCTCACGCCGTGAACGTCTTTTGATTCTCTGGGAGGAGTATTTTTCATGAGCAAGTTGATCAATCAGCCCATTGAGCTTAAGTTTAAAGGCAGTTTCCCTTCATCCTTTTACTGGGGGCGCGAATTTAAAGTCAAGTATATCCTCAAACATTGGCGGGAAAGTGGTCAATGGTGGCTCGATGAGCCGGAGCTTTTCGTCTATGAAGTAAGCACCAATTATTGTCGTTGCGAGCTCCACTTTTTTCCCACTAGGGATCAATGGATTTTATACCGTTTAGCAGATTAGTGGAGGTTTTTTTCATGTTTGTTCACCTTCATGTCCATTCCCCCTATTCTTTTCTAGATGGTGCCTCTTCTCTGGAGGCTTTACTTAACCAAGCCGCTAAGTTGAACCTGCCCGCCATTGCTTTAACGGACCATAATAATGTGAGCGGTGCGGTCGAGTTCCAAAAAAGGGCTCTAGAACTTGGAATAAAGCCCATTCAAGGTGCCGAAATCACCACAGAGGATGGAACCCACCTTACCCTTTTAGCTGAAAACAACCAGGGTTACCAAGCATTATGTCGCCTTATCACGGCTGGCTACGCTCAAGGTCCCAGGCACCAGTGTTTGGTTCCTTGGCAGGCGTTAAGAGATAATGCCAGCGATTTGATTGCCTTAAGTGGTTGCCACCGCTCTGGCGTAGCCCAGGCCATTTTACGCAAAGACTATGCCAAAGCGAAGACAGAAGTACAACGCTTAGTAGAAATTTTTGGTTCTGATCGAGTCTACTTAGAAATGATTCATAACTATTTACCATTCACTAAGCATCTCCTCACTGAGCTTGATCGGCTCCATAAAGAACTACACATTCCTTTAGTAGCAACCAATAATGTCCATTATGTTCGTAAAGAAGATTTCCCCATTCATGACCTTTTGGTATGCACGCGCACCAAAACCAAATTACGGGAGATTCACCCCGAGCGACCCTTTAATGGTGAAAACTACTTAGCCTCAACGGAAGAAATGAAAAGGCGCTTCGCGGCCTTCCCAGAGGCTATTACGAACACTATTGAGATTGCGGAGCGTTGCAGTGTGGTATTAGATTTGACACAAAACCTCTTTCCACGTTTTTTCCCTGGTGAGGGGCCTGAAAAAACCAGCCAATTTTTGCGTGAGCTAACCTGGCAGGGAGCGGAAAGACGCTATTCGACAATTTCTCCCCAGCTTAAAGAGCGCATTGAGCACGAGCTTAGTATTATTGAGCATCTGGATGTGGCCGACTACTTTTTAACAGTATGGGATCTTGTCCAATATGCGAAGAACCAAAATATCCGCTACGCGGGTAGGGGTTCTGCCGCTGATTCGGTAGTTGTCTATTGTTTGGGAATTACCAATGTGGACGCTTTTTCTAGGGGGCTTCTTTTTGAGCGGTTTTTAAGTCTGGAACGGGCTCAAAAACCCGATATTGATATCGACTTTGATGCCCTCTATAGGGATCATGTGGCTAATTATGTTTATGAACGCTATGGTTCTGATCATGTGGCTTCCGTTTGTACTTTTCAAACCTACCACGCCCGTTCAGCGCTTAGAGATCTGGGCAAAGCTTTGGGACTCGCTCCCACTGAATTGCAACAGTTAACCAAAAACATTACTAGTATTCCTGCAGATGGCATCCGTTCTTTGCTACAAAGACTCCCCGAGCTCAAAAGACACCCTTTGCAGCAAACAAAATATAGTAAGCTCCTAGATTATTGTGCTGCCATTAATGCTTTTCCTAGACAAATTGGTACCCATCTTGGGGGGTTAGTTGTGAGCGGAGAACCTTTAACCAAAGTTACTCCCCTACAGCCTTCCGCGAAGGGAGTGTTGATCACTCAATTTGATAAAGACACCATAGAAGATCTAGGTTTAATTAAAATCGACCTCCTCTCTTTACGCACACTCTCAGCCGTTTCCGATACGGTCAAACAGGTGGGCCCAAGGCTAGAGTATAATGAGATTCCCACCAACGATAGCGCCACCTTTCAAAGACTTCAAAGGGGTGATACTGTAGGGGTATTTCAATTGGAAAGTCCCGCTCAACGCAGTTTGCAATCGCGCTTGCAGGCGGATCGCTTTGAAGATATTGTGGCCAGCGTAGCTTTAATTAGACCAGGGCCCATCAAAGGCAATATGGTGGAACCTTTTATCGCTCGCAGACATGGGCAAGAGGAAGTGACCTTTATTCATCCCAAACTGGAAAAGATCTTAGCTTCTACCTATGGAGTGGTCTTATATCAAGAGCAGGTCATTGAAATTGCTTCAGAAATTGCTGGCTTTACCCCTGGCGAATCGGATCGTCTGCGCAAGGCGATGGCCAAATTGCGTTCTCAAGCTGAGATGGAGGAGATTGGGGCGAATTTTATTAAAAAATCGATAGACAGGGGTGTGGACAAGGAAACAGCAAAAGTTATCTTTTCTTATATTCTAAGTTACGCAGGTTACGGATTCTGCGAAGCCCATGCCGCTGCTTTCGCAGACACTGCCTATCGCACCGCATATCTACTAGAGCATTATCCCGCCCAATTTTATGCTGCCCTCTTAAACGGACAGCCCATGGGCTTTTATCCTCCAAACACTCTTTGTGTGCAAGCTCGCAAAAGGGGAATTACCATCTTACCTTTACACATAAATGAGAGTGGCGTGGAGTTTGAGACAGATGACACTACCATTCGAATTGGTCTAAAACAAGTTAAAGGGATGGAAACAGCCTTTTTAACTTCCATAATAGAAGCGAGGGAAAAGGAACCGTTTAGCTCTGTACAAGATTTTGTCTTCCGAACCAATGTAAGTAAAGATGTAACTGAAAATTTGATCTTAGGTGGTGCCTTTGATTGGTTTTCAGCTAATCGTCGAGCCCTAATCTGGAGTTTGCCCAAGTGCTATCAAAACAGACAGGGAAGTCTTTTTTTAGAGACTTTCCCCGCTGATAATACTGTTGCTGATTTCACTCCCTTTGATCGTTGGCTCAAAGAATACTCTGTCCTACGTCTTACTGCTCAAGGACACATTCTGGATTTTTTCAGATCCACACTGCCTAAAACAGTGCTTACCAGCAAAGAGATTGTCGCTCGTACTCAAGGTATTGTACAAATGGCTGGCCTTGTAATCAGACCACATCGACCTCCGACCAAAAGTGGTAGGATAGTAGTATTTTTAACCCTAGAAGACGAGCATGGGCTGATCGATGTGACTATTTTTGAAGACGTCTATAAGAAATACGCTAAAACCATTTTTAATGAACCCTTACTCCTTGTTACAGGAGAACTTTCTCAGCGTGATTCCAAGGAAAGAGCTTGTATTATCGCAACACATATCAAAAGCTTACCCTAGAAAAACTGGGGCGAGCTTACTTGCACTATCTGCTCTTCTTCCCCCGTATCCGCATTGAGATAGATCAGATAATAATCATCTTGGTATCTCACCCCTAGCCTAGTGGTGAGTACTTCACCTTGCCCTTCCAGTTCAATTAAGACCAGCTTTTCATCTAATATTTCCAGATCACTTCTGATCTTATCCTGGGGAATCCAGTTAATCTCCTTGGCAAGCTCAACTTCTCCTTCGCGGCTCTGAGCCACATAAAAGGGGGTTCCCCAAAAACCGAGTATGCTGCCATCTGCCGCACTGACCTGTACTTTAAGAGGTTCGCCATAACGTAAAATTCCATCCCTTGCTGGAACAAAGGTTATCGTAGCCTTGTTCTGTAACACTTGAAGATCTGTAACGTTTAACGGGGGAAACCCCCTTTCCTCTAAAAAACGTGCTCCCCTCGCGACCATTTCTTCTGCCGACAATCCGCTTTCTCGAATTTCGCGGGAATGGACCATCCACAAAACCAGTCCTCCCTTTTGAGACACTTCCACAATAATGCGTTCCTCCCCATCTTTAGCCTCCACCGTGTAGGAAGGAATTGCTCCTTTAGTCTCATTTGTAACCTGAAAGTTCAAGCTACCCTGACCAATAAAGGTTCGGGCTACTTCTACCGCTTGTTCGCGCCCGATACTCTCCCCTAAGATTTCTCCCCGTTTAAAAACTCCGTCTTGTACCAATGAGGTTCCTATCCTAATCTCCCCTAATCCAGCATTGATTAGGGCAAATGCCTGCAAAAAATCTGGGACGACAACCGAGGTCGTTAAATATTCGTGCCATGATACCCAAGGATACTCAAACTGTTTGTGGAGCACAAGTTGGTTTAGTTCATGATTTACATATTGAACTTGTCCATAAAGCTCATCTATAGTGGTTGGGTCCAATTTTTCTTGACTGTAGAAGTAGGTCTGCTCATATAGTTCATCTAAAAGTTGGCAGACTCCCTCCAGATTGACTTCACCTAGAGGCAACTCACCCAGATTGCTTTGTACTGCATAAATCAGACTCCGCAAATTAGCTCCAATAAGGCTGCGTTGACCTGGGCTAACCGCCAACCTAGCTCGGCCCATTTCGGCAGTCAGCGCTTGGAAATGAGTCCCAAGCTCACTTAGAGCCCGCCGGTATCCTGCTTCTACCTGAGTCTGATAGGCACGATGGAGATAATATTGTCCAGCTACGAACCCCACACCTATAAGAACTAAAGCGAAGATTATGCTTATGAGTTTTTGCCTAAGACCTTTGCCCACGTTAATCCCCCTAACTCGCGAAAACATGTTTCCCGATGGTCTTAATCACTTCACGACTGCGAATCCACGCACTTCTGGTTTTTGCAGGGTTATAGAAATATAAAGCGCCTCCCGATGGATCTAGTCCGTTTAAGGCTGCATGGGCAGCTTGAACCGCACTGTCATTGGCAGGCTTGTTAACCTGTCCATTGGCTAC